>JBAQZL010000097.1:0-82575 GCA_049790955.1 Acidimicrobiales bacterium
TTCAGGATGTCATGAGTGGGTGTGATGCGACGTTCTTCGAGTGCCTGCGCCGCGTACTCGAATAACTCGATCGACACCGGAGAGCGAAAGGGGAGGAGTCGATAGTCCGAAGTATCCACTTGGTCGACGACGTAGTCCGTGAAGTCAGAGTCGGTGTTCCCAATCAGGGCGTCGCCGCGCTGGACGAGCCAGTCGAGGTCGTCATCGGGGAGTCCGAGCAATCGCCCCAACATTCGCATTGGCAGCTCACGTGCGATGCGTTGTACGAAGTCGAACTCCCGCTCGCCCTGCAGTGAGTCGAGAATCTGAACGACTATCTCTCGCACCGCATCCTCGTACGCGGCGACAGTTTTTGGCGCAAAGGGACGGCTCACCAATCGACGCAGTTTCGTGTGCTCGGGCGCATCCATTTCCATCATGGTGCGTCGTGCCTCGGTCTCCTCGGGGTCCATATCCTCCAAACGAATGCCCAGGCGACTGGAAAACAGGTCCGTCGATCTACTCGCGAGCAGGACATCGTCGTACTTCGTGAGACTCCAAAAGCCGCGTCCGCCGTCGGGCTCTTCCGTCCAGTGCACCGGGTCGTTCTCGCGAAGGTAGCGAAACGTCTCTCGCGGTACGCCGTCAATGTACGTGTCGTGTGAGGTGATGTCGGCGAGCGGCTCTGCCATTGGTCCTCCAAAAAGTTCGCTACCAAACAACTTTCTAGTACACCGGGGTGATCGTCGGGCCTCTAGAATCGGACTATGAGCCGACCGTTAATAGGCATCTCTGGACGGCGTTGGCCGATGAGCGCTCTGGGCACGAACGTGCCGGCCGCCATGAGCAGTATTGAATTCGATCTTCACATCACGGACTATCCACGCTCGGTGTCAATGGCAGGGGGGCTACCGGTCGAACTTACGCGTGACGCCGATCCTTACGAAATGGTGTCCCACCTTGACGGACTCGTCCTCACCGGGGGGGCGGACGTCGACCCCGAGCACTACGACCAAGAGCCCGATCCGAATCTCGGCGACGTGGAACCTGATCGCGACGCCTGGGAGATATCGCTTCTCGCGGCGGCTCGCGCGAAAGGTATTCCCGTCCTGGCCATCTGTCGCGGACTGCAACTCGTCAACGTCGTGTTTGGTGGGACTCTTCGCCAGCACGTCGAACTCGACGAGGGAGCGGGTCATCCCCAGTGGGATATCGACGGTCACGAAGCGACTCACGGCGTCAACCTCGTCGAAGGAACCCTGACGGCGGAACTCTTTCCCGGCGAGATCGGAGTGAACTCACTTCACCATCAGGTCGTCGACGAGGTGGGCGAAGGGCTCGTGGTGTCGGCCAAAGCTACCGACGGCATCGTCGAAGGACTCGAAACACCCGACGGCTCGATTGTCGCAGTGCAGTGGCATCCCGAGCTGCTGAAGAAGCCTGACCCGACCTTCCAGTGGCTCGTGCGCGCGGCCCAGGATCGCCTCGAGAACGAATAGTCCTTGACGTAGTTCGTTTGACCCCATACGGTTAGTCGTCTAACGGGGCGTTGTCCCGAGAGTCCGGGGGGACAACATGGCGAACGATCAACGAACGACGCTCGGCGGCAAGCGAAAGCTCACACTCATTGACACGATCGCTCAGTCGGTCGGTCTTATGGGTCCCGTGTTCTCCATTGCGTTTCTTGTTCCACTTGTCGTGGGCATCATTTCAGCCACGGGTCAGGGTGCAGGAAATGCGGCGTCGCTGTCGGTGTTGATCGCCGCGGTGGGCGTCATTGGTCTCGGTTGGATCGTCGCTGAGTACACGCGCAAAATTCAAGCGGCCGGTTCGCTGTACGACTACGTCACCGACGGGCTGGGCGTGCGCGTGGGCGCCGCGGCGGGGTGGCTGTACTACGCCGGAATGCTGGCCCTGGGTGCCGGGATTCTTCCCATGATCGGCGGCACCATTCACGACACAATTCTGGGCGAGTTCAGCCGCACTCCGCTGCCCGACTGGGGTTGGGACGTGTTGTTGTTGGTGCTCGTAGGATCCATCATCTATCTCGGCGTTGCGCTGTCGACGCGAGTGCAGCTGACGTTGGCTCTCATCTCGGTGACGGTGGTGCTGGTCTTCTCTATCTACGTCATTGTCAAGAGTGGGGGAGTGCATCACATCAGCTCGGGCTTCTCCCCCAGCGGCTCGCCCACCCACTGGAAAGGCGTGTTCTTTGGCGTTCTCTACGGTGTGTTGCTTTTTACCGGTTTCGAAACGTCCGCCAACTTGGGAGAAGAGACGGACCGTCCCGAGCGCAATATTCCTCGAGCGGTCTTGATCTCGGTCATCGTAATTGCCGGGTTTTACATCATCGGGTCGTTCGCGCAAGTGTCGGGATTTCACTTCAATCTGAGCACCTTCGGCAAGAACGCTGGAGCCCCGTTGTTCACTCTCGCCGGTCCAGCGGGAGCTGGCGGATACGCGGGCACAGGAATTCGTCGACTGGTGGAATTGGTCGTCGTCTTCGACATGATCGCGGTTTTGATCGGGTGCGCGGTTTCCGCATCGCGCGGATTCTTCGCCTTGGCGAGAGATCACCGCATGCCCGCGCCGTTGGCTCGCATCTCACGTCGTGGTACGCCGTCAGGAGCGAGCGCTTTCGTTATTGTCGCGTACGCAATCGTGATCGCGCTGGTGGGTTGGACAACGGTGTTCGCAATTCCGCACAACCCCGAGTACTTCTCCATGTTCAGCTTTATGTCCACCTTCGGTGGGTTTGCGATTGCCGTCATCTATTTGTTCATTGCCGTTGGCGCGTTGCGAGGACTTCGCTCGAGTGGGAAGAGGTGGCAGTTGTACCTCGCGAGTCTGGTCGGGGGTCTGGTCACCATTGCTGCCATCTACGGAGCGATCTACAAGGTCACGGCCCCGACCGTGTGGGCGCCGTACGCCGGCATCGGCGTCTTAGTAGTTGGACTTATTGCGGCTTGGCTGATGCCGATAGCTCCGAAGAGCACGACGGATTTCACGGGCCTGAACGAAGCGGAGAGTGGCCCCGTCAAGGTATAAGAGCGCTAAGAGTTGGGCATCCATATGTCGAAGAAGTTGTGTCCTAACATCGGGCTTATCACCGAGAGCGTGCGCCACGGAACTCGCTCCGATCGCAAGGGGAGCAGATGCGCACTCGTCGTTCTGAAGGTTTCATTAGAGGGATGCGTCCCATAATCGTTGGCGTCGTGCTGGCAGCGGTGACAGCAGCGCCGTTGGTCGGCTCCAGCTTCGCGGGTGCGGTCAGTGGAAGTCCCAATGCGACGGCGCACGAGACGCTGACGACGCACGCCACGTTGCACTGTGGTTCGGTTACCTTCATCTTTTCTCCCACCAACCCGGTTACGTACTTTCAACTCAACGCGATCGGCGTCAGCTGCGCTGAGGCGAAGCACGTGCTCGTGAACGCTGGGCACTACGATCCGAAGATCCCCGCCGGATGGACCTACTGGGGGAGCGGTGCGCACGGCGCAGCCGATTGCTGGATCGGCTGGAAGCACGGGGCGGACCGCGTCATCGCCTACCGGTCGAATTCCGGGGGTTGTTGATCTCAGCAAAGGAGATTAAAAGGATGAGCAATAATGCCGATACGCCGGGTGACCCGAATCACTCAGGCGAGGCACCGGACGATCGCCTCGTACCGGCTCGAACACCTCGCGACGCTGACGTTGACGAGTCCACGTCGAGTGACGCGCCGCACATTATTTACAACCCACCGCCGACGTCACGTGCCGAAACTGCCCGCCAAGAAAGGGCACTACGACGTATGTATCACCAACGGAAGGCTCATCCATGGTTGAAAAAGATCCCCTGGATCATCTTCCCGACCTATGGGTTCATGCGGTTGCATGACCCGAACTACGAAGAGCACTACGAACAATGGAAAGAGCAGCAGCGCAGAAATTACGACGGGCGATAATCGCAATCATCGTGAACCGCGGCGCGCCCTCAGCGCGCTCGTGACGGAGAACTGTGCTTTGTTCAATGGGCGAGCGCCACTCCAGCGAAGAAGAAGCCGGCGCACAGCAACGGGGTAGCGACGACCAGTGTCACCGCGTAGCCCCAGTGATGCTCACGTTGAAGGATGGCGGGTACGGCGAAAGCAGAAGAGAACGTCGTGAGTCCTCCGCAGAATCCAGTGATGACAATCTCTCGAGCGTGAGCGTCAATGGCGCCCGCGAACTGGTACGCGACAAACCCGGCGATACCGCAGCCGATTGCATTGGCGGCGACAGTGGCCCATGGTCGATTGGTGGGGTGGTGGCGACGAACTGCGTATTCGCCGAGATAGCGCACCGCGCAGCCAACAGCGCCGAATAGGGAGGCGAGAAAAAGAGTCATCGGTGATTCTGCAATCCCAGCCACGCGGCCAGAACGCCGCTTAAGAGAGCCCCGAAAACGACCGCAAAGCATCCGCCGACGCAGACGTGCCAGATTGCCGCTAGATCCACGTAAAGGCCCGAGTAGGAGGTTAGGCCCCCGAAAAAGCCCGTAATAACTAGGATGCGGGTCACTTCGTTCGGGTCTCGTCGGCGAAGGGGTCCGCGTAACAGGTAGGTCGCGAAATATACGCCAACAAAATTGATCGCGAGAAGCACCCAGGGTATTTCCTGGGGCCACGTGACCGGTCCGCTCGGATTCGGTAGGTGCTCCAGTCCCGTCAGCCACGCCCGCAGCAAAGTGCCGACAAAGCCTCCGGCCGCCGCCGCAGTCACCGCTAACGCCAGTTGGCGTGGGCGTAGAGTGACGTGCGCGGGCATAGAGGGTTAAAGAGAAGGTATCAATTTTGGCTTAGTAAACCTCGTACCGTGCCTTTTGGTGACCGGTCCAACCGGGTTCAACGGTCATCAGAGAGTCCTTGAACCGCTGGGATAGAAACCAACCACCACGCGACTACAAATGTCGCCAACCTTCACCATCGAATGACATTCTCGTTACGATTCAAGAACAGCTCTCGGAGCGTTCGAGTGGGCGGGTGATCAATGGTCGAAGAGCCTGGATTTCACCGGAAGTATCACCGATGTCCGGATGCGAGAGTTTCTTTCTAACTTAACATAACGAACATTATCGGCGATACGCTAAGGTAATCCTGCTAGTGTTTTACACATGCGTCGGGTACTTTTGGCTGTTTTCTTTGTGGCAGCCAGTTTTGGAATTTATGTAGCGCCATCAGGCGCGGACAGCCCTCTCTTCTCGAACGTCGTTCTATCTTTTGACTTCAGCAACAACTCTTCGCCGGCGTCTGCAAATACTGTCGGTTCGGCGAGCACTGGACCTTCAACCAGTGCTGGATCCTTTAACGTGATCTCCGACGTGCTCCCAGAGAACACCGGTGGCTTCGTCAGGATGGTTGCTATAGCTCCCGCGGCGTCCGGAAACGCCAACTTGGTCTGCCCATTTCAGCCCGTTCAGCAGAGCCAAGTGGAATGCGCCTTCAACTTTTCTGCGGATGGTGTCTGGGTGATCAAGGCTCAATACAGCATCGACCTCAAGTCGAGCGTTTCTTCCGTTTCGATCACCAGCTTTCGCGTTACCGACTAATAATCGGATTACCGAGGACCTTTAGGGTCTGGGCCGTATTCGCAACTATTTATCCACAGGCATGACTCGCCTACGCTTTTGCCCATGAACTCACTGTTTGATGTCTCGGGCAAGGTTGTCTTGATTACTGGCGGGACCAGCGGTATCGGCGAGATGATCGCGCGAGGGTTTCTTGACGCTGGCGCTGTCGTGTTCGTCGCCTCACGCAAGGCAGACGTCGGTGAGGCGCTTGAGAAGGAGCTCTCAGAGTCAGGTTCATTTACCTTCATCCAAGCAAATCTCTCGACGGAAGCTGAGTGTCGACGCCTGGCTGAGGTTGTCGCGGCAAAGACTGATCACCTCGATGTCCTCGTAAACAACGCGGGCGCGACGTGGGGCGCTCCGATGGACGAGTACGACGAAGCAGCGTTCGAGCGCGTCCTCTCTTTAAACGTCAAGGGCGTCTTTCATCTCACCAAGTTCCTTCGCCCACTCCTCGAAGCGCGCGCCAGCGCCGAAGAGCCGTCCCGGGTGATCAATGTTGGGTCGATCGATGGAATTCACGTTCCGGCCATGGAGACCTACGCCTATTCGGCCTCGAAGGCGGCCGTTCATCAACTCTCACGGCACCTGGCCAAATTTCTCGCCCCCAAGATCACCGTCAACGCCATCGCCCCGGGTCCCTTTGAGTCACGGATGATGCACGCGACCATTGAGGCTGTTGGTGACGACATTGTGCGCGCGGCTCCGATGAAGCGACTGGGGCGCCCCTCCGACATGGCGGGGGCGGCAATTTTCCTGGCGTCACCTGCGGCGAGTTACATCACGGGCGCAGTACTGCCCGTCGACGGCGGGCTTGCGACGCTCGCCTAACTAGACGGCTGTTTACCCAGAGTCACTTCGAGCACGATGTGCTTGGTGCCTCGCACGATGTGCAACGCAATGCGCTGGCCCGGGTGCAGCGATGAGATGACAGAACTGACATCTTGAGCACTGTCGATCGTGGTGCTGTTAATACCGACGATGATGTCGCCTTGCTCGACGCCTGCCGCGGCCGCTCCAGTACCAGAGATGACACTCATGACGACGGCGCCCGATGACACGGTGAATCCGTACTGAGATTGCAGTGACGGCGTCATCGATTCGATCTCGACACCGATGAAGGCTCCGTGCGTGACGACACTCTCCCCCGCCATCAGCGTCGACAGAAGAGACTGAATGGTCGCGACCGGAATGGCGAATCCGATGTTTTGAGTGTTCTCTCCGTCCGACAGTGTTCCCGCCACCGCCGTGTTCATGCCGATCACGTCGCCGGCCGAGTCAAGCAGCGGACCACCGGAGTTGCCCGGGTTTATTGCCGCGTCGGTTTGAATCATGTTGTTCAGTGTCTCGGTGGACGTATCGGTGCCCGCCGTCACCGTGCGACCGAGCGCCGAAACGATGCCTGACGTGACCGTTGGTGTGCCAGCGGCGAGTCCGAGGGCGTTTCCAATGGCGACCACGGAGTCGCCAGCTTCGAGTTTGTTGGAGTTGCCAAAAGTCACCGTCGGTAGATTCGACGCGTTGTTGATGCGAATGAGGGCGACGTCGTCGACGGGATTGGTTCCTACGAGAGTCGCCGGTTCGCTCTTCGTGGTTCCGCTTCGCGTGATGGTGATAGTTCCACTGCTAACGGCGGCGGCAATGACGTGGTTGTTGGTGACGACCAGACCATTCTTGGAGATGATCATGCCCGTGCCCTCATCAGCGGTGCCGCCGCCCGTCACCTTGATGCTGACGACTGACGGGAGAACTTTCTGTACGAGCTTGGGGATGCTCATTCCTCCAGTCGTCGCTGCGCCGGGAGCATTACTGACCTCATTGATGGTCACGGTCCCATCGTGCGTATTTGAGGACGACGACGCGAAATGTCCCGCTAGGCCCCCCACGAGGGCGGCGACTAACAGCAAAGAGACGCGCGTGGACCAGAGGCCCCCGCGATTACTGCGTACTTGTGACGACAGCGGTGTTCCGTCATTCATGGAGCTTGAGGACGCGGGGTCTCGCAGCGAAGTAATGACGGGTGCTGCATCTGCGTCGTGGGACTCTACGGGACCGAGCGCGATCACCGGAACTGCTGTATCGAGGTGTTCGTCCGGTGTTTCGTTGCTCGGCGGATCAGCATCGATTGTCGCATCGCTGTCATGAGTCGAGGCGTGTTCGTCGGGCGCGTCGACTGGGGTGTCACTCACTCAGCCATGCTACGCAAAGGAAAATAAAAATGGACTAAAACCCGGCGAAATGTTTGGTTCCACGCGAACGAGTAGATTGTAAACCTATGTCTCGACGCATTGAGATCGAAATCACGAGTTTGAGTGGCGATCTCGCCACGTGGCGCGCTGCGGGCGCGAAGCTACCGAAGGGCGTTTTGGCGGCAGCTCTTGTGCCCGGCGGGCCTGTGGTTGGTCACGTGTATCGCGCCGACATCGAGCAGTACATGGAGGGTATTGAAGTCCTCTCCGTGACGGCCCCCAAGACTGCATCACCGGTCGACCCGCGTAACGAGCGACTCGAACTGATCCCCGAAGTGAAAAAGGGTCCCGACGTCGTAGTGACCTACGCGTCAAAGGGTCGTGGCCCGCGTCGTGACTCGGATGACTCGCGTGACGGTGCTCGCCGACCGGCGTCGAAGCGCCCGACCGCTCGCCGTGACAAAGACACCTCTACGACCGGCGAGCGCCCGTCCCGGGGACCTCGCAGCGATCGTCCAGCCCGTGAGCCGCGCGGTGACTCGCCCGACGCGACCAAGAGCGAGCGACCGAGTCGTCCGCCCCGTACCGGATCCGATCGCGGTGCTCGCCCCAGCGCGGACCGTGGCGCTCGCCCGAGCTCAGATCGTGGCGCCCGTCCAGGTCGTCCCGACCGCTCGCACGCGCCCCAGCAGCCGCCTCTCACGACGACGTACCGCAACGCTCTATTGGCAACGCTTTCACCCGAGCAGTTGCCCGTTGCTGAGCAGCTGTTGCGCGGTGGCATGCCCGCAGTTCGCGCGGCCGTAGAACTGCAAAATAAGAATGCGTCAGCGCAAGGTCGCCCAACGATTGACGCAACGACGATCGAACGAATCGCCGAAGATCTCCTAAACCGCACCAACCTCTCTCTGTGGAAAGACCGCGCCGCGGGAGCGATCGGCGCTGGTCGCGAACTTCGACTGCGTGATCTTCGCGCAGTCGTCACGTCCGCAAAGACGGTGTCTCTTGACGACGAAGCTCGCACGCAGTTGAAAGAACTCCAGGTGTCCTTGACGGCCCGCATCGACCACCTTCGGACTCAATGGAACGAGAAACTCGAAGCCGCCATTGGTTCGAAGAACGTCAAAGAGGCGCTCGCGCTTGTCGCACGTCCCCCGGACATGTCAACGCGCGTCAGCGCTGACGCCGCGGTTCGCGTGGTTGCCTTGGTGTCCGAGACTCTCAACGCCGATCAGGACCCCAAACTGTGGAACGAGATCGTTGAGCTGACGGCAGACACTTCCATTCGTCGCAACGTCAAACCTCTCGGCATTCCCGCGGATGAATCCAGTCATGCTGTGGCGGTGCACAACGCCGGCGCAATTCCGGAACTGGCGAAACTGCTCGGAATGAAGGTTCCACCGCCGCCACCGCCGACGCGGATAGTTCGTCGGCCGGCTACGCGCCGCGCATCGTAAGAAGACGGGCCTTCCAACCGATCGACTCGTAAAGCGATTTCATTGCTCTGTCGCCGGGAAGTGCGTACGCGTCAACCGGAGGCGTTGCGCTATCCAAGAGAGTCCGCACAATCGTCGTGGCTATCTTCTGACGACGAAAGTCGTGTGCCACGTAGATCGCCTCGACGAGCTGACCGCGACAGAGAGCGAAACCCTTCAACTGGTCATCGTGATACAACCACAGCGACGACGCCATCACGACCGCTAACAGCAATTGATCGGGCGGAGTTGAGTCGCTCAGAGTCGCCATCAGCGCCACTCCCCCACGCTTGGCCAGCACATCATGATGAGCGTGGTTCCAGAGTGTTTCCAATTCTGGGGTCACGACGGTCGCGAGCAGGACGCTCACGACGACGCGAAACTCTTAGACGCAGTCACGACAGAGCGTGTTTGCCTTGTCGGCAAGTTGGCTCGTTTTCTTGAGCAAACGGCACGATTTGCAACGAAACTCGTCGTCCTGCTTGGGCAATATCGCCTCGGTCGTGTCGAGAGTCGGGTCGACCTCGATTGGGGCTTCATCGTCATCCTCGGGCGTTGAAGTGCGCAGGATCGTCTCGGCCAACACTTCGTCCAGTGCGAGCTCTACATCGGCGTCATCAACGACGTCGTCATCGTCTTCCGTAACAGGGACAACGGCCACCACGACTTCGTCGTCGTCCACGGCGTCAGCCACGAGTACTGCGGCTATTTCGTCATCCGCCTCGTCGTCTACGTCGTCTGCTTCGTCAATGTCATCGACGACGTCTTCGAGCTCTTCTTCGCCCACGATCTCTTCGTCAAAGCCCTCTGCGAGCTCTTCTTCATCAAAGACTTCATCATTCTCAACATCACTTGCCATAAGTTCCTCTTCTGTAGCGCAGGCATTGTAAGGCCTTTTTCCGGAGCCGTGCGCTCTTTCCACGTAAAGACTGCATAAATGTCGTATTTCTTAGCGATTCAGTCGATTGCGCTCCGCGGTGCGCTCGGCTTCGAGGCGTTCCAGGTCGGTATCCGAGAAATCAACATAGGTCATGGCATCGGCGATTCCGTGGTGACCGGCCTCGTCGCGAATCAAACGGGCCATTTCCTGGGCAATTCGTCGATAACTCGGGTGGCCCTGGGGCCCCGAGCGTAGCTCAATGAGGTGCAACGCCTCGCGAGCGTTCATCTGCATGACGTAACGGATGCGAAAAGCCAGCGCCACGCAGTACTGCGCCTGCTCGGGAAAATCCTCGCGCACGTCGTGAAAGAGTTCGGCCGAGCGGATGAGGGATTCTCGATAGCGGTCCGCAAGACCCGCGTCCTGGATCACTTCGGGCACGTCGAAACCGAGGTCCACGGTGAGAGGCTGCCACTCGATCGTGAGAATGCGGTGACGCTGCAAGTCGCGGAACGCTCCGTAGTCACTGACTATCTCGAAGCGATAGTCGGTGCGTTCGAAGGCCCGTCCGGGGCGATGACGCCGATTACCTCGCGAGCCCACGTAGGTCGTCAGCAGCGTGCGCCGCTCCTCGGCGCTCATGGTGGCGACTCGGCGCGCGGCGTCATCGTGCGAGAGTGTCGAGTTGGCAAAGACGATGGCTTCGAGAACACGCGTCTCACCCTCGGTGTCGAAGGCGACGAGACGGACACTCTCCTCGGGTCCGGAAGTATCGACGTCGCCCGCTAACAGTGCGTGCGTGGCGCTTCGCGTGTCGGCTAGATACTTCGTCCAGGCGAGTCCGCGCTCGGGCACGTCAAGTCGGCGCAGGAATGACGGGATGACCTTGACTAATTCGTCCAACATCATCTGGGCGTACTCGCGCACTTCGGGGAGAGGGTGGGCGCGCATGCGCAATAACAGCGACTCGTAGGCCTGACCGGAGGCGTAGATGCCGAGGTTCGACAGTGCACTTGCCGGGAGCAGTCCGCGTAGTCCGTCGAGCGCTTTGGCACGGATGGCCTGGCGATAGACGAAGTCCGTGTCCTCGGGAGTCTTTGGATACTTGATCGTGAGCCAGTCGGTCAAGACGGGCAGCAACTCACGGTACGTATCGAACATGCGGTCCATCTCGCCGATGTAGCGAGCGCCAAAACGCGACTCCAAAAGGTCGTTGTCGCGATAGAAGCGGTATAGGCCGTTCGGGAGGCGCCGATCGTACCCGAGGTACCTCGTCGATTGTTCGAGGTAGCTCATGAGGCGACCTCGCTCGAGGACTTTGGTGAGAAGATTGCTCGCCTGTTCGCAGGCGAGGTGCACGCCGCCAAGTTGTGCGACGGAGTCGTCGCCGTACTCAAAGAAGATCTTCTGGTAGAGGTCATCGGCCCGCTCAAGCCCCACCGTCGCATCGATTCCGACGTCGCCGGCCAACTCGAGGTCGCCAACAAACTCGTCGAGAAAGAGTCTGCGCAGGCTCTTCGACGATCGCGAGTAGCGCGCAAAGAGAGCACCCTTCACGACCTCGGGGAGATTGACGAGGGCGAAGACGGGACCCTCGAGATTGGTGAAATAACGCCGAAGAACTACTACCTCGGCGTCGGTGAAGTCTTCGGCAACGTAGGGGTGCATGGAGTTACGAGACTAGAGGCGAAATTAGTCCCGTGGGTGGACGCTGGACGCACCCGCGACGACACTGCGAAGTACGGCGTCACGCGCCTCGAGGGCCACGTCCGCGACGTCCGTCAGGTGGCGCATGCGCCCCAACTGCTCGCAGAGATCGGCAACTTGCTTGGCATTTCGTACAAAATCTCCCGGGGACGTCTGTCCGATTTCGGCGTCGGCCAGGTCGAGAACCGTGCCCAGGGTGACGCCTCGAGCCCAGGCCGCGATGATGGTCGAGAAGTGCCCATCGGGCTCTTTGAAGTGAGGTACCTTGTAACGCTCTTCTACCTCGCGCACGGTCACCGCGATGGTCGAGATCTCACGCAGTCGCTCACTAATGCTGACGCGACGAACTTGACCGAGCCGATCGTGGTGGACACGCTTCTTCTTGGTCGACACGTGTTTCGCGGCATTGACGGCGCGGGTTGATCGTTTGGACTCGTAGACGAAGCACGACAGAAGTCCCGCCAACTCTGCCGGCTCGAGGTCTTCGAAGACGCCCGCGCTGATGGACTCCGCGATCAAGAGATCACACTCGTGGTAAATGGAGCGGAGGAGTTGTCCGTCGGCGCTGAGCGTCCAACCCTTTGCGTAGCCGAGTTCTTCGAGCACGTGGTGGCGGGCAATCATCTGATCGGTGAGGGGACGTTTGCGTCCCGCCGGTCGGCGATCATTCTCGAACTGCGCGAAGGAGCGTTGTACCACGTCGAGCGCCATGTCGTAATCGAAGTGATTGATCAGGTTCGCGGTGAAGTTGTAGGTTGGGCGAAACGAGGAGTGCAGATCGGCCGGTGGCGCCAGCGCCACGCGCCCTACATCGTGCAAGGCGAGATCGCTCGCGAAGCAGACAATGGCGTGTCCCTCATCGTCGAGGCCGCGTCGCCCCGCACGACCAGTCATTTGCGCGAACTCGGCGCTCGTCAGGAATTGACGGCCGTTGTCGGAGTACTTCGTGAAGCGCTCCAGGGCCACGGACCGCGCGGGCATGTTGACTCCGAGAGCCAACGTCTCGGTCGCGAAGACCACGGCAAGCAGATTTCGCTCAAAGCAGGTCTCGACGATCTCGCGAAACGCCGGAACCATGCCGGCGTGGTGCATGGCAATCCCCCGGCGAAGAGCATCGACGAAGTCCGCGTACTCGAGGGCCTGGAGGTCTTCCGCTGAGAACTCGGTGAGCCGCGCCTCGGCGATGCTTTCGATTTCGCGCCGCTCCTCGGGTTTGGTGAAGAGCAGTCCGTCGCGGCGCAGCTGATGCACGGCGTCGTCACAGGCGGCCCGGGAGAAGATGAACACTATGACCGGCAACAAGTCTTCGCGCTCGAGTGCCTGCATCAGCTCCGATCGCCGAGGAGCGCGAAAGGGCGGGGGCGGAGCGGTTGACTTTGCTCCTTGCCATTTTGGTCCCGGGCGAAACTTGCGCGACGACTTCATGAGGTTGTCGATTCTCCGCGCCTCATTGGAGAGTCGCTGACCGTCGAGAAGATCGTGAATCTCGGCCGTAGGTTGGCCTCGCTTCATGACTGCCAGGTGATTGTGCAGCACGATCGGACGAGTGCGTTCAATGACGACGGTCGTCGGACCGCGCACTTCGCTAAGCCAGGCCCCGAGAAAGTCCGCGTTGCCAATGGTGGCCGACAGCGCCACGAAGCGCACGGGTGCGGGAGTGAGAATGAGGACCTCTTCCCACACTCCCCCGCGGAAAGGATCCTGCAAATAGTGCACTTCGTCGAGCACCACGAGACCGAGAGAGACCAGTTGATCGGACTCCGTGAGGAGCATGTTACGAAGAACTTCGGTGGTCATCACGACCACGGGGGCCGTGCGATTGATGGACGTATCTCCGGTCAAGAGGCCCACGCGCTCGGTGCCGTACAGCTCGCAGAGCTCGTGGTACTTCTGATTCGAGAGGGCCTTTAAGGGAGTCGTGTAGAACGTGCGTTGCTCGCGCTCGAGCTCTCGTCCAATGGCGTAGTTGGCGACCAGGGTCTTGCCAGCACCGGTCGGAGCGCTGACGAGTACGTTGACGCGCTTGTCGACAGCTTCAATGGCGTCGAGTTGGAAGCGATCGAGTCCGAAGCCCAGTCCCTCGATGAACTCTCGGCGATAGTCGAGAATGCTCACTTGTGCAGCAGCTTGCCTACGCCTATAGCTAGGAAATAGAACGCGATGAGGGGCAGCGCGAGAGCCAGCATCGACAAGGGATCACTGCTGGGAGTAACGACGGCGGCAACAACCACAATGATAATTGTCGCGTAGCGCCAGCTGTGCAAGAGACGTTTGGGCGTAACCAAGTTCGTCAACTCCAGCGCGACGAGGACTACGGGAAAGAGAAAGGCTATGCCGAAGATGAAGAGCATCAAAAGAAACAAAGTCAGGTACTGATTGGGGTTGTACTCGGTGAGCAACGTGTGACCACCAATGGCTTTTAGCCACTGAATCGCCTGGGCGAAGCTGAAGTACGCGAGGGTCATGCCGGCCGTGAAGAACACCACCGATGCCGTCACGAAGGGTATGGCATATTTACGCTCGCGAGCCTTCAATCCAGGAGTTATGAATCGCCACGCTTCCCACAGAATGACCGGTGACGAGATAACGAAACCCGAAAAAAAGGCGATCTTGACGCGCAGATTGAGTCCATCGAGTGGATTGGTGGCCAGGAATTTACAACTTTTTGGACTCGCGCGACAGTAGGGGTCTTGCAGTATCGCCAAGAGGTGCGTGTAGAAAATGAAGCCCAAAACGGCCACCACGGAGACACAGATCGCGATGATCATGATGCGACGACGTAGCTCCCCCAGATGTTCGGCGAGCGTCATCCCAGACTCGGCGCGACGTAGTTTTGGCATGACTGGTTAGTTCAGTGACGGGTCGGGCGGAGGTGAGGGCGCGTCGGCGCGTACCGGCGGAGGCGTGGCGATTCGAGGCGGTCGGAACATTACCGAACCGTCGGGCTCGGGCGGGATGGGAGTCTCGGGTGCCTCCGCGGCCTCTTTGGCGTCAACGCGGTCGGCCAACTGGTTCAACAGCGAGACGGGACTGCGCGCGATGCGGGCAATGTCGCTAGTGCTCGGTAAATCAGGGATGGCTTCTCGAACTTCAGCCTCCATCTTTTCTTGAAGCCGCTTAATGGCGCGCCAGCCGGCGCCGATGCGATGGGCCATTTCGGGCAACTTGTCTGGACCCATGAGCAACATGATGACGGCGGCCACGATGAGGAGTTTGAATGGACTCAGACTGATCACGACCCCATTGTAGGGCCGGAATCCTTAGTGAATTAGAAGGTGACGACCGCCGACGGATGCCACTTTCTCGAAAAGTTTTGCTTACCCGTGACGTTCGAGCGACGCCAGTAGTTTCTGGAATCTCTCGTCCGTGCTCTTAAAGGGGTCTTTCAGCAATACAGTCCGCTGCATCTCGTCATTGAGCTTGAGGTGAACCCAGTCAACGGTGTAATCGCGACGCCACAGCTTTGCTGCCTGGATGAAAGTACCTCGCATATGGGCTCGCGTGGTGCTGGGCGGGGTCATGGTCGCCTTCTCGATCTGCTCGTCGGTCACCATCCGTTGGAAGTGGCCGCGTGACGAGCGTCGATAGAAGAGCCCTCGATCGAGATTGGTGTCGTGATAGAGCAGATCGATGAGGGCAATTTTGGGATCGCTGAGATCGATGCCGCTGCGCTCGCGCTCACGATCGATGATCTGCAGTTTGGCAATCCAGTCAACCCGATCGGCCAACCCCATCGGGTCGCTGCGGTACTGTTCGATCACTTCGCGCCAGAGGCGTACGGCGCGTACTTGATCTGCGGGGAGATCGCGGACCTCGACAAACTTCTCGGCCCGCTCGCACAGGTCCTCTTGAATCTCCAGGGCCGTGAGGTCGCGGCCGTTCATGAGTTTGACCGGCTCTTTACTCCAGAGGTCGTAAGAGATGTCACGAAGTGCGTTGATTGGTGAGGCCATGGCGTAGTCGCGCAGTTGCACAATGTCGTCTTCAATCATGGCGAGGACAACGGAGGCGGTTCCGATCTTGAGGAACGTCGCGAACTCGCTCATGTTGGAATCTCCCACGATGACGTGGAGTCGGCGATATTTTTCGGGATCGGCGTGGGGCTCGTCGCGTGTATTGATGATGGGTCGACTGCGTGTTGTCGCCGACGAGATCGCTTCCCAGATGTGTTCCGCCCGCTGACTCATGGAATATGCGGTGCCCTTGGCGTTGGTGACCACTTTGCCCGCACCGGTAAAGATCTGTCGACTGATCAAGAAGGGAATGAAGACATTCTCCAGACGGGAAAGATCTTCGATTCGTTCGATGCAGTAGTTCTCGTGACAGCCGTACGAGTTGCCCGTCGAGTCGGTGTTGTTCTTGAAGAGAAAGATATCGCCGCGAATGCCTTCGTCGCTCAGTTGCGACTGGGCGTATCCGACGAGCTCACGCAGAATCGACTCGCCGGCCTTGTCCTGCGCCACGAGATCGTTGAGGGAGTCGCACTCGGCCGTGGCGTACTCGGGGTGACTACCCACGTCGAGGTATAGGCGACTGCCGTTTTCGAGAAAGACGTTCGAAGACCGACCCCAGGCCACGACCTTGCGAAAGAGAAAACGTGACACCTCGTCGGGGCTAAGGCGACGCTGTCCGCGCAGCGAGAAAGTGATTCCGTACTCAGTTTCTACGCCATAGATTCTTCGTAGCATGATCTCACTTGGGCCTTTCAGCCCAAGAACTCGCTCACTCGTGCGTCACTGAGGCGTTCAAACGTGCGGCGACTACCGCGATCTTCGAGCACACAGACTTCCAGATCGTCCGCGGTGAAGAGTCGATCAGGTCCAGCCAGCGCACTGACGGCGTTGTGCAGCGTTGTCTTTAGAGGTTCCAATGAATCCTCCGACAGCGCAAATCGATCTTTGATGGTGTCAGCGTCGCCACCCAACACGGCGAAGCGCGGTTCGTCGGAGATGGTGCCTTCGTAGGCGACGCGATACAGCTTTGTCGGGCGAACCTTGTTGCCGAGTTGAGCGACGAGGATCTCGACTTCGAGTGGCTTTTGGCCCTCCGTAAACATGTCGCCTAGATGCTGGGCGTAGTAGTTGGCGAGCGCTCTCGCGTCGACGTCCTCGCGCGAGTAGGTGAAGCCCGTGGAATCAGCCCAACGAATGCCGGCTTCACGAAGCCGATCAAACTCGTTGTACTTGCCTACCCCGGCGAAGGCGATTCTGTCGTAGACCTCAGAGATCTTGTTCAGCGACGCCGATGGGTTCTCTGCGACCATGAGAACGCCCGCGTCGTAGATCGCCGCCACGATGGAGCGGCCCCGCGCAATGCCCTTCTGGGCGAACTCCGCTCGATCCTTGATGAGCTGTTCGGGTGAGACGTAGAAGTAGTTCGTCATCGCAACGATCCACCGGCTACTCCGCGCGACTCAGTACGGCGCACGTTGATGCTGCGAAAGCGCTCCCCCACGTCGGCAGAGGGCAACTCCTGGAATCCGTCTTCGCTCAGAGTCACCATCATGGGGTAGATCTCGCGTACGAAGTCGGGACCCCCGGTGCTCGGGTCGTTATCGCCAGCTTCATAGAGAGCGAGCGCCCCGAGTTCGAGGGCCTCTTCGCGGTCCAGATTCTCTCGGAATCCGAGACGCAACGCACCTTCGGCGAAAGGCGAACCCGAACCAATGGTTGCGAAATCGAAGCGCTCGTAGCACCCTCCGGCGCCGTCGTACTCGAAGATGCGTCCCTGGGCGTGGCTCTCGTCCCAACCGGCCAAGAGGGGAAGTACACCCAAAGGAGACGTCAAGTTGTTGCGCTGAATGATGGGAGAAAGATAGTTGGCCTTACCTTCGAGGCTGAGCGACGAATCGGTCATCTTCTCGTAGTGCTCGAAGGACAACTGGGCGATCTTGAGCAGCTCGATGCCTCGCGCCGCGCTTCCAGAGATGGCGAGGGCCGTGTAGCGGTCGGCCGGTTCAATCTTTCGCACGTCACGACTGGCGATGTAGTTGCCGGTCGCCTGACGGTCGCCAACCATGACGACGCCCCCCACGTAACGAACGGCGATCACTGTCGTGGCGTGAGGACTTTCGCGCGACTGCTCTCGCGGCGCAGGATCAAGCCCGGACACTTGAGCAAAGTGCCAGAAGGAGGGGCCGGGATCGCCGTGGGCGCTAAAGAGCGGTAGTCCCACGCAGTTACTCTCCGCCCTTTTGGACGTAGTTGCGCACGAACTCCTCGGCGTTCTCTTCCAGTACTTCGTCGATCTCGTCGAGCAAGTCGTCGAGGTCAGCTTTGAGCTGGTCGCCCTTGGTCGCGTCGACGGAGACATCTTCAGCGGTTTTGCTGGTGCGCTCCGTGCGCTGCTTTTGAATTCTTTCTTGTTCAGTCATACTTCAGTTCTACCTGTCTAGAGCGGCAAGAAGTTCACTCGCCGATGCACTCGTTTCTAGCAACTCTGAGGTCAGTGCATGGGTACCCCTCAAGGGATCGAGCATGGGCACTCTCTGCAAGGGTCCCTCGCCGACGTCAAAGACGACTGAATCCCAGTTGGCAGCCACGATCTCTTCCGGGTAGCGAGCGACACATTGACCGCGAAAATAGGCCCGAGTACTGAGCGGAGGATTGTGAACGGCTTCACGAACAGCCGCGTCGTCGTACAACGTGCGAAGTCCCACTCGCGCGGCGAGCGAGTGCGTGGGCCGCAAATCGTGGTACTGCAAATCAATCGCGCGAAGCTTCGCGTCTCGATCGTTGAGGCCGTGACGTTCCTTGTACCCGGTCACCACTCTCAGTTTCGCCACCCAGTCGACGCGGTCAGCGACGGCGTCGCGATTGTCACGTACGCCGTCGAGCATCTGGCGCCACTGCTCCAAAATGAAATCAACCTCGTCCGGCGCAGCGACAACGTCGGCTCCGGTTCGCTGCACATAGTTCCTCGCGACGTGCCACAGTTCGTCTTGAAAGTCCCAGGCGCTTCGAGTCCTTTCGTCGTCGCACGGCACCGCCTCAGTGAGCGAGAGGTCCAACGAGAAGGCGCGGACGGCGTGAACCGGCGAACGCGGCATCGCGGGAAACTCCTCGGGCCCGAATTCCTCGAGTGCGGCCAGCAACAAAGCCGTGGATCCCAGCTTGACGAAGGTGGCGACTTGACTCATATTGGCGTCGCCGATGATCACGTGCAGCCGACGAAAACGCTCGGCGTCGCTGTGCGGCTCGTCACGCGTGTTGATGATGGGGCGCTTCAGCGTCGTTTCGAGACCCACAATCTCCTCGAAGAACTCCGAGCGCTGCGAGAGTTGAAAGGAGGGGTTGTGCTCGAGCGCCGATTCGGTTTCGGCGCCGACTTTTCCCGCGCCAATAACGATCTGACGTGAGACAAAATGCGGCACCATGGCGCGAATGAGGTGAGCGAATTCGAGATCCCGACGCACGAGGTAGTTCTCGTGCGTGCCGTAGGAATTTCCCTTCCCGTCGGAGTTGTTCTTGTAGAGCGTGATCGCCTGCGCGGGATCGAGCGACCCGTTGGCGATCTCCAGGGCGCGTCGCATCACCTCTTCACCCGCAACGTCATAGAGAGTCGCTTCTCGTGGAGTTCGACATTCGGGAGACGAATATTCCGGGTGCGCGTGGTCAACATACAGCCGAGCACCGTTGGTGAGAACCGTGTTCGCCAAGTGCGTCTCGACGATGGGCGCGAAGGAAGTTAGATCAACGCGTCCACGAGCGTCCATGTCGGGTGTCTCGCCCTCGAAGTCCCAGTTGATCCGGGTGCGACCTTGTTGCGCATATGCGTTGACGATGATGCTTGATGAAGTGATGGGGTCAGAGTCGGGCCCACCCGCGATTCCATACTCCGTCTCAATACCCAGTACCTTCGCAATCGCCACGAAGTTAAAGGTACTGCCCTGTACCCACGTGCTGAATCGATCGCCCGCCCTTGACGTCATCTTCCTCGCGGTTGATGAGCGTGCGAATGAAAATGATGCGCTCGCCCTTCTTGCCGGAGATCTTCGCCCAGTCGTCGGGGTTCGTCGTGTTCGGGAGGTCTTCGTTCTCGCGGAACTCCTGGCGAATCGATTCGATGAGATCGTCTTTGCGCAGTCCGCGGCCTTGATCTGCGATCTCGCGTTTCACGGCAATCTTCTTCGCGCGGCGGACAATGTTTTCGATCATGGCACCTGAGGCGAAGTCTTTGTAATACAAGACCTCTTTGTCGCCGCCCTGGTAGGTCACTTCGAGGAAACGATTCTCATCGTCGACGCGGTACATCTGAGTGACCGTGTCTTCGATCATCGCTTGGACCGCCTTCGAGCGGTCCCCTCCCCCGAGTTCGCGCACGGTGCTCGGGTCGAGCGGCAGCTCGGTGTGCAGGTAGCGCGAGAAGATCTGCGCCGCCGCTTCGGCGTCGGGCCGCTCGATCTTGATCTTCACGTCCAAGCGACCCGGGCGCAGGATGGCCGGGTCGATGAGATCTTCGCGGTTAGTGGCACCAATGACGATCACGTCGCGAAGGGACTCCACGCCATCGATCTCCGCGAGGAGCTGAGGGACGATCGTCGACTCCATGTCCGAGCTGATGCCCGTGCCGCGGGTGCGAAAGAGAGAGTCCATCTCGTCGAAGAAGACAATGACCGGCACGCCCTCTTCCGCTTTTTCGCGCGCCCGCTGAAAGACCACGCGGATCTGGCGCTCCGTCTCGCCGACGTACTTGTTCAACAGCTCCGGGCCTTTGATGTTGAGGAAGTACGAACGCACGTTGCGATTGCCCGTGAGCTCCGCGACCTTCTGCGAGAGCGAGTTCGCGACAGCCTTCGCGATGAGCGTCTTGCCGCAGCCCGGGGGGCCGTAGAGCAAGATGCCTTTAGGCGCGGGCAGGTCGTACTCGTGAAAGAGCGCGCGATGAAGGTACGGCAACTCAACGGCGTCAGTGATGGCTTCGATCTGTGCGTCAAGTCCCCCGACGTCCGCGTAACTGATGTCGGGGACCTCTTCGAGGATCAACTCTTCCGCTTCTTGGCGAATGAGCTTCTCGGTCAACAAGTTGGAACGGAGGTCGAGCAGCAGCGCGTCGCCGCTGCGGAGCTTCACCGACTGCAACGCTTCGGCGAGTTCCACGACGCGCTCTTCGTCGGCTCGCCCGTAGACCAGCACGCGTCGGTCGTCCAGCACTTCTTTGACCGTGACGACTTCGCCTTGGCCGTCGGAGTCGCGAACGCCAATGACGGTGAAGGACTCATTGAGCACGACTTCGTCGCCGCGAGCGATCTGCGCCGGATCGAGGCCCGGATGCAGGGCCACGCGCATCTTTCGACCCGAGGCGAAAATATCCACCGAGCCGTCGTCGTTAAAGCCAGTAAAGGTCCCATAGACCGCGGGCGGCTGGGTGAGTTTCTCCACTTCATCACGAAGAGCCGCTATCTGGTCACGCGTCTGTTGAATGGTGATCGTCAATTTTTCGTTGTTTGATCGGCTCTGCGCCAATTGACCGCGCGCTTCGAGCAGCTTCTCTTCGAGTATTTCGATGCGGCGGTTCGCTTGTTCGACATCACTGAGGCCGTAGTCATTCGCATTGGTCGACCCGAAGAGGTCGTCGCGTTCGCCCCTCGAAGAATCGTCAAAACCTGGTGATCGGTCCATATCGCTACCCTAGGTGAGCACGGCGAAGATCATGAGGTCATGTATTTGTGGATTAGCCCACTAGAGTGGCATCACGTATTTGGCCATGGAGGACTAGCAAATGAAGGTTTGGATCGACCAAGACCTCTGCACAGGGGACGGGCTCTGCGAAGAGATCTGCCCATCGGTGTTCACGCTGCTCGATGACGGCTTGGCCTACGTGAAGCAAGGCAGTGACGTGAAGAGCAATCCTGGCGGTGCCCAAGGCCTCGCCGACGTCCCGGCCGAGTTCGAAGATGCGGTCATTGAGGCCTCCGAAGAGTGCCCCGGTGAATGCATCTTCATTCACAAGGACTGAGATTCGCTCCCTCGCACTACCAGTCGACGCGCAGACGTGAGAAATCCGGTGTGCGCCACCATCCGATGATCAGGACGAACCGAACGTCCGTCGATGTGCCACGTCCGCCTCAGAATCTCGACCGTTTCGGCGAGCCCGAACGAATGATGCTCCAGGGTCTCTCGCAGGAGCTGCGTCTGGTTGATGGTTGGCAGATACGCGAGGAGTATTCCGCCGGGCCGTAGGGCGCCTTCGGCGTGCTTCACAACGTCCCACGGCTCGGGCATGTCCAAGATGATGCGGTCGAGGTCTACTTCATCGATGCCCGCGGTGACGTCACGGATGTGCACGTCGTAGTCCACGTCGTCCCCGAGAAAGTCGTGCACGTTCTTGATGGCTTGTTGCGCGAAGTCGTCACGGATCTCGTAGGCGGTGATCGACGCGCCCGCCCGCAGCAGCGTCATGGAGAGCGCGCCGGAACCGACTCCGGCTTCGAGAATCCGCATTCCCGGACCGACGTCGGCCTGAAGCAGAATCGCCCCGAGATCCTTGGGGTAGATCACCTGTGCTCCGCGCGGCATCTTCAAGACGACGTCCGAGAGCGTCGGGCGCAGCACGAGAAACTTCCGCTCGGTACTAGAAGAGATCAGAGAGCCTTCAGGCTGGCCGATGACCTCGTCGTGCTGCACGATGCCAGCGTGGGTGTGAAAGGCCGAGCCCTCTTTCAGGGTGACGAGATAGTGGCGATCTTTGGCGTCGATCAGCATGACGCGCTCGCCCTCGGCGAGCTCGGCACGACTCACGCGTGGCGTTTCGCGCGCTTTTTCGCTCGCGAGTCAAACATTCGAAGGGCTACGACGGCGAGACCCAACGTCAGCCACTTGGGAGAGCGCTGGGCCCAGGCCCTTCCGAGCGCCCCCGCGGCGGCGAGTCGAAGCAAGCGACGGCGCATTAGTCCTTCTTTTCCTTCTTCGACGCCTTCTTTGCCTTGCGAAGACGTCTTCCTCGCAGGCGGCCCCACACGTATCCCGTCATGACTCCGCCCACGCCGACCGCTGCCACCGTGGGTTTGGAGTCGATGAGGGAACTGCCGAGTTGAACCTCTTTGGGCAAAAACGACCGAAGTTTTGCTTCTAGCTCTCGGCGAGTTGAGCTGGGCTCGCTCACTTCGCGGCCTTCAGTCGTCGCTTGGCCGTGCCGCTCACGATGCGCCAGGCGGTGAGACCCATGACGATCAGAGCGAGGACCGCGACAATGACGTACGGCAACCACGACAGCGACCCGTCAAGAACCGGAAACTGCCACTGGAGGTAGCGCAGCGCGCCAAACAAGAGCAACACCGCTCCAAAGCCGACGAAGACGCTCCCGATGGCGCCCCACATGACGAAACGCCAGAGATCCTTGAGAGGCTTGACCGTCTCCTCTTTGATGTAGCGAATGGCGATCGACTTCAACTCGTCCAGATCGTGTTGCAGGGACGCTCCCCACAAAAAGCGACGCCACGGCGAGTTCTTCATGCCCTCAGCCTACTCAGGACGTTCTCGGATCAGGTAGGTAGAACTGGCCGTCGCTATGAGGCGTTCGTCGCTGTCCGTGATCTTGGCCTCGAGGAACGAGATGACTCGACCCGGCTTCAGGACCGTCGCCACGCAGGTGAGAATGTCGTTCACTTTCGCGGCGCGCACGAACGAGACCTTCATCTCGGTGTTGGCGACAAATACCCGACGATCGGCGACCATCGTCACCGCCGAGGCCCCCATCGCTGAATCGAGCATCGCCGCCAAAAACCCACCTTGAATCACGCCGGCTGGATTCGAAAATCGCTCGTCAGCCTTCGCGCGCCACACCGTTCGACCCGGTACCGATTTGTCGACGCAGGTGAGTCCGAGAGTCAGGTCACAGTTCGGAGGAATCTGCAGCGCCACGTGGCGAGACTAGTCCTGACGCCGCTCGGGTCTCGCGTTGAATTCACTACTGTTTGAGGCATGACTGACTCTCTCTACCCCGGCGCCAACGAACTCGAAGGCCGCATGATTCGCCAAGTAGTGACTCTCGCCATGGACGCACCCGAAAAGGCCAACTCTGGTCACAGTGGCACCGCTATGGCGCTCGCTCCCCTCGGTGTCATGTTGTGGGGTCGCATTATGCGTCACGACCCGACCGACCCCGACTGGAGTGACCGCGACCGTTTTATTTTGAGCTGCGGACACGCCTGCGTCCTGCAGTATTCGCTTGCTCACATCTTCGGGTACGACGTCACGATCGATGACTTAAAGGAGTTCCGCCAGGCGCACTCCAAGTGTCCCGGTCACCCCGAAAAAGGCGTCACTCCGACCATTGAAGTGACAACTGGTCCCCTGGGCCAAGGCATCGCCGACGGCGTCGGCATGGCCATTGCGGAACGCATCTTGCGCCACGACCACGGCGCGGACTTCGTCGACCACCGCATCTGGGTCATCGCGGGTGACGGCTGCATAGAAGAGGGCATCAGTCACGAAGCCGCGTCACTCGCAGGATCACTTGGCCTCGACCGCCTGACGATCTTCTACGACGACAACCACATCACGATCGACGGCAAGACGGAACTGGCGTTGCACGACAACACGGCCGAGCGCTTCGCTGCCTATGGCTGGCATGTCGTCAATGTTGGTGATCGCGCGAATGAGCTGGACGTGCTCGAAGAAGCCACGCGCGCAGCGATCGCTGAGACAGAGCGTCCCACTGTCATCATTATCCGTTCGCACATTGGATTCCCGTCCGCCGAGATGATGGACCGCAAGGAAGCGCACGGCACACCCTTTCCACCGGAAGCCATCTCCGCGGTAAAGAAGCAGCTCGGAGTGCCGGACGAGCCTTTCGCCGTGGACAAAGAGGTGCCCCGCGACGTAATGGCGACTCTCGGTCCCAACCGCGACGCGCGCACGGCTTGGGAAGCGCGCATCACCGCCTCGGGCGAAAAGGGTGCGCGCTATCTCGAGCAGCTCGACACGAACGGCGCCGCCACTATCACCACCAAGGCTGAGCTCTATGAGCCAGGTTCCATGGTGGCGACTCGCAAGGGCATGCAACGGGCCATGGACACGTACGCGTCGCAGACGCCCGGCCTCACCGCCGGGTCGGCCGACCTGACGGGCAACACGGGAATGGTGTTGAACGGCGCTGAGATGCAGGCTCGCGAGACTCCTGGCGGACGCCAGATTCACTACGGCATTCGTGAGCACGCCATGAGCGCGAGTCTCGTTGGTCAGTATCACCACGGAGGAATTCGTCCGGTGGGCTCGACGTTCTTCGTGTTCAATGACTACGCGCGCCCCGCGGTTCGTTTGGCGGCGATGAGCGAAGCCGGGGCGATGTTCGTCTACACGCACGACTCCATCGGCGTGGGAGAAGACGGCCCTACCCATGAGCCCGTCGAGCACCTCATGGCGCTTCGTGCGATGCCGAACATTCACGTGGTGCGCCCGAGCGACGCCAACGAGACACTCGACCTCGTAGAGCAGTATCTCAGCGCGAAAGAGCCGTTCCCGACGGCCATGATTCTCTCGCGACAGGACATTCAGACCTTTAATGCCGATGAGGCGGCCGCGAGCGCGAAGGGTGCCCGTCGAGGGGGCTACGTCGTGCGCGAGAACGACAACGCCGTCTTCACGCTGGTGGGCACTGGCTCAGAAGTGTCACTGTGTCTGCGGGCCAGTGAAGAGCTAGCTGAGAAAGGCATCGTCACGCGCGTGGTCGCTCTTCCGTGTTGGCGGTGCTTTGACGATCAACCAAGTGACTATCGCCGCGAGGTGCTCCGTCGTTCGATCCCCTCGGTCGCGATCGAAGCGGGCGCCACCCTCGGTTGGGCCAACTACGTCGATGACTCCATCGGCATCAATACCTTCGGGATGTCTGCTCCCGACAAGGTTGTCTTTGCGAATTTCAATATTGTCCCCGCCGCCGTGGTTGCCCACGTCGAACATGTTCTAAGTGAGAAAAAATGACCAAACTGAACGATCTCTACGCCGACTACGGCCAGAGCCCCTGGATTGACAACCTTCGACGTGACTGGCTGCAAGACGGCACCTTAAAGAAGTACATCGACGAGGGCGTTCGAGGACTAACGTCCAACCCTTCGATCTTCGCCAAGACCATTGGCGAGTCATCGGCCTACGACAGTGACATCGCGGCAAGCACCGAGACCGACCCAGAGAAGGTGTTCGAGAAGTTGGCCGTCTCCGATGTCCGTGGAGCGTGCGACTTGCTGGCCCCAGTCAACGAGAGCGCCAAAGCGGAATTCGCCTCGGGATCGCGTCGCTACCTCGACGGCTTTGTCTCACTGGAAGTGTCGCCGCGCCTGGCCCACGACACGGAGGGCACGATTGCAGCGGCCAAGCGACTCTTTGGCGAGGTAGATCGTCGAAACGTCATGATCAAGATTCCGGCGACCAAAGAGGGCCTGCCGGCGATTCGCGCCGTGCTCGGCGCCGGAATCAACGTCAACGTGACTTTGATCTTCTCGGTCGAGCGTTACAACGACGTCATCACTGCGTGGCGCGACGGGATCTCCGACGCCTACTCAGCGGGCCACGATATTGGTGGGATCGCTAGTGTGGCCTCCTTCTTCGTGTCGCGGGTCGATGTCGCCGTGGACGCGCTGTTGCCCGAGGGCGACCCCCGTCGAGGAACGATCGCCAACGCGCAAGCCGCCGCGGCGTATCAGCTGTACCGAGGTCGAGTCCAGGAGGAGAAGATCAGGGATCTTCTCACCGAAGGCGCCCAAGTACAACGTCCTCTCTGGGCTTCGACATCGACCAAGAATCCCAGCTACGACGACCTTCTCTACGTTGACCGACTGGTCGCCGACGAGACGGTCAACACCATGCCCGATAAAACTCTGGCCGATGCGCTCGATCACGGGAACTTTTCGACGTCGTATCTCTTAAGCGACGAGACGTGCCAGGCCACGGCAGCGCTCCTCGAGAAGCTCTCTCCGGACGTGGACCTCGCGAAGGTGAGCGAACAACTTGAACTAGAGGGCGTTGCGTCATTCGCGAAGGCCTACGACGAGTTGCTGGCGACGGTCTCATCGAAGATGCCGGCCCTCAAATAGAGGGTCACTTCTTCAGGTGGCGTCCTAGGATGCAGCAATGACGACACTCGCAGGCCTCAAGACCACCAGCGAACTGCTCGAAAGCCCGGCGGCTGAACTCGCGCCGTTGGCGTACGAGCGCGCACGTAGTTTGTTCGGCCACGTGGTGACCTACTCGCCGAAGGTCTTCATACCCCTCACCAAACTCTGTCGCGACCGCTGCGGGTACTGCACGTTTGCCCAGGCGCCCGCTCACGTGGCGTCTCCTTACATGAGTCTCGATGAAGTGATGGCCGTGGCCCAGGCTGGCCGCGACGCGGGCTGCACTGAAGCGCTGTTCACGCTCGGAGAACGCCCGGAACTTCGCTACGACGAAGCCGCACGCTGGCTCGCGGCCCGTGGTTACTCTTCGACGGTTGACTACGTCGCCACGGCGGCCCAGATGGTGCTGGAGGGGACGGGCCTCCTCCCCCACGCGAACGCTGGCGCCCTCTACGAACACGAACTTGCGCAGCTGCGCACCGTTAGTGCCTCTCAGGGCATGATGATTGAAGTCCTCGCGGACGTTGCAGCTCATCGTTTAGCGCCCGACAAGGAGCCTCAGCGTCGTTTGGACACCCTTCGTTGGGCCGGAGAGTTAAAGATTCCTTTCACGACGGGCCTCTTGGTCGGAATTGGCGAAAGTCGCGAAGACCGTGTGCGGACGCTGGAGGCGATTGCCCTCTCGCACGAGGAGTTCGGACATATCCAAGAGGTCATCATTCAAAACTTCTTGCCCAAGCCGCGAACCGCCATGGCGCACGAGCCGCCCGCGAGCGAGGAAGAGTTTCATTGGACGATCAGCGCCGCACGACTGATCCTGGCGGACTCTATTCACCTGCAGGCTCCGCCCAACCTCAGCGATGATCCGACACGTTTGCTGGACTTTGGTATCGATGACTTTGGCGGCATCTCGCCGGTCACGGCCGACCACGTCAACCCCGAACGCGCGTGGCCAGCACTCGAGACTCTGGGGCGCGAGAGCGCGCAGCGTGGCTTTCACTTGACGCCGCGACTGACGGTATACCCCGAGTACGTCGGCGAGCGCACCGACTTTTTGGACGAAAAGGTCCGCCCGTACGTTCTCGCCTCCGCCGACGCGCACTCGCTGGCGCGCAATGACGTCTGGTACTCCGGCACCGATCACACTCCCCCCGCCAAGCCCTCGTCGTCGACAAAGACGAGCGTTGTGACGCAGTTGCTCTCTTCCTACGAACCGGGCTACGAGTTCGATCGACGCGAGCTGGTCACCCTGTTTGGTGCGCGCGACGGCGACTTCAACGCCCTGGTCGACCTCGCGAACTCCGTGCGTCAAGACCTCGTCGGCGACGCCGTGAGCTTCGTGATCAACCGCAACATCAACTACACGAACGTCTGCACCTTCAAGTGTCGGTTCTGCGCCTTTTCGAAGGGTCCGCTCTCGCTCAACCTTCGCGGAGATCCCTACCTGCTCACTCTGGAAGAGATAAGTGAGCGCGTACGAGAAGCCGAAGAGCGCGGCGCCACCGAGGTCTGCATGCAGGGCGGCATTCACCCGAAGTTTGACGGCGATTACTACATCGACGTCATCGCGGCCGTCCGGGCCGGATCGCCCAAGATCCACATCCACGCCTTCAGTGCTCTCGAAGTCTTCGAAGGGGCCCGTCGTTCCGAGCAGGACCTCGCCACGTATCTGACGCGACTAAAGGACGCAGGATTAAAGACTCTCCCGGGCACCGCTGCGGAGATCCTGGACGACAACGTTCGCGCCACTCTGTGCCCGGACAAGATCAACTCCGATCAATGGCTGGAAGTTCACCGGACCGCCCACTCGGTCGGGCTGCACTCGAACATCACGATCATGTTCGGCGCGGTGGAAAGTCCCGACAGTTGGGCCACGCACTTGCTGCGCACGCGCGACCTGCAGCGCGAAACTGGCGGGTTTACGGAGTTCGTGCCGCTGCCCTTCGTGCACATGGCGACGCCGCTGTTCTTGAAGGGCCGTTCTCGAAAGGGCCCCACGTTCCGCGAATCCGTGTTGATGCACGCCGTCGCGCGACTGCACTACGCGACCTTGATCGACAATATTCAGGTCAGTTGGGTGAAGATGGGCGTTGAGGGCTCGCGCCGCATCCTGCAAGCCGGTGCGAATGACCTCGGCGGGACCCTCATGGACGAAAACATCTCGCGAGCGGCCGGAGCCACGCACGGTCAAGAGATGGACGTCGCCTCGCTGCAATCGTTAGTGGAGCCTCTTGGACGACCCCTGCATCAGCGCAGCACTCTCTATCAGACGTTGTAGCAATGACGTCTCTCATTGACACGCTTCTCCACGACATCGAGAACGACACCGAGCTCTCGGACGAACGCCGAGAGCTACTGCGCGCTCTACTGGCCCGAGTGGTCGCGGTCGCCGAATCTGATGCGCGCACGCGAGATCTACACGTCGCGGTGCAGGCGATTGACGAGTTGTTGGAGGCGTTCGCTCTCTTCGAACAAGAAAGCGAACGACGAAAGATCACCATCTTCGGTTCGGCACGAACGTCACCCGACTCGCCCATCTACCAGATGACACTGGAACTCGCGAAGGCGATGGCCGATCGTGACTGGATTATCGTATCGGGAGCGGGACCAGGTATTATGGAGGCGTCGGCGCGAGGTGCCGGCGAGGCAAACACCATTGGCGTCAACATTCGATTGCCGTTCGAGCAGACGGCCAATCCCTACATCGCGGCCACGAACCTCGTCACGATGAAGTACTTCTTCACGAGGAAAGTGGCGTTGACGCGACCCTCGATTGCATTTGTCGTCTTGCCAGGCGGGCTCGGCACCATGGACGAACTCTTTGAAGTCCTCACGTTGCTCGACACCGGCAAGACAACACCGGCGCCGGTTGTTCTCCTTGACACTCCCGAAGGAAAGTTCTGGCAAGAGTGGTTGACCTTCATGGATCAAGCCATCGTGAAGAACCATTACGTCTCCACCGACGATATGTTCATTGTCCGGCTCGCGACGTCGATCGACGACACAGTCGATGAGATTGAGCACTTCTACTCGAACTACCGGGGCTTTGAAATTGTTGGTGAACGCGGCTTGATCTCGCTCAACCGTCACCCGACTCCTGAACAACTCGAGGCCTTGGCCCTCGCGGTTCCCATGTTCGCGGGCGATCCTGGATACAAGCTCGAGGGCGACAACGTGATCTCGTTTAACTTCGACGGTCGCAACTACGTAAATCTGCGGCTCGTGATCGACGAAGTCAATAGCTGGGACGAAAACTAATCGTCGTCGTCGTCGCTACGTCGCAGTAGATGCTCCGCTTTCTGGAGACTCCGTCGTACGCGTGACAGATTTCGTTCGAGTTCCTTCGCGTTCTCGGCGTCGTCGTTGCGCAGCTGCGCGCGAACCATGTCAAAGATGACGTCGGAGACCCGACGCTCCAGTCCCGCGATCTCGTCGGCGAGGTCGTCCAATGACTCCACTACGAAAGGACCTCCACGTTGAGCTCGTCATCTGCGTAGAGCGCGCGCAGTACCTTCTTGTCAAACTTTCCGACGCTGGTCTTGGGCACGCTCTCGATGAAGGTCCATCGCTCGGGCAGCCACCATTTTGCCACCCGGTCAGCGAGAAACGCGCGCAGCTCCGCGGCGCTAGCCGTCGCCTCGGGCTTCAAGACCACGCAGCAGAGCGGCCGCTCTTGCCATCTGTCGTCGGGGACCGCGATGACCGCCGCTTCGAAGACAGCGGGGTGCGCCATGACGTTGACTTCGAGGTCCACTGAGCTGATCCACTCGCCCCCCGACTTGATGACGTCCTTGCTGCGGTCGCTCACCACCATGAAGCCTTCTGAATCGAGCGTGCCGATGTCGCCCGTGCGCAGCCAACCGTCGCGGAACTTGTCGGGGTCGTCGACGCCAAAGTACGAACCGGTGATCCACGGGCCGCGGATCTCAAACTCGCCGAGCGATTTGCCGTCCCTCGGCAGTACGTTGCCGTGGTCGTCGGTGAGGCGAACTTCGACGCCGGCGACAACGCGACCCGCCTTCACGCGGTAGTCCACGTCGAGGTCTTTGGGTGTTCCCGCCGGAGGAATGGAGACGGCCGCGAGAGGACTCGTTTCCGTCATGCCCCAACCCTGAATGAGATCGATGCCGAATCGGTCGCGGAACGCTTCGATCATGAAGCGCGGCACGGCGGATCCGCCCGCGATAATTCCGCGCATGCTCGAGAGGTCGGCGTCCGGCGTCGTCTCGGCGACGCGCAAGACGTCGTTCCAGATGGTCGGCACGCCGAGTGAGATGGTCGGGCGCAGCTCTCGAATCATGGTGAGAATGGGGCCGCCCTGAAGGAACATCTGGGGCATGATCAGTTCCACCCCGGCGAAGAACGCCGTGTAGACGGTCCCCCAGGCATTGACATGGAACATCGGCACAATCAAGAGGCACCGGTCGCGTTCGCAGAGTCCAATTGAGTTCGCAGTCATCGAAGCCATCGAGTGCAGCCAGGTCGAACGGTGCGAATAGACGACGCCCTTGGGATTGCCAGTCGTGCCTGAGGTGTAACACATGATCGCGGCGTCACGCTCGTCGAGGAGCGGCCACTCATATCCGGGGCGCTCGGCGTTGACGAGTGTCTCGTAATCCAACGTGTCGCCCAGCACTCTCGTCGGCTCCTCGCCGTGCACGATGATGGTGGTCGTCGACGGAATCTGATCTTGGATTTTCGCGAGCAACGGGGCCAATGAGGCATCGACGATAATCACCCGGTCGTCGGCGTGATTGATGATGAACGACAGTTGTTCAGGGAAGAGGCGAATATTGAGAGTATGCAGCACCGCTCCCATGCTCGGCACTGCGAAATACGCCTCCATGTGGGCCTGGTTATTCCACATGAACGTCGCGACGCGCTCACCGCGCTGGACGCCCAGCCTCTCGAGGGCAGCGGCCAATTGCTCCGCGCGGTGGGCGATCTGGGCGAAGGTGGCCTCTTCTGCGCCGGTCGGAGTGACCGTGAAGACCTTCTTTTCGGCGTAGACCGCGACGCCGTGCCGCATGATGTCGCGCAGCAACAACGGGGCGTCTTGCATCGTGCTTTTCATAATCCCCCTCTAGGCGTGCTGCCACGATGCTACAAAACCGTGGCGACGCTTCGTTACCAGGACAGGCTGTAAGGCTCCACGGGTGCTGGAAGTGCGCTCGGCGCACCGGAGAGGAAATGATCGACAGCGTTCGCTGCACTGCGGCCTTCAGCGATGGCCCAGACGATGAGGCTCTGACCGCGCACCGCGTCGCCGCAGGCGAAGACGGGCGTTTCCCCTCCGAGGGAGGTGACACGCCACTGCCGATCAACGGACAGCGTCGCGCGCGCGGTGGTGTGGTTCTCACCGCTGAGACCGAGCTCTTGAAGTTCGGGACCAACAAACCCAGCGGCGATCAAAACCAGATCGGCGGGAACGGTGATCTTCTCGTCGCTCATGTGGTCGATCACGACCATGGACTGGACGCGTCCGTCGCCGTGAAACTCCAAAGTCTCGGTGGAGAATCGGCGCTCACCACCTTCGGCGTGGGCTGAGGTCGTTTTGAAAAGACGAGCCATCGTGGGCCACGGCTCTTCGGGTGGCCGTTCTTCGGGTGGTCGATCCAGAATCTCAATTTGAATGACGGACGCCGCACCGTGACGATGTACGGTGCCGAGACAGTCGGCGCCGGTGTCGCCACCACCGAGGATCACCACGTGCAGCCCGGAGGCGCTGATGGGTGACTCGACCGCGTTATTCACGGCACGGTTTGCCGCTTCGAGAAAGGTCATGGCCGGCATCACTCCAGGCAGATCTGCTCCCGGTACGCCAAGTACTCGCGGCCTGGTGGATCCGAGCGCCAAGATGACGGCGTCGTACTGCTCGCGTAGCCAGGACAAGGGAGTTGCGGGAGCGCCAATGTCGATGCCGGTGTGAAAGGCAACCCCCGCGTCGTGCATGACGTCGAGACGCCGATCGAGCACCGACTTCTCCATCTTGAACTCCGGGATCCCGTAGCGCAGCAGTCCCCCAATGGCATCGCTTCGCTCATAGACGCTCACCGCATGACCCACACTTCGTAGCTGCGCGGCAGCAGCGAGTCCGGCGGGCCCCGACCCCACGACGGCAACGCTCATGCCAGTCTCGGCGGGGGTGGCCACCGAGACATCGAAACCGTTTCGAAACGCGTGTTCGGCGACCTCGTACTCCACTCGTTCGATCGTGACGGGGTCGCTCGCGATCCCGAGCACGCACGCCGACTCGCACGGTGCCGGGCAGAGTCGCCCAGTGAACTCTGGAAAATTGTTGGTGTGAAACAACTGCTCGGCGGCTTCGTTCCACCGCGAGCGATAGACGCGGTCATTGAATGCGGGAATTGGATTTCCGAGCGGGCAACCCTGCATGCAAAAGGGAATTCCGCAGTCCATGCACCGAGCGCCCTGGATGGCGACCTCCTCGTCACTCTGGGGCTCGTAGACCTCGTGCCAGTCGCGAAGACGCACCGCCACCGGACGGTACTGAGGGCCCTCACGAGGGTATTCGAGAAAGCCGGTGACCTTACCCACCCTTCGCCTCGTCACGAATTCGTTGGTACTCCGATGTCTCGATGCGCACAAAGTTCATCCGTTCCACGCGCCAGTTCTCGACAATCCACTGCGCCTTCAGCGAGCCGGTTTCGTCGCGGAACCGCTCCAGGAGAGACAGAAGTCGCTCGTCGTCGTCGCTCTCGAGCAGATCAATCTCGTAGACGCCAGCGCTCAGGTGATCGTGCACCGTGACCTCAGGGTCGTAGAGATAGAGCGTCCCGCCCGACATACCGGCCGCGAGATTTCGTCCGACGGTTCCAAGAATGACGACGACGCCGCCGGTCATGTACTCACCCGCGTGATCACCGGTTCCTTCGACAATGATCGTTGCGCCCGAGTTGCGCACCGCGCACCGCTCCCCCACTACGCCACTGATGAAGATCTCCCCACTGGTCGCGCCGTAGCCAATGACGTTGCCCGCGATGATGTTGGTGTCACTAGCGAAGGTCGACGCGTCGTCCGGGCGAACGATGATGCGCCCACCCGAGAGACCTTTGCCGGCATAGTCATTGGCATCGCCGTGCAGTCGCAACGTCACTCCGGCGGGAATGAAAGCGCCCAGGCTCTGACCGGCGGAGCCGACGAGATCGATGGTCACGTGATCGTTGTTCAAGGTCCTCGCGCCCAGAGCTCGCGTGATGGCGCTGCCGGTCAGCGTGCCAACCGCGCGATGCACGTTGCGCACGGGGGTTGCGTAGGAGAACGGCTTTCCGCTGACCGCGGCGTTCACTGCTCCGGAAAGAAACTTCCAGTCCAACGCCGCGTCAAGCCCGTGATCTTGTTTGATGCTTTGACGTCGCTGTTCAGGATCGACGAGTGCGAGCAGCGCACTGAGGTCGAGATCGTTCGTCGGATCGTCCAGGGCCGTGACACTCAACTTCGTGACGTCGCCAATGAGCTCATCAAGGGTTCGTGCTCCGAGAAGCGCGAGATACTCGCGTACCTCTTCGGCTACGAACTCGAAGAAGTTCTCAACAAACTCCGGCTTGCCCGTGAAACGAGCGCGCAGCGTCGGGTTTTGAGTCGCGATGCCGACGGGACAGGTGTCGAGGTGACACACGCGCATCATCACGCACCCTGACACCACTAACGGCGCGGTCGCAAAGCCGTACTCTTCGGCTCCCAGGAGGGCAGCAATGATGACGTCACGGCCGGTCTTCAGCTGTCCATCGGTCTGCAAGACCACGCGACTGCGCAGCCCATTCGCCGCGAGCGTCTGATGCGCTTCGGCGAGTCCAAGTTCCCACGGCGTCCCCGCGTGCTTGAGAGACGTCAGCGGTGCTGCTCCCGTTCCCCCGTCGTGTCCCGAGATCAAAATGACGTCCGCGTGCGCCTTGGCGACGCCCGCTGCGATGGTGCCTACGCCCTGTTCGCTCACGAGCTTCACGTGAATGCGCGCCTCATCGTTCGCGTTCTTCAGGTCGTAGATCAGTTGTTTGAGATCCTCGATTGAGTAGATGTCGTGGTGCGGCGGCGGAGAGATGAGCCCCACGCCAGGCGTGGAGTGTCGGGTCTTCGCAATCCACGGATAGACCTTGGTGCCGGGAAGCTGACCTCCTTCACCGGGCTTCGCGCCCTGGGCCATCTTGATTTGGATGTCATCGGCGTTGACGAGATAGCGGCTCGTCACCCCGAAGCGTCCGGAGGCCACCTGCTTGATGGCCGAACGTGTGTTGTGACGAGAGTCAGAGGTGTCATAGCGCTCTTCGTCTTCTCCGCCTTCGCCGGTGTTCGATTTCGCTCCGAGCCGGTTCATGGCCACGGCAAGAGTCGTGTGGGCCTCTTCGGAGATTGAGCCGTAGGACATAGCGCCACTGCTAATGCGCTTCTCGATCGACGAGACGCTCTCCACCTCGTCCTACGGCAGCGGTGTCGCACTCGACACCAGGTTGAGTAACGAGCGCAACGTGAGCTTGCCGCTGCTCTGCTCATCGACCATTGCCGAGTACTGCTTGAAAAGATCAAACCGTTTCTCGCGAGTCGCGTGCTGAAGCTTTTGCACCGTGCGCGGATTGAAGAGATGCAGTTCACCATCTCGGCGCCATTGGTACTCACCGTGGTTGGTGATGTCGACGTGTTGGGTTTCCGCGTCGAAGGCCGAGGCGTGTTGTCGCAGGACATCGCGCGCCACGTGTTCCAAGGTGATGCCGCCCAGACGCGAGTGAAATCCGGGGAAATAACGGCCCAGAATGTCGTCAGACACCCCAATGGGCTCGAAGAGCTGAGAACCGACGTAACTGGCCACTGTGCTGACACCCATCTTGGACATCACCTTGACGACGCCCTTGTTGAGAGTCTTTCCGTATTGGTAGCGCGCTTCGAAGGCGGTGAGTTCGCTGAGTTCTCCCGTCGCCACGAGCGCGTCGATCGACTCGTAGGCCAGGTAGGGACATACCGCCGACGCGCCAAAGCCCAACAGCAAGGCAACGTGGTGAATCTCTCGCACGTCACCGGCTTCGATGATCAGCGCGGCGCTGGTGCGCAGATGTTCATCAACCAAGCGGTGGTGAACGGCCGAGGCGAGGAGGAGGCTAGGAATCGCGGCGTGCGTGGCCGACGTCCCACGATCGCTCAGGATGACCACGTTGACGCCGCTTCTCACCTGGGCCACGACGTCGTTGGTGACGTGCTCGAGGGCGATGGAGAGCCGTTCGGCGGCGCTCTCAGGCCCATGGGCGGGAAACAGTCCGTCAATGGCGGCCGTGCGGAATCCCTCAATTCCTGGCTGCTCGTCGATATAGCGAATCTTCAACAGCTCGTGCACACTGAGGACGGGAGACGGCAGCACGATCTGATGACAGTGCTCCTCGCTCTCGCGCAGGAGGTTCTCTTCACCGCCAATGACGACGCGCGTCGATGTCACGAGCTCTTCGCGTATCGCGTCCAGGGGCGGGTTCGTTACCTGGGCGAAGAGTTGACTGAAGTAGTCGAAGATAGAACGCGGAAGGGATGACAGAGCGGGCAACGTCGTGTCCGAGCCCATGGAACCGACCGGTTCTTCGCCGACCTGAGCCATGTGGCGCACGATCATGCGCAGGTCCTCTTCGGAATACCCGAAGCTCTTCTGGAGACGCACCACCGAGGCGTACTCGGGCGTCAACGCCTCGGGAACGTCAATGGCGTCGAGCGACAACTGGTGTCGATCCAGCCACTCGCCGTAGGGAGCGGCGTTCGCCAGCGAGGACTTCAACTCTTCGTCGTCGATGATGCGACCCTGGGCGACGTCGACGAGGAAGACTCTCCCCGGTTGGAGGCGACCCTTTCGCTCAATATTTGCCGGATCGATCGGTAGCACTCCCACTTCGCTAGAGAGAATGACGCGCTGATCCTTCGTCACCCAGTAGCGCGCCGGTCGCAGACCGTTGCGGTCGAGAACCGCGCCGGCCACCGTGCCGTCACAGAAAGTCACCGACGCCGGACCGTCCCAGGGCTCCATGAGTCCGGCGTGATACCGATAGAACGCGCGCCGTGCGGGACTCATGCCCGTCGAGCGTTCCCAGGCTTCGGGGATCATCATCAACACCGCGTGCGGCAGCGATCGCCCCGCGTGAACCAGCAGTTCGACCACCTCGTCAAAACTGGCCGAGTCGCTCATGTTCGGAGTGATGATAGGCGTGAGTTCTTTCAGGGGAAGGGAAAATGCGTCACTTTCCAACGTGGTTTCGCGCGCGGTCATCCAGTTGCGATTCCCCCGCACGGTGTTGATCTCGCCGTTGTGAGCGATGTAGCGAAAGGGTTGCGCCAAATCCCAGCGAGGCAGAACGTTGGTCGAGAACCGACTGTGCACGACGGCAATGGCCGAGGTGAGTCGATCATCGGTCAAGTCTTTGAAGTAGAGCCTCAGCTGCGGCGCCGTCAACATTCCCTTGTAGATCAAGACTTTCGACGAACATGATGAGGCGTATACGTCCAGGCGGTGTTCAATGACCTTTCGAGCGCAGAAGAGGGCCTGCTCGAGATCGAAGGTCGATGTCGCGTCGGCCCGCACTATGAGTTGCTGGAAGAAAAGAGGCTCCGCGGCACGCGATGTCGGACCTAGAAGCGAAGGGTCGACGGGAACGTCGCGCCAGGACTGTGACGCCAGACCGACTCTCGCGAGTTCGGTGTCAATCTCGTGGCTCAGGGCCGCAACGTCGGCGTCACGAGGCACCATCCACTGCGCAATGCCGTAAGCCCCCTGTGCCGGGACATCGTCGAAAACGTCGCGGATGAAGGAGTCGGGCAGCTGCGTGAGAATTCCCGCACCGTCGCCCGAGTCAACGTCCGAACCCGTGGCGCCGCGGTGTTCAAGATTTTCGAGGATGGTGAGAGCGTCTCGAACTGTGTCGTTGGTCGCGCGGCCGGTCAGATCCGCGACCATGCCCACGCCGCAGGCGTCATGTTCGAATGAGGGGTCGTAAAGGTTCTTGGTCATAGCGTTTGTCATGGGGCAACGCTGACCCGACACAACTATACCGAACGAACCAGAATCTTCTTCGCTCTACTGTGGTTGCGTGAGTTCGACTCGAGGTGATGCGCTCGTCGTCGGCGGCGGCGTTATCGGCATGACCAGCGCTTTTCGCCTGGCGAACGATGGCTGGCGCGTCACGCTCTTCGATTCGAACCCTGGAAAAGGGGCGACGTGGGCCGCGGCCGGCATGATCGCTCCTAGCGGCGAGATTGCGCCTGGCGAACGCGAGAACTATGTACGACAGCGCGGAGCGCTTGCGGCGTGGCGAACCGTCGCGAAGGAGATACTTGACCTGTGCGGTCAGACGATCCTCATCTCTCAAACGGGGACGCTCCTCGTGGGCTTTGACTCAGGTGACCGGCGCCTCGTTGATCAGTTCGACCTCGTAGCTAACGAGTTCGGTGTCGCCGGCGAACGCGTCACTCGCGACACGCACGGTTCATTTTTTGAAGGTATCAGTGCGCGGGTACGAGACGGCCTGTACTACTGCGACGACGCCTGGGTCGACCCCGATCAAGTGATGGAGCTGTTAAATCGCGCCAACGATCTTCTTGGAGTCACCGTCATTCGTGAACAGGTGACGAACGCGACGACCGCGAACGGAGGAGTCGAAGTCACCACGCCCACGGGTACCTATCACGGAAAAGTGGGGCTACTCGCGACCGGATCAAGCCCGCTCCCCGACGGGGTTGGCCAACGAGTTGCCCACCTGGTACGTCCGGTGCGCGGAATGACGGTGCGGGTAAAGGGTATTGATCGTTCCGACGAACCCGTCGTGCGCGCGTACGTGAGAGGTCGGTCGTGCTACCTCGTCAGTCGGCCCGGCGGTTACTGCATTGTCGGGGCGTCGTCCGACGAACAAGGTGAACTCGGCGTAGAAGTGGGTGAATTACAGCGACTCTTACGCGACGCGCTGGACATCGTCCCCGCCTTGGAGACGGCGGAGGTTCTGGAAACGCGCCAGGGTCTGCGCCCCGCCAGCAAGGATCTTTCGCCTTTTCTCGAGATTGTGGACGAACGCTGGGCCTGGATGTCCGGCCACTATCGCCACGGCGTCACTCTGGCGGCACTCACCTCACTCGACGCCGTTGACTTTGCGCGAAGCGTCTCGTGATACGGGTCAATGGCGACAGTGAAGAGTTCCTCGACGAGACGGTGTTGGATCTGCTGCAACGCCGGGGTATTGAACCGCGCGGTATCGCCGTGGCGTTAGACGGCGAGGTCGTTCGTCGCGGTGCCTGGAGCGAGACGAAAGTTCACGACGGTACTCAAGTAGAAATAGTGACGGCCGCGGCCGGAGGATGAGGAGAACAACATGGCAATCGACGAATTAGTTGAAGCGCTCGATCGACGCATCCTCGAGGCGCTGGAGGCGAAATCCACCGGCGAGTCAATTGCGTACCTCTGCGAAGCGCGCGCGTGGCTCACGAATCCCGCGGAGTCGCACGGTTCACATCGGCCAGCCAGTTGACTGCGCCGGAGTAGGATTGACCCTTCACGGGCTGTGGCTTAGTTTGGTCTAGAGCGCTCGGCTGGGGGCCGAGAGATCGGGAGTTCAAATCTCCCCAGCCCGACCAAAGACTCATCATCAACATGGATTGGCCACTCGTAGCGCCCGGCAGTTATTGGGGATTCACCTTTTTTCTCCAGGTACCTCGAGAAGCTGCCGAGCCAATCCTGGTACCACGAGCGCAGCGCGACGTTGGCGTACGCCCCGTCGAGTAGATCAAGATCCGGGAAGCGACGACGCATCGTTTCGAGAACCACGAGACTTGCTTCGGCATCGTAGGCCGCCGAGTGAGCGTTCGAGAGAGTCACCTCGTAGTGCCCGCATAGGTCGGTCAACTTACGAGAACCCTTGCGCCACTTATCAAAGTGCCGATCCAGGACCAGCACGTCCATCACACTCCCAATGTGGCCGCGCTGTTGTAGTGGCACGAGACCGAGCCGACGACACATCGAGTCCATCATGGTGAGGTCGTAGCTGACGTTCATGCCGACGATCACACCCCCGTCGCGCCAGACGTCGTGCAGCTTTTTAACGATCACTTCGGTGGCCTCTGCGAGCGGCATGGCATCGACGACCATGTCGTCGGTGATGCCATGCACGGCACACGCTCCGGCCGGAATCTCGCGTCCCGGATTGACCAGACCGCCCTCAAAGACGGACAGGAGCCGAGAGCCATCGTCGACTCGCTCAACGAAACTGTACGAAACGGGAACGTCGAGGAAGGAACTGACTCCGGTTGTTTCGAGGTCAAAGCCAACGTACCGAGTCACGTTCGCTGCCGTCGTCGCATTTGTATCAACGCTAGTGAGCGACGATGCGAAAACGGTGGATGTGGAGCTACACCGCCAAGTTTTCGATGCGGCCCAAACGTTCAATCTCGGTGACGATGTGATCGCCGGGCTTTAAGAAGACGGGAGGCTTTTGACCTTGGCCGACACCGTGGGGACTGCCGGTGAAGATCAGGTCGCCGGGACGAAGTTCAACAATGTTGCTGAGGTAGCTGACAATCTCACCAACGCTGAAAACCATGTCGTCCGTGGAGGAGTTCTGGTAGACGACACCGTTCACTTGGCACGTAATGCCGAGTTCATTGGGATTAGAGATCTCGTCGGCCGTCGTCAACCAGGGACCAACGGGTGTGAAGTTCTGGTGAGATTTTCCGAGTGAGAACTGCGCCTGTGCACCGCGCATCTGCAAACTGCGTTCCGAGAAGTCTTGGCCCACGCAGTACCCGCCAATCACGCCGAGGGCATCGTCTGTCGTGAGATTGCGCGATCGCTTGCCAATGACGACGACGAGTTCGGCCTCGAAGTCGGTCGTCGCTCCACGCACCGGGAGGTCAGCATTCGGGCCGCACAACGAAGAGACAAACTTCGTGAAGACCATCGGCTCGCTCGGCAGTGTCAGGTTCATCTCGTTCGCGTGATGGCGGTAGTTGAGACCAATGGCGAAGATCTGCTGAGGGTTCGCCACGACGGGTCCGAGTCGCGGATCCTTGGAGAAGTCGTTGGGCTTGATGTGCTCGCTGACGTCGGGTTGCGCCGAGTCAAACCACGTCTTCAGAGTGTCAAGCTGGGCGATGCATTTATCGACGGAAGCGGAGAAGGCGCCATTCGAGCCAGTCGCGACGTCAAGGATGCCTTCGTCGGTCACGATGGTTGCCCGACCGGCGAGGTTGGCAATTCGCATGAATATACGGTTCTTTCATTCAGTGATACGTGGGAGGGACTCATTCATTTTACGACCCCAGCGACACAGCCCAACTCCGGACGCAGCCAAGAGCTCTCGCAGAGAGCACTGAAGATGCAGGGGGCGCCGGTAGAATTGGCCTGACCGGCCGGGGCGAGACCCCGGATTCGCGAAGACTCGCGAGTACGTCGTGCCTAGAGAGGGTGATTCCAGCCACCAGCTGGACAACATGGAGAAGAAGGACACCTTCGTTCTACGCCACCTCGCTGAAGTGCAGCCCGAACTGTGGTGGTTGGACTCCGATCCGCTCGAACCACTCCCGCACCCCGCACTTATTGGTGATCTCGGTGCCGACCTCTGCATTGTCGGCGGCGGCTACACGGGGCTGTGGACCGCCTTACTGGCGAAGGAGCAAGACCCCTCTCGCGAAGTGATCATTGTCGAGCAGTATGAAACCGGAGCGGGCGCCTCGGGACGCAATGGGGGTTTCTGTAGCGCGTCGCTCACCCACGGATTCAATAACGGCATGAACCGATTCGCCAACGAGATGCCGGTAATCGAGAGGCTCGCACGCGAGAATCTCGACGAGATCGAAGCCACCGTGAAGCGCTACGGCATCGAGTGCGACTGGGAGCGAACCGGAGAACTGCGCGTCGCCGTCGCGCCCTGGCAGTTCGAAGGCATGGCGGAAGAAGCGCGACTCCGCAACGACATGGGTGACCACGTCGAAGTCCTGAATAGAGAGCAGGTTCAGGCCCGCATCCACTCCCCTTCCTACGAAGGCGCACTCTTTGACATTGACGGCACGGCACTCGTTGATCCGGCTCGCTTGGTCTGGGGACTCGAGCGAGCCTGTCAATCGCTCGGCGTGCGTATCTTCGAGAACTCCAAAGTTGAGTGGCTCGAAGATGTCGAACACGGAGTTCGCGTTCATACCCCCTACGGTGCCGTCACCGCGGGAAAAGTGGCACTCGCGACGAACGTCTTTCCCTCACTCATTCGCCAAACCCGTCGTTATGTGGCCGCGGTGTACGACTACGCACTCGTCACTGAGCCCCTCAGCGATGAGCAGATGGCGAGCATTGGCTGGAGTGGCCGCGAGGGCGTCGCCGACGCCGGCAATCAGTTCCACTACTACCGGCTCACGAAGGACAACTCCATCCTCTGGGGTGGCTACGACACGATCTACAAGTTTCGCGGCAAAGCGCGACGCGACTTTGAGTTCAACGCCGAGACCTACGCCAAACTGGCCGGTCACTTTCTTACGACGTTCCCGCAACTGTCGGGCATCAAGTTCACTCACGCGTGGGGCGGTGCGATCGACACGTGCACGCGGTTCTCTCCGTTCTGGGGCATGGCCTATGGCGGCAAGGCCGCCTACGTCATGGGGTACACCGGACTCGGGGTCGCTTCAACCCGTTTCGGCGCCGCGGTGATGCTGGACCTTCTCGACGGCAAAACGACTGAGCGGACAACCCTGACCATGGTGCGAAAAAAGCCAATGCCCTTTCCGCCCGAGCCATTTCGTTGGCTCTTTATTCGCCTCACGCAACGCTCGATCGAAAAGGCCGACGAGAACGGCGGTCGACGCAACCTGTGGTTACGACTCCTTGATCTCTTGAATCTCGGTTTCGACTCGTAGTCGAAGCGACTTACTCTTCGTCGGCGGAACTCTCGCCCATCAAATCCGCAATGGAGTTCACCACCGTTGGGTCCGTCAAGGTCGTAACGTCACCGAGTGGTCGCTTCTCCGCCACGTCGCGCAGCAGTCGGCGCATAATTTTGCCCGAACGAGTCTTGGGCAGTTCTGGCGTCAAGATGATCTGACGGGGTTTGGCGATGGGACTGATGACCTTCGCCACGTGCTCGCGCAAGGCGTTGATCGTTCCGGTGTGATCCTTCTCCGCCTCATCGGCCGAGAGCTTCAGCGTCACGAAAGCCACGATTGCCTGACCCGTTGTGTCATCACTGGCGCCAACGACCGCGGCTTCGGCCACGCCCGGATAACCAACCAAGGCGTGCTCGACTTCGGTGGTCGACAGTCGGTGGCCCGAGATGTTCATGACGTCGTCGATGCGACCGAGTAGCCACAGATCACCGTCGCTATCTTTCTTGGCACCGTCGCCCGCAAAGTAGACGCCCGGGAAGCGAGCCCAGTACGTCTCCTTGAAACGCTCCGGATCCCCGTAGATTCCTCGGGTCATAGACGGCCACGGCTGGGTGATGACTAGATACCCACCTTCTCCGTTGCCCACGCTCTTACCTTCGTTGTCGACCACGTCGACTGAGATACCGGGCAATGCTTTCATGGCTGCGCCCGGCTTGGTCGCGGTGATGCCGGGTAGTGGTGACACCATGATCGCTCCGGTCTCGGTCTGCCACCACGTGTCGACGATCGGGCAGCGACTCCCGCCAACATTTTCGCGGTACCACATCCAGGCCTCGGGGTTGATGGGCTCGCCCACCGTGCCGAGCAGGCGCAGACTCGTTAGGTCATGGCCCGCCGGGTGCTGGTGGCCCCACTTCATCAGCGTGCGGATAGTCGTCGGCGCCGTATAGAGGATCGATACCTTGTTCTCTTCGATGATCTTCCACCACCGATCGCGGCCGCCCGAGTCGGGTAGTCCCTCGTACATCACCGAGGTGACGCCGTTGATCAAGGGGCCGTAGACGATATAGCTGTGACCGGTGATCCAACCGATGTCCGCGGCCGTCCAGCAGACATCCGTGTCGGGCTTGACGTCGAAGATGTTGTAGTACGTCGTGGCCGCCTGGGTCAGGTAGCCGCCGGTCGTGTGGAAGATGCCCTTCGGCTTCGCCGTCGTGCCAGAGGTGTACATGATGAACATCGTGTGCTCGGCGTCGAAAGATTCGTGAGCGTGCGTGTCCTTTTGCTTGTCGACCAAGTCGTGCCACCAGTGGTCGCGACCTTCGGTCCACTCAACGTCACCACCGGTGCGACGTACCACGAGGACGGAACGGACGTTGGGACAACTCTTCAGGGCTTCGTCGACGGCCGGCTTCAGCGGGGCCGGCGCGCCACGGCGGAAGGCGCCATCGGCGGTGACGACGATCTGACAGTCCGAGTCGAGAATGCGACTCGAAAGTGACTCGGCCGAGAAGCCCGCAAAGATCACCGAGTGCACGGCGCCGATGCGCACGATGGCGAGCATCGTGACGACGGCCTCGGGGATCATCGGCATGTAGACCGCGACGCGGTCACCCGACTTGACGCCCAACTCAGTGAGGCCGTTCGCGGCCTTGGCCACCATCTTCTGCAGCTCGGCGTAGGTGATGGTGCGTGACTCGCCTTCCGCGTCGGCCACCCAGTGATACGCCACCTTGTCGCCCTTGCCGGCTTCTACATGGCGGTCGACGCAGTTGTACGACGCGTTGAGCGTGCCGTCACTGAACCACTTCGCGAAAGGCAGGTCCCACTCGAGCGTTTTGGTAGGTGCTTTCGTCCAGGTGAGACGGTCGGCCTGAGTGCGCCAGTACGCGAGCGGATCAGCTGCGGCCTGGTCGTAGATGGAGGGCTGGGCGTTCGCGTTTTTCGTGAACTCCGCGCTCGGAGGAAAACTACGTGTTTCATCTAGCCACGCTTCTAACTTTGCTTCTGCTTCACTCATGACGTACCCCACTCCAAGCGTTGAATGTATTTTGATGATTCAGTTCTGTGGTCTATCCACGCGACTGACGTTGAGAGTACTTCTCACTGTCGCGTAGATGCCAACAGCGCCCGTACCTCGTGGCACGGGCGCTGTTGGCGGTTGGGTCCGGTGGCAAGCCACCAGTGACCTCTACGTTAGCCTCGTGGGCCCACCGGTAGCACAACCTTGCCATGCGTAGCATTCACCACGCCAGCTGCCGACGCATACCACGCCGCGGCCGCTGTGGCGAGTCCAACCCATCCGCCAGCCTTCACGATGTCAGCAAACGAGTGGGTCGTCCCCCAGTTGCCAATGGTGAGAAGGATGAAGGTAATTGACAGCAAAACGAACACGCTCAAGACTGCGTTGTTCGTCTTGGTCGCCGCCAACGTCATGTACAGGGTAAAGATTGTCCAACCCAAGAGGAAGATCGGAACAGTGTCCGCGCCGCCCCCGGGGAGTCCGAACTTAATAAGTGCATAAAAAGACAGCCAGAACGCTCCGTATGATGAGAACGCGAGTGCCGCGAAGGTGTTCTTGCGCACAAACTCCCACATACCAGCTAGCAACTGCACGCTTCCTCCGTAGAAGAAGGCCAGCGCCAAGGCTGCTTCGAGACCCGCTCCGTGCCATATTCCGGCGTTCCAACTACTCAGTGCGAAAGTCGTCATAGCGAATCCGGCAAGTCCTAATGGACCGGGATCCGCAACTCTTTCTTCAGGCATCTAATTCCCCCCAATTAAGGATCACATGCAGCCTCCGCGATGGAGACCCGTAAAGTATTAAACACCCTCGCGGACCAGCCTTGTTGGACTATTTTCGACAATCATGTGACACCTTTCACAAGTCCACGTGGTTACTTTGTGAAAACCCGTGCAAAGTCAGGTATTTCGGGACAACGACATCACTCAGAAGAAACCTTCTCAGGCTTCAAAAACGGCGTCGATGGCGTCGCGAAAGGATCGCACGAAATTCTCCACGTCGTGAGCGCTCGCCCCATCGAGAATTGCCCTCACGAGAGCTGATCCGACGATCACCCCGTCGCTCACCTGCGCCGTCGCAGCCGCTTGTTCGGGGGTCGTAATGCCGATACCGACGTACACGGGAAGGTCGCTCGCCTCACGCACGTTCGCCACGACCCTCGCTCCCTCGCCTTCATCGGTGCTGGCTCCGGTCACGGCCATGCGTGCCGACGCGTACAGAAATCCCTCGCTGCGCTTGGCAACGTCACGGATTCGATCGACGGGCGTTGAGGGCGCCACGAGAAAGATGGTAGCGATATCGTGCTCGGCGCACGACGTCGTCCATTCGTCGGACTCCTCGAGTGAGAGATCCGGCACAATTGCTCCGGACAGTCCAAATTCGCGCAAACGTCCGGCGCTGCGTGCCAGCCCGTAATGCAAGAAGATGTTGTAATACGTCATCGCGATAAGTGGAACGTCAGTGTCGATCGCGGCGAGTTCGCGGCCAATCGACTCGAACGTCGTGCCCGCCTGAAGAGCTCGAAGTCCCGCCTCTTGAATGACCACCCCGTCCATCATCGGATCCGAGAAAGGAATCCCGATTTCAATCGCGTCGGCGCCGCCGAGGGCGGCCGCCTCGACGTGACGGATCCAGTCAGGCGTGGCGCCAGCGACAAAATAAGGCACCAGCGCCTTTCGCCCGTCTTCGCGCAGTGCGCGAAGAGTCACTTCGAGTGACTTCACGATGGGCCCTTCAAAAGTTGACGAACTTGAGCCACATCTTTATCGCCGCGTCCGGAAAGGTTCAGCAACACGGTCGCGCCTCGAGGAATTCGCGCGCCAACCTCTCGGGTTATCCACGCCAGAGCGTGTGCAGTCTCGAGTGCGGGAATTATTCCTTCGTACTCGCTCAGCAGCGAGAGGGCGTCGAGAACTTCCTCATCGCCCACGGCGAAATACTCGGCGCGACCGGAGTCAGCCAGATAGGCGTGTTCAGGTCCGATTCCCGGGTAGTCAAGTCCGGCGGACATGGAATGGGCCTCTTCGATTTGGCCAAACTCGTCTTGGAGCAACATTGATCGCATACCGTGCAGGACTCCGGGCGAACCACTCGCTACGGCGGCCCCACCCGCCGCTTCGACGCCAACGAGCCTCGCGTCACTGTTCGCAAAGCCCGCAAAAATGCCAGCGGCGTTGGATCCTCCGCCGACGCACGCCACTACGAGATCCGGTGTGCCGACGCCGAGTTCGTCGAGTTGTGCCGCCGCCTCGATGCCGATGATGCTCTGAAACTCACGAACCATCCAAGGAAAAGGGTGGGGACCCATGACCGAACCAATGCAGTAATGCGTGTCGCTCACGCAGGTCACCCACTCGCGCATTGCCTCGTTGACCGCGTCTTTCAAGGTTCGCGAACCCGAGGTCACCGGCACCACTCGGGCGCCGAGCAACTCCATTCGAAAGACGTTGAGCTCTTGGCGCACCGTGTCGACCTCACCCATAAACACGGTGCACGCGAGCCCGAGGCGAGCGGCGCCGGTCGCGGTGGCGACGCCGTGTTGACCGGCGCCGGTTTCGGCGATGATGCGCGTCTTGCCCATACGCCGGGTCAACAGAGTCTGTCCCACGACGTTATTAATCTTGTGCGATCCCGTGTGAGCCAGGTCTTCGCGCTTCGCGTAGAGAGACAGCCCCAACTTTTCGGAGAGCCGCGGTAACGGGGTGACTGGTGTCGGACGACCCACAAACTGTGACAGCGTCGTGCGGTACTCGTCGATGAACGAAGGGTCTGCCCAGGCGTCACGAAACGCTCCTTCCAGCTCAAGACACGCCGGCATCAGTGCCTCGGGAACGAAGCGACCCCCAAAGTCTCCGAAGTGGCCGCGTTCGTCGGGAGCCCCCATTACTTCGTTTTTCGACACGTCATCCCTCCGCGTTCGCCCACGCACTGCGAGCGTGAGTGACGAAGTCGGCGACAAGTCGCGCGTCCTTGACGCCGGGGCTCGCTTCCACCCCGCTGGAGCAGTCCACGCCCCAGGCGTGACTCGCTGCCACCACGTTGGCGACGTTCGACGCCGTGAGACCTCCCGCGGCAATGACTGGAACGTTGAACGAACGAGATGCCAACCGATCCCAGGAGTGAGCGATCCCCGAACCGGGACGGGGCCCATCGATCAGAACGGCGTCGACGACCGTCTCGTCAAAGATATCGAACTCCTCGCCTTCGATGTTGAGGGCTTTCACCACGCGAAGGCCGCGCTCCTTCAGTTCCCCGAGGAGTTGATCGCTGAGGGGTCCGTGTACTTGCACCACGTCCAGGTCGAGTGAACTCGAGTGCTCGATGATGTCATCATCACTGTTCTCACGAAACACGCCACAGCGAAGAATCGAACCTCGCGTTGCATCAAGAATCTCTCGGGCTCGCTCCATCGTCACTCTGCGCGACGACGCGGCAAAGATCACTCCGAGAGCGTCGGCACCAGCGTCCACGGCGACGCCCGCATCCGCAACGGACGTGACGCCACAGATCTTGACGTAACCACGCGACCACTGATCACGCACGTTGCCCACTTGGCACCAAGGCGAAGGCTTTCACAAGAGCGCTCGGGTCGGACGCCGTCACAAAGGCTTCGCCGACGAGAACAGCGTCAAAGCCGGCCTGGGCGGCGCGCTCGACGTCCTCGACGGTCGTGAGTCCGGACTCACATACCGTGAGAGCGTCGCGTGGCAGTGAGGCAATCACCGACGCGGCATGATCGGGATCCACGTCAAAGGTTCGTAGGTTGCGTTGATTGACACCGATGATCTTCGCGCCAGCATCGACGGCCCGTTGGGCCTCGTCCGTGTCGTGCACTTCAACGAGAGCGTCAATCCCGCACTGGTCGCTTAGCTCGAGAAACGAGGTCAGTTCTTGATCACTCAGGGCCGCGACGATCAAGAGCACGGCACTCGCACCCGCTTCGACGGCGTCCAGTATGTCGTTCTCGCTAACGGTGAAGTCCTTACGAAGCACGGGCAACACCACGGTGCGACGCACGAGGAGGAGATCGTCCATCGAACCCTCAAAGAACTCGTGGTCAGTGAGGACCGAGACCGCGGCCGCACCGGCGTCGCGATAGATCCCCGCGAGCTCCGCCACGTCAAGGTCTGGCGCCAACAACCCCTTTGACGGTGAGCGACGCTTGACCTCGGCGATCACCTTGATGAACGGGGACGAACCTTGGCGCAGGACAAGTACGAACGAGGGGCCGTCGTAACGAACGTCCTCGACTCGTGCTTTCCAGTCTCTTTGATCGCGCGCCGCACGGCGTCGATGAGATTCCAAAATCGTGTCGAGGTAGGTGGTCGCCATCTCAAAATGGTAGTTGTGGAGAGCGTCACCACCGCCACGAGTATCGTGTCGCTATGCCCGCGCGCCTTTTCGTGACGAACTAGCCAATGGACTCATTCGCGCAGGATGTCTTGAACCCACTCGTACGCGGGACCAACTTGGAACGGGGCGAGGCCGCGAACGCCTTGTGCGAAATTCTCGACGGGAAGGTTGACGGCGTCCTTATCGCCAGCTTTCTGACCGCCCTCACCGCAAAGGGCGAGACGGCCGACGAGATGACCGGCTTTATCGATGCGATGATCTCTCGCGCTACCACCTTCTCGATTGGTCCGAGCGCGATCGACATTGTCGGGACCGGCGGCGATCAGCTTCACACCGTCAACATCTCGACCATGGCCGCCTTGGTGGTGGCCGGATGCGGAGTGTCCGTAGCGAAACACGGCAACCGGGCGGCCTCGTCATCGGTTGGCTCAGCAGACGTGCTGGAGGCTCTGGGCGTACGGATCGACGCTCCCGAAGACGTGGTGCGCGCCTGCGTCAGCGAGGCGGGCATCGGGTTCATGTTTGCCCCGATCTTTCATCCGGCGCTCGCAAACCTCGTACCGATTCGCCGAGCGCTGCGCTTTCGCACCATCTTTAACGTGCTTGGACCTCTAGCGAACCCCGCCCTCGTCCAACGATCACTTATTGGCGTGGCTCCGTTGACCCTGCTCGACAAAATGGCGGAAGTTCTACATCAACGCGGGATTCGTCGGGCCATCCTCGTGAGTTCCGACGACGGATTGGACGAGCTCTCCCTCGGGGCGAATGCGACCCTGGAGTACGTCGCGGGTGAGACACGATACCGCCGGCGCATTGACCCCGGCAACGCGCTCGGTCTACGTCACAGCGCGGCCGATATCCGCGGCGGTGATGTTGAAGAGAACGTGGCTTTCACGCGAGCGTTTCTGGAGGGCGCACGCGGCGCCATCTTCGACACGGTCTGCGCGAACGCGGCCCTCGCTCTCATGGTCGCCGGGGAGACGGATGAGTTGAAGGATGGATTTCAACGCGCGAGCGCCTGCGTTCTTGACGGTCGAGCGCAGAGTGCGCTGGAACGTCTCGTCGCAGTCTCCAACGCCTAGAGGAGTCTGAGTTCCTCGCGGAAGCGCCGCCCGTTCGAGGCGTACAGCGCCGCCGCGGCCACCGCGACGCCTTCGTTGCACGAGTCGAGTTTCATGACCGCCGGAACACCCAGGGCCATCGCGTTTGCCGGAACTTCCGTCTTGTTGCGCACCACGGCGCCGGCCCCGACCGTAGCGCCACTATTCACTTGGGCTTCGTGCAGCACAACCGAACCGCTGCCGACGAGAGCTCGATCGTGAATGGTGCATCCTTCTAAGTGCACGAGGTGACCAATGACGCAGTCGTCGCCAACCACGGTTGGAAACTCGTCGGTCGCGTGGATCACCGAGCCATCTTGAATCGACGTGCGTTCGCCGATGATGATCGTGCCGTAGTCGCCGCGCAGTACCGCTCCCGGCCATACCGACGAGTCGGCGCCAATGCGCACGTCACCGATCACCACGGCGTCCGGGTGGATGTAGGCGTCTTCGTGAATTTGCGGTACTCGATCGCCAAGAGCGTAGATGGGCACGTCAGACCTCCTAGTGGGCTATCCACGAAATTAACTGATAGATCCGCCACCCGACGTAGATGACGGACACGACGGCGAAGAATCGCCAGCGCCACGGAACGGGCTCGCGCTCGGTTTCGACGACTTCCGCGCCACAGACTTCACAGACGTCGCTCTCTTCGGGGCGATCGCAGACCTCACACCAGTTGGCCACTACTCGACTCGGACGCGAACTCGAATCGGTGACGCGCCAAGTTCGAACTTTTCACGGAGACTTCGTTCGACGTAGCGCATGTAAGTGGGTGATAAGCGCCCAGCGATGAAGAGGGTGAACGTCGGGGGCTCGCTGGCGCCTTGAACGGCGTAGCGAATCTTGCCGGTCGGCGAGGGCTGCTTAATCTGCAGGTCGCGAATCGCCCGGTTGAGTGCGCCGGTCGGAACGCGCTTGGCGTAGTCCAGCGCTGCCGTTGACAGGGCGGGCCAGAGTCGGTGCACACCTTTGCCCGATAAGGCGGTCATCTTCAGTACGGGCGCGTCGCCAAGGAAGGCCAGCTTGTCCCCCACGGTTGCCAGAATGGCGTCGCGCTCGTCGGGCACGACGAGCTCCCATTTGTTGAGGATCACGATGGCCGGACAACCCGACGCTGAGATGCGCTCAGCCAGACGTTGATCTTGACCCGTCGCGCCTTCGGTGGCGTCAATCACCAGAATCGCGATGTCCGCGCGGTCGAGCGCGTCGAGGCTGCGCAGCACTGAATACGTCTCGAGCCCGGCTTCGGTGCGCGCTCGTTTCCGCATGCCGGCCGTGTCGATGAAGCGAATGAGACCGGCGCTCGTCTCGACGACGGTGTCGATGGCGTCGCGAGTGGTACCCGGCATGTCGTGCACCACGCTGCGCTCTTCGCCAATGAGCTGATTGAACAAGGTGGACTTTCCAACGTTCGGCCGACCCACGATGGCCACTCGCAGGGCGCCATCGTCCGCTTCGTCCAGGTCCGACTCGGGCGTCTGCTCGCCGAGGTCGTCAACGATGCGGTCCAGGAGATCGCCGGCGCCACGACCGTGCTGAGCGCTCACCATGAAAGGGTCACCGACTCCGAGCGAGAGAAACTCCCAACTGGACGCCTCGTGCTGTTGGTCATCCACTTTGTTCACGACGAGAAGAACGGGACGCTTTGAGAGTCGCACCCACCGAGCGGCCTTAGAGTCTTCCTCCACCGGACCGGTCGCCGCATCCACCACGAGCAATACGAGATCGGCACTCTTTAAGGCAGCTTCGGCCTGTTGAGAGACCTTGTCCTCGAGCGTGTCGCCCGCGGCGAGCCATCCCCCCGTATCGACGACGTCGAACGTCACGCCTCGCCACTCGACTTCCACGGCCTTGCGGTCGCGAGTGACGCCGCGTTGTTCTTCCACGACCGCCACCCGACGTCCCGCGAGGCGATTCACCAACGAGCTTTTGCCAACATTGGGCCGTCCAACTACGACGACTTGGGGATTCTTCACGCTCGGCTCAGTCCTCGGGACCGTATGCGCTCCAGGGCAGAACGCAGATCGTGACCCGTTGTTGGTACCGTCATGACCGACCGTGGCAGGTCATCCAGGGTCAGGCCGTCAAGAAATCGGCCCTCCGACAGACAGACGTCGGGCAGCAGGCAGAGAGTTGACCGGTCGACGTCGTTCAACGCCGCGCGCAGGTCGAGACCGGTCATGAGCCCGGCGACTTTGATATTGCCGCCGAAGTACCGATTCTTCACGGCCTTGACGTTGACGTCGCTAAAGCCTTGCTCGTCGAAGAGTCGACGCAAGATCGGGGCCGCGTACTCACCGGTGAGGACGGTGACGTCGTCACCGGAGGCCTCGCGATCTTCGAGGGTTCTCGGTGCGCGGTATCCGATGGCCGGAGCTCCGTCCACGGACTGGAAGAAGCCCGAACCCAACTTGGCCATGGCCGTCCCCTCGCAAAAGCTTTCGGCAAAGGCGGCGACGAGCCCGACACCGTTTTCCGCTTCGTCGAGGCTTTCAAAGCTTTCCGTTCCGGGGGGATCAATTCCGGCGACGATGTAGAACTCGTCACTGGCGAAGACCTTGGCCCGACCGAAGAGTTCTCTTGTCAGGCGTTGAAAACGCTCCGCCATGGCAACGACGTAGCGAGCTTCACCGGGCTCGTGCGCTCGCATCGACTCCTCATTGGTGAAGTCGCTGATGCCCACGGGCACGAGGGCCACTGACGCTAACTCGGGGTAGAGCGACATGACGTCGTAGAGCGTGCGCTCCAGTTCGGCGCCGTCATTGACTCCGGGGCACACCACCACTTGCCCGTGAACTTCCACGCCAGCACGCAACAGCTCGCGGAGCCAGCGAAGACTCGTGGCGCCGCGAGGATTGCGCAGCATGTCCGCGCGAAGGTGTGGGTTCGTCGAGTGGATGGAGACGTACAGCGGTGAGAGTCCTTCTTCGAGGACGCGCTCGAGGTCGAACTCAGTAAAACGCGTCAAGGTCGTGTAGTTGCCGTACAGAAATGAAAGTCGGAAGTCGTCGTCTTTGACGTACAGCGAACGGCGCATTCCCTTGGGAAGCTGATAGATGAAGCAGAAAGTGCAATGGTTGTCGCACGTGCGAATTCGGTCGAAAATTGCGGAATCGATGCTGAGCCCGAGGGGTTGCCCCTCATCTTTCGCGATGGTCACCTTGCGCGACAGGTCTTCGCCGTCTCGGCTGACCACGAGCGTCACCAGACTTCCGTCAATTAACTGTTGATATTCGATGATGTCGGTCGGAGCCACGCCATTGACGCTCACCAGCTCGTCGCCCACCGCGAGGTCGACACTCGAAGCCGGCGAACCCGCAGAGATAGAGGAAATTCGGGCTCCAGACACCCATACAGCCTAGGCACTGTAAAGAAAAGGGGGTTACTAGGCTGGAGTTATGACGGTTGACAAGGTTGTGCTCGCCGCTCCGCGGGGCTTTTGCGCCGGCGTCGAAAAGGCCATCAAAGCGCTCGACTGGATGACGCGCGTCTTCGAACCACCGGTCTACTGCTACCACGAGATCGTGCACAACCAGTTCGTCGTCGACCATTTCAAGTCCGTGGGGGTCGTTTTTATCGACGACGTGACGGTCGTGCCGTCGGGAGCGCCCATCATGCTGAGTGCGCACGGATCACCTCCCGAGGTCGTTGACGCCGCTCGGCGATCGGGGGGTACGGTGATTGACGCGGTCTGCCCTCTCGTCACCAAAGTCCACCACGAGCTGAAAGTCCGAGCCAACAAGGGCTACACGGTGCTCTACGTGGGTCACGAAGATCATGAAGAAGCGGTGGGAACCATGGCCGTCGCCCCCGATGCGGTCCACCTCGTCCAGTCGCGCGACGATATCGACGCCCTCATCGATCACAAAGGTCCGGTTGCTCTCCTCAGCCAAACGACCCTGAGCCTTGACGAATGGCAGGATCTGCGCGAGTACGCCGAAGTCGTCTTTCCCGATATCTGGATGCCCAGTCGCAGCGACCTCTGTTTCGCCACTACCAACCGGCAAGCGGCGCTTCGCCAGATCGCTTCAAAGGCCGACGCCGTGATCGTGATCGGATCGGCGAACTCGTCCAATACGGTGGCGCTCACCCACGTAGCCGAAGCGGAAGGCTGTCCTCGTGTCTTGCGCGTGAATGGAGCCGACGAACTACCCGACGATCTCTCCGGAATCGTCGCCGTGACCGCAGGGGCGTCTGCGCCCGAAGTTCTGGTCAACGAGGTGTTGGCGCACCTCACGCCCAAAGACGGCATCACCGTCTTCTCGGTGACCGTCGAAGACGAGTACTTCCCTCCCCCGCCTGAACTGCGCGAGATACTGAAGTCCCTGACCGCTTTGGTCGACGTCGTCTTCGCCACCCCCGTCGCAACGAACTTTGACGGGCAGGCCGACCGTGACTTCACCGCTGCCGAAGTGCTCTCAGCCTAAGAGTGATCGCCGACTCCGAAAGTCCGATTACGCGTTGACGAGTTTCCAGTGCCCTTCGGAGATGACTTCGACAGTACCGTCGACCACTTTGATGGCAGTCTGATCGTCGATCAAGTACGAGGGATTCGGAATGGTGGCCGCCCATTTTTCCGCCTCGGCCATGCAGTTGCTCGGCATGGCTTCATGATCCAGGTGCGGAAAGATTGAGAAATCGACGATGCCCAATGTCTCGTCGTCACCGGTGGGTGGCGACCAATTCATGAACTCCTTCCCGATCCTCGGGGTCATCGCCATGCTTCCGCCGCTCAGTCCGACGTACACCTTGTCCTGAAGCGATGGAAACAAGTCCGCTAATCCAGACTCACGCAGCCAGTAGGACAGATAAACACCATCTCCCCCATTCACGAGCAGCACGTCCGTCTCTTTGACCAGGGGAATCCACTTCTCTTCACCCATGCTGGGCAGCGCGGTCAGTTCCAACACGCCCAAAGACTTCCAACCGAGTTCGCACATGGGGGTAGTTGCCGTTCCAGCAATGAACCGGTAGGAACTGGCTGGCCCACCGAGAACGTAGGTCGCCGTAGGAATGCACAGAGCGTTGCACTCGGCAATCGGCTTTCCCAAGAGGTCAATCAGCGCGCTTTGGATGCTGGGGTTCTTGATGCCAGCGGACGTGAGAAGAAGCTTCATGTTGCCTCCGGGGGTACATCGACCCGATCTTTGGATTCTCAGAAATCGAGAGGTGTAACGGTACATGCACGTTAACTTCGCCCGCAAGCGTTTCGAGGATCGCCTTCTCTTATTGGGAATCTGACCTAACCCTCCAATCGCGAACCGCGCAAAGGGCCCTTGTAGACTCTCTCAGTGACTTCGTTTCCCAGCATGGACGTCTCCACGCGCGAGCAGTGGATGGAGATCGTCGATCGAACCATTGAGGCCCAACCTCGCGTCGCACGCCAGATCCTCGACATGGTGAGGGGTCTCTCCGCCATCAGCGATGGATTTTCCGTTGATCAGATGCAGCATGCTCTGCAGACCGCGACGCGCGCCGAGCGCGATGGAGCCAACGAAGAGGTCATTGTGGCCTCACTTTTGCACGACGTCGGCAAGTTGATCTCGGTTCCGAACCACCCAAAAATTGCCGCGGAGATCCTGAAGCCGTACGTCCACTACGACGTCTACTGCATGGTCTCCTATCACCAGGACTTCCAAGGTCGCTACTACTACGAGCACCTCGGCATGGATCCGAACCTGCGCGATCAGCACCGTGGTCAACCGTGGTACGAACTGGCCGAGAAATTTGCCGACCAGTGGGACCAAAAGGCGTTCGATCCGGACTATCCGGTTGAGACGTTGGAGCACTTTGAACCAATGGTGGTTCAGGTGTTTTCCCAAGCCCACTCGATTTAAGGAGATTGATGTCGAACGAGGACCTCGAAAAGCGGCGCATCGCGCGACTACGCGACTTCGCCATCGCGCAGGCCCGCACTCGCTTTGACGCTGACTACCCCGACTTCGTCCCGGACGAGATTGTGGCGTCGATCTGCGCGTACGAAGAAGAGGGAAACATCGGCGACGTCTTGAAGAAGATGCCTGACTCCATCGACGGCAAGCCGTACACCACCTTCGTGGTCGTTGACGGCGGCACCGACCAGACCGCGGAGATCGCTCGATCGTTTCCCGGCGTCAAGGTCTTCGAGTTCCCGGTGAATCTCGGCCACGGCGTCGCTCTACAGGTCACGTATCGCTACTGCGTCGAACACGACGTGAAGTATGTGGTCACACTCGACGCCGACGGACAGAACGATCCGCAAGAGATCCCGAACCTCCTGGCTCCTCTCGTCGCGGACCAAGCCGACTTCGTGGTCGCGAGCCGGGTCCTCGGCGAGGACAAGACGTCCGACGTCGTGCGTAAGACCGGCGTGCACTTCTTTTCCTTTGTCATGAATCGCATGACTGGAGCGAACCTGACCGACACCTCGACGGGATACCGGGCGCTGCGCGTAACGATGTTGGCCGACGTCGTGGACCGACTCACGCAAGAGCAGTACCAAACCGCGGAGCTCTTGATTACGTCACTAAAGCGTGGCTGGCGCGCGAGCGAGGTGCCGACGGTCTGGTACCCACGCGCCTCGGGCACGACCAAAAAGGGCAAGAACTGGCTCTTCGGTTTTCGCTACGCCCGCGTCGTCTTTGGCACCTGGTGGCGCGAGCGCTAGTTCTTTAGTCGCGCGCGAGCATCGGCGTAGACCGCTTCTAACTCTTGGCGAAGCTCCTCGGTCTTGTCGGTGATCTGAGACCTTGAGACGCGCCCGTCGCTAACGGGTGAATCAATGGGCTTTCCGACCACGATCTGAATTTTCGCAAACCTCGGCAATTTCGAGCCAACGGGCATCGCGCGTTCGCTGCCGGCAATTCCCACCGGCACGATCTTCGCTCCGGATCGCGCCGCGATAAAGACGACGCCGTCGTGCAGCGCCTCGACGGACGTGCCCGACCTGCGAGTGCCTTCCGGAAAGAGCACGAGCGCCTCTCCGCGTTTGAGTACCTCCTCGGCGAGACGCATCGACTCACGGTCGGCGCTGTTTCTATTGACGGGAAAGGCGCCCAGACGGATCAACAGCGCGGCAAGGAAGGCCGGGTGGAACACGCCCTCTTTCGCCATGAAGAAGATCTTGCGCGGAGAGATGAAAAGGCTAAAAGCAAAGTCAACGTTGGAGCGGTGGATCGGCGCGATGATGACCGGGCCCGTTAAGGGGATGTTCTCGGCTCCGGTCACCGTCGGGCGAAACATGATCTTCGCCACGCCCCTCACGACGCCCGCACAGATGCGGTACGTAAGGGTCTTGCGCGGGTTTAGGACGAGGTCCGGAGCTTCAGGCATTGCGTAATCTCCTCGACGACGTCGTGCACGCTGCGCCCCGTCGTGTCTAGCACGAGAGCATCGTCCGCTTGTCGCAACGGCGACGCCTCTCGCGTGGTATCAGCGTCGTCGCGCCGGCTCACCGACGCTTCGCTTTCATCGTTGCGGCGTCTCGAGCGTTCTTCCAACGACGCCGTTAAATACACCTTGACCGTGGCGTTGGGAAAGACAACCGTCGTAATGTCGCGTCCCTCCACCACCGTTCCTACGGGCTGCGCGGCCGCAAAGTCGCGCTGTCGACGAACCATCTGGGCGCGTACCAATGGATTGGCCGCGACGACGGAGACCGCGTGGTTTACCTCGTCGCTGCGTAGCTCATCGTGGACGTCTCGTCCGTTGACGCTAACGCGCGGCAGAGTCACGATCGTGACGGCGCTCGCGATTGCTCCGACCGCCTCTTCGTCGAAGAGATCGACACCCACGCGCAACGCTTCGCCGGTTACCGCTCGGTACATAGCTCCGGTATCGAGAAACGACCATCCGAGGGTCGCCGCGAGTGCTCGCGCCACGCTTGACTTTCCCGATCCGGCTGGGCCGTCAATCGCGATGACTTGGCTGCTCATTGCAACAATGTTAGGTCGCGGAAAAAATTTGGATAGCTGGACGCAACAGTCGCGGCGCCCTCGATTGTTGCACCACTTCCCGCGCACCCCGCAACCGCGGCGGCCATCACCATTCGATGATCCAATCCTCCGTGAAAGTTGAAAGCGAGGAATCTCTCAGCGGTACCAAGTCCTTCAACGAAGAAGTCGTCGCCATCGGACCAGACGCGACACCCAATGCTCATCGCGAGAGCCATGGAACCGGCAAAGCGGTCGGACTCTTTGTGACGCAGTTCTCCCATGGAGCGAAAGGCGCTGACTCCGCGCGCAGCGCACGCGGCCACCGTCAAGACCGGCACTTCGTCCACCGACGGTATGTCGTGGGCGTGGATCTCGGTACCGATCAACGACGAACTGCGCGAGCGCAGGACGTGAAAGGAATCGCGCTCGTCCAGGCGCACGTCGGCGCCCATGCGCTCGAGTACTCCGACGAAGCCAACGCGCTCAATGGAGGCTTCGACGCTCAGCACTTCCAGGGTCGCGTCGGGATGAATGGCGCCGAGAACGGCAAAGAACGCCGCTTGGGATGGGTCACCGGGCACGTGCCAGTTATGACGCGTGGGCCGACCGGGCCGTAGGGTCACAACGCGGCCCTCGCCCACGTCGTCGCTGCGTACGTCGACCTTCGCGCTCTGCAACATGTCTTCGGTCGTTCTACGCGTGCGCACGTCCTCGCGCACTTGCGTGTCGCCGTTCGCCGTCAGCGCGGCCAAGAGAATGGCTGACTTCACCTGCGCGCTGGCGACGGGAACGCGGTAGTCAATCGCCTGCAACTTCAACGGACTCGTGATCGCGAGCGGTGCCGTCGAGGTGATGCCGTGTCCTTGGAGGTCGACACCCATGAGACCGAGGGGAATCGCTACGCGGTCCATGGGCCGACGCGAGAGCGAGGCGTCGCCCACCAACTGGTGACGTCCGGGTATTGAGGCAACGAGGCCGCAAAGCAGGCGCATCGAGGTGCCCGAATTACCACAGTCGAGCTCCTCCTCACTCGGACGCAGGCCGTCGTCGGGACCGGTGATGTACACAACTCCGTCGTCGTCTCGACGGCTCGCCCCGAGCAGTTCGACGATCGCGCTGGTGGCCGCGACGTCCTCGCCCGGCGACAGCCCGGTGATGGAGCTCTCGCCACTCGCGAGAGCGCTCAGCATGAGGGCCCGGTGCGACGTGCTCTTGTCGCCCGGAACGCGCAGCGAGCCTCGCAGCTGCGCGGCGTGAGAGACGCGTTCGACGTCGTTCATTCGTGACCGACCTGAAACCCTCGCGCGGTGAGCGCGGCGCTAAACGTGTCGGCGAGGCGCGCATCGATCGCGAGCAGCAATGTTCCGCTCGAGCCTTCGATACCGTGAGCGATCTCAATGTCGTAAATGTTCACGAGCATCTCTGATGCCGCCATGGTGACCGCGGCCAGCACGCCGGGTTGGTCGCTCACGGCCACGCGCAGGTACGCGAGATTCTCCGAGTTGAGGGCTCGCCCGGGAAGTTGTCGCCGCGCGGAGGCCGCCTCCGCTAGGTCCCTGGCGATAGCGGCGTGGTCGTTTGAGTTGAGGGCTTCGCGCAGACTCTTCAAGCGATCTTCGAGCGCCGACAACGACTGGCTGATCGCCTCGCGGTTCTCGAACAAAACGTCGGGCCAGATGCTCGGGTCACCCGCGGCAACTCTCGTCATGTCACGAAACCCTCCGGCGGCCATTTGCAAGAGCACCGCGTCTTGTTCGGCGACACGGGTCGCCTCGTTCATGAGGGCGCCCGCGAGGAGGTGAGGGACGTGGCTCGCCACGGCCACGAGTCGATCATGATCGTCGGCGTCGACGGCCACCACGTTCGCTCCCAGCTCGCGCAGAATTCCGTGCAGCGTCGTGTACGTCTCTGGCTTCGTGGCAGTTGTCGGTGTGAGGACCCAGGTGCATCCCTGAAACAGATCGGGGCGGGCGCCGGCGAGGCCGCGCAGTTCCGAGCCAGCCATCGGATGACCGGCCAGAAAGCGGGGGTCGCTCACTTCGCTGACGATGGCGCCCTTCACTCCGGCGACGTCGGTGACGATGAGACGCTCGTTCCGAGAGCCCTGAAGTATCTCGCTCGCAACCTTGGCCACGGCCCCGGCCGGCGTCGCGATCACGACCAGAGCCACCTCATCGTCGTACTCGCAGCCCACGACCACGTTGGCCGCGCGGGCCGCTTCTTCGACGGCGGGGTCATTGTCGACGCCAGTGACGGTCCACCCCGCGTCGCGTAACGCCAAGGCAATCGAGGACCCGATCAGCCCAAGTCCCACGAGGTGGGCGCGACGACTATTCGGGAAGGTCATCGCGCAAAGAGGGAGCTTTTCGCAGATACACGTGTCGAAGTTCGTTGCGGGCTCGCTCGGTGTACGCGTGCATCAGCACCCTCACGGTGAGCGCCATGGCGCCGGGCACGTTGATCTCGCTCGCACACAGCAGCGGCACATCGCCAAAGCCCACCCCGCGTGCGGCGGTGGCCGGAAAAGCGGCCGTAAGGTCGGGAGACGTTGTAAAGAGCACGCTGATCACGTCGTCGTGGTTGATGCCATTGCGCTCGAGCATCTCGAGAAGTAGCTCTTGGGTCACTTCGTTGATCTCTTCGGGCGTGTTCTCCTCGCACGTTGACGCGCCCCGTAATCCTCGAACCATGGCAAAACTCATGAAGGCATCGTAGAGGCCAGCTCCTCGGTCATCCCAACCGCCTCCATCAGTCGTCGAACTTCGTTCAGCGACAGTTGGCGATACGAACCCGGTGACAGTGTGGCGTCTTGGAGGGGACCAATGCGTGTACGCACGAGGCGTGTGACTTCGTGACCGACTGCCGCGCACATGCGACGCACTTGGCGATTGCGGCCTTCGTGGATGACAATGCGCAGCAGTCCCTCACTGACGCGCGACACCTGGGCGACGGCCGTGACGCCGTCTTCTAGCTCGACTCCTTCGCGCAGACGCCGCAGCGCCCCGGGAGACGGGTCGCCCTCGACGCGCGCCAGATATTCCTTGGCAATTCCCGAACTCGGGTGGGTGAGCAAGTGCGCGAGGCGACCATCGTTGGTCAAGATCAACAGGCCCTCGGTATTCATGTCCAGCCGTCCGACCGGAAATATCCGTACGGGCGACTCGACGAGATCCAACACGGTGGTGCGACCCTGTGGATCCGACGCCGTCGTGACAACGCCGTCTGGCTTGTTCAGAAGAAAATAGACCTTGCTCTGCGAGGTTGGAGCCATCGCGCCGTCGACGCAGATGATGTTGATCTCGGGCTGAACCCGATTTCCGAGCTCCGCCACGCGTCCGTCGATCGTGACGCGCCCTTCGACAATCAGGATCTCGCACGACCGTCGTGACCCATAGCCAGCGCGCGCCAGCGTCTTTTGGAGTCGCTCGCCCTCGTCCAACTACGACACCTCAGAGTCATCGAAACGCTCGGCCATCTCGTCGGCCAGCGCATTCGCGGTTTCTATTGGCGGCATGAACTCTTCAATCGGAGGCAGATCGTCCAACGTCGCGAGTCCCATGCGATCGAGGAAAAGCTCGGTCGTGGCGTACAAGATTGGCTGACCGGGTCCCGGAGCTCGACCCTGCTCTTCGATGTAGCCACGTTGTTCGAGGAGTCGGACGACCCCGTCCACGTTGACGCCGCGTAGGGCCGTGATCTGAGCACGCGAGACAGGTTGGCGATAGGCGATGATCGCGAGCGATTCGAGGGCCGCGGAACTGAGTCGGTGCGACACGTCGCGATTGGCGAACTTCGTGACCCAGGTCGCCACGTCGGGAGAGGACTGCATGACCCAGCCGCTCGCGAGCTCGACGACTTGAAACCCGCGACGTTGCTCGAGGAACTCATCGCGCAAAGCGCGCAGCGACTCCGTCACCGCCGCGGCGTCGGCATCAACGACGTCGGCCAGTTCCTCCGCGGAAATGGGCTCCAAGGCCACCGTCAGCATTGCTTCGAGTTTCTGCTCGAGTGATAGTTCATCCCTCATAACTGTCCACTCCCCCAATATCGAGTCTCGCGTTCGAGTCGAGCCATTCGATCTGTACCTCGCCAAAGGTTGCGCCCTGGCCGAGGGTCACGTGGCCGAGCTTGCATAGCTCCAGAAGCGCCAAGAAGTGCACGATGACCTCGATGCGCGTGGTGAGTGCCTCGGTCAGCTGTCGGAAAGAAAAACGTCCCATGGTTGGCAGTCGCTGGGCCAGCGTGGCGACCGTTTCGGCGACCGTGACAGCGTCGACGGTGACGTGGTGAAGTCGAACGACCGGTACCGGTTTCTCTTCGATGCCGCGCAGGTACGCGAGTGCCAGTTGCGCCGTCGTCACGCCCGCCAAGAGGTCCGGCGGCTGCACCACGAATCCGTCGTCCACTCCGCGTAGTCGGGGATACGCGCGACTCGCGCGCTCGAAGAGCGACACGAAGGCGTCCGCCAGGGCCGAATACGTTCGTAGCTCCAAGAGCCGCGCCAAGAGGACGTCGCGCTCTTCCCAGCCGACGAACTCCTCGTCAATTTCGCCACTCTCACGACCGGGCAACAGCCGATGGCTCTTCATCTCCAAGAGAACGGCTCCGATCAGGAGAAACTCAGAGAGATCATCGATTTCGAGAGTGACGGCGTCGTCGCGCAACGTAGCCACGAACGCGTCGACGAGTGGAGCGAGAGGAACGTCCAGAATGTCGACGTCGTGACTGGAGATCAGCTGCAGTAGAAGTTCTACGGGGCCGCTAAAGGACGGCGTCGTCACGACGAAGGTCACTCATCAACCCTACCGGGTGTCTCATCTACCATTGAACGATGAGAATTCTTTCTGGAATGCAACCCTCAGGAACGCTGCATCTGGGCAACTACCTTGGCGCGCTCCGTCCGTGGGTGGAGGCTCAGAATGCCGACGCGTACTACTGCGTGGTGGATCTCCACGCCCTGACCCTGCAGATCTCGCCCGAAATGCTGCGCAAGAACACCACGGATCTGCTCGCCACCTACCTGGCCGCGGGGCTCGATCCCGAGGTCTGCGCCATATTTATTCAGAGTCACGTCCCGTATCACGCCCAGCTGAACTGGCTGCTGGAGTGTGTCGCCACCTACGGCGAACTCTCTCGCATGGTGGCCTTCAAAGAGAAGTCCGAGCGTCAAGAGGGCTACCGAGTGGGACTCTTGACGTACCCCGTCCTGCAAACGGCCGACATCTTGCTCTACGACACGCAGGAGGTCCCCGTCGGCGACGATCAGCGCCAACACCTCGAGCTGGCCCGCGACATCGCCGAACGGTTCAATAATCGATTCGGCGACACCTTTACCGTTCCCGTCGGCGTGCAACCCAAAGTTGCGGCACGGGTCATGGACCTCCAAGAGCCGACCCGAAAGATGAGCAAGTCGATCTCGAGTCCGCTCGGCACGATCTACCTCTTCGATAGTCCGAGTGACATCGAGCGAAAGATCTCGAAAGCCGTTACCGACACAGACGGTGACGTGCGCTACGACTGGTCGACCAAGCCCGGGGTCTCTAACTTGCTCGAGATCTACGCGAGCTTCGCCAAAGAAACCCCCGAGGCCGTTGCCAGCCGCTACACGCGATACGGGGATCTCAAGACGGACCTCGCCGCACTCATGGTCGAGAACTTGTCGCCACTGCGCGAGCGCTACGACCGGCTCATTCAATCGCCCGCCGACTTGCATGCGGTCGCAGAACGCGGAGCGCAGAAGGCGAGTGAACAGGCTGGCCCGGTGTATCGTCGCGCCGCGAGCGCCATGGGACTGGTTTAGAGCAGCCTGAGCCACCAGTTTTCGATACCGACTAACCACGTGCCCGCGATGTTGGTGGTCCAGGTCAGCAGAATCAGCGCGAGGAAGAAGAATGGAAGTGCCCGGGCGCGAAGTTGGTAGTACTTCGCGAGACTCCTATTGGGGAGAAATCTCTCGATGATCGCTGATCCGTCGAGCGGCGGGATGGGGATCAAGTTAAAGACCGCGAGGATGAGATTGACTAATCCGAGTGTCTCCCCGAAGGTGAAAATGGCGGGAATATAGGTACCCGTCGCGGTGAAGGCGACCTCGTGGAGTGTTTCTCGGCAAATGACGTAGCCAACGGCCGAGAGAATGATGTTGACGGCCGGCCCCGCCAGCGAGACCCAGAGCGCCTGCTGGCGTGGCTTGCGAAGTCGAGAGAGGTTGACCGGCACTGGTTTCGCGTAGCCGAAAGCGGGAAAGTGCAAGAGCAAGAGGAGACCCGGCATGATGACTGACCCAAAGGGGTCGATGTGGACCAATGGGTTCAGGGTAAGTCGGTGTGCCTGCTTGGCCGTCGGATCGCCGAAGTGGTTCGCGACGTACCCGTGAGCGACTTCGTGAAGAACGACGGACGGAATCAAGATCACGAACCAGAGCCAGAGATTCATCGGGGACTACCTCTTAATCGTGGGCTCGAGGATGGGCGTGCTGGTATTCACGTTGCAAGGTCGTTACCGACACTGCGGTGTAGATCTGTGTGGTGGCGATTGACGCGTGACCCAACAGTTCCTGCACCACCCTAATGTCGGCGCCATGCGCGAGCATGTGCGTCGCGCAACTGTGGCGAAAGACGTGAGCTGAGATACGAGATCGGTCGATTCCCACGAGCAGGGCGCGCTTATGCACAATGAGATCGACGCCCTGACGCGTCAACTCCCCCGAGCGAGCGTTTAAGAACACTCGGCGACTCTTGCGGCCTGCGAGAAGAGTTCGGCGGCCGCCGGGTCCGAGATAGTCGCGCAACGCGCGTTGCATGGCTCCGCCCATGGGCACGAGACGTTGCTTCGATCCCTTTCCGGTGAGAAGAATTAGCTCCTCGTCGAAGTCGACGTCCGAAAGCTCTAGGCCGACCACTTCACTGACCCGCGCCCCCGTGGCGTAAAGAAGCTCCAGAAGAGCGCGATCGCGTAGGTCGATCGCTGTCGCTGAGGGAATCGCGTCGAGCAACTTTGCCACTTCATTCTCACCGAGAGGCTTGGGCAACGTGCGTCCGCGTCGACCGCCCTTCAATCGAGCGCTCGGGTCGAGCGTCAGCTGACCCTCATCGAGGAGATAGGAGAGAAAGCCGCGAACCGCCGCGACCGAGCGAGCCACGGTGGTCGCTTGGCTAGTTTCGCGAAGCCCGTTGAAATACCCCTCGAGGTCCTCTTCGCGAAGGCCACTGAGGCGAAGTTTCTTCTCCCCCAGCCATACCCCGAGAGCGACGAGGTCGCGCCGGTACGCCTCTAGCGTGGCGCGACTGCGACCCTTTTCAATAGTGAGCCACTGAAGATAGTCTTCGAGCGCTTCATCAAAGTTCGTCAAGGAAGTTCCCGAAGACACGGTGCAGGGCGATGGTCGTCGTGGAGTCGATGGCGTAGGCGCTACGCAACAGAGTGCGAAGCTCCGCTGGCGAGTACCAGTGAACGGTTGAACTCCGCTCTTCAGCTCCGGCAGGTTCTCGTGCGCGCTCGGTGAGACCTCGAGCCTCGTACACGGTCATGACCTGTGTCGACCAGCCGGGCGAATTCATGAAGCGGCCGATGAGGGTCCACTCGCTCGCCTCAATGCCCATCTCTTCGATCAGTTCGCGTTTTGCGGCATCGAGAGGATCTTCGCCGGGGATATCTTGAGTGCCCGCGGGAATCTCGAGGAGCTCTTGATCAAAGGTCGCGCGATACTGACGGATGAAGCCGACCTCGCCGCGATCGTTGATGACTAGGACGGCGACAGCTCCCGGATGAACTGCGACGTCGCGCTCAAAACTACCCTCGCCGTGGCGAACGGTTCTTCGTTCGACGTTGAAAACATGGGAGCGAAAAACTGTCTCGGCCCCTTCGACGTGGAAGGAGTCGCTCACAAGGTGCTAGCGACCGTTGACGGATCGATGATGTGTGGCTCGCGACCTTCCGCGCGAGCGGATGCGGCCTTGACGAGCCCGAGGAAAAGAGGGTGTGGGCGGTCCGGACGCGACTTGAACTCGGGGTGCGCCTGCGTACCGACAAAGAATGCGTGCCCGGGCAGTTCGACGAACTCGACGAGTCGCCCGTCGGGCGAGTTTCCCGAACAACGAAGCCCAGCCGCTTCAAACTGATCGCGGTAGCGCGCGTTGAACTCGTAGCGGTGGCGATGACGTTCGGAGACGACGGTGGTGCCGTACAGTTCGGCGACCTGCGAGCCTTCGTCGAGCATGGCGGGCCACGCGCCGAGTCTCATCGTGCCGCCCAGGTCGGTGACGTCGATCTGCTCGGCTAACAGCGAGATGACCGGCGCCGAAGAACTGTGTGAGAACTCGGTGGACTGCGCGTCGCTCAGACCAAGTACGTGACGGGCGAACTCGATGACTTGGATCTGCATGCCGAGACAGATACCCAGGTACGGAATGTCGTTCTCTCGGGCAATACGAGCGGTCGCGATCATGCCCTCAATACCGCGCTCGCCGAACCCGCCGGGCACAATGATCCCGTCGAGGTGGCTGAGGCGATCGGCGTCGAGCTCCGAAGGCACTCGCTCGGCCTCGTGGTACTCAATAATCGTCTTCGCACCCACGCCAAAACCGGCGTGACGGATGGACTCTCCGACACTCAAATAGGCGTCGGGCATCGTGACGTATTTACCGATGATGCCAATGCGCAGAGATCGGTTCGTGTTGTGAACACGCCGGACCACACTCTCCCAGGGCGTCAGGTCAATCGGGTGTTCCTCGAGATCAATATTCAAGGTGTTGCAGACGATCGTGTCGAGTCCTTCGTGGTGCAAGGTGATCGGAATGTCGTAGATGCTTTCCTCATCCACCGCCGAGATCACCGCATTGACGGGAACGTCGCAGAGCAGGGAGATCTTGCGCTTGAGACCGTCGGAAATCGGCTGGTCGCTGCGACACACGATGATGTCGGGCTGAATACCGCGCGAGCGCAACTCAGTAACGGAGTGTTGGGTGGGCTTGGTCTTCTGCTCGCCGGAGGGCGCCAGATACGGCACCAACGTGAGGTGGACGTAGCAGACATTGTCGCGTCCGGCGTCGCGGCGGAACTGGCGAATCGATTCGATAAAAGGCACGATCTCGATGTCACCGACCGTGCCACCGATCTCGACGATGACGACATCAGCGCCGAGCGAGCCCTGGCGCCGGATTCTCTCCTTGATCTCGTCAGTGACGTGCGGAATGACCTGAACAGTCTTTCCCAAATAGTCACCCCGGCGTTCTTTGGCGATGACGTTCGAATAGATCGAGCCCGTGGTGGTGTTGGAGATCTTCGAGAGTGACTCGTCGATAAAGCGCTCGTAGTGGCCAAGGTCGAGGTCAGTTTCGCCGCCGTCGTCGGTGACGAACACTTCTCCGTGTTCGCCAGGATTCATGGTTCCCGGGTCGACGTTGAGATACGGGTCCAGTTTGCACATGGTGACCCGAAGTCCGCGGGATTTGAGGAGGCGACCGAGAGAAGAGGCGGTAAGCCCCTTGCCTAGGGAGCTCGACACTCCACCCGTTACAAAGACGTACTTTGTCATTGCAAAACTGCGCTTCTCACGGAACAACATCCTAGCGAGGAAAGTCCGCCTTGGTGCGATCTTCGAGAGAGTTTTCGAGCAATTGCGTCGCGAGTGCGCGAGATTCCGCTGTCACCGTGTCGCCGGCGAGCATGCGAGCGATTTCACGTACTCGTTCATCGCCACCGACCTCGCGGACCAGAGTGCTCGTGGCGCCACCTTCGACCGTCTTTTCAATAATGAAATGATGATCAGCTCGGGCGGCGACCGACGCAAGGTGAGTGATCGCAAGCACCTGCTGAAGTTGTCCCACTTCTCGCAGGCACTCCCCGATCTGTTGCGCCACTTGACCACCAAGACCGGCGTCGATCTCGTCAAAGACCGCAACGACGTCGCGATGCACAGTCTCGAGGGAAAGTGCCAGAAGCACTCGACTCAATTCTCCACCACTCGCGAGCGCCGACAGTGGGCCCTCGGGCTGTCCCGGGTTCGGAGTAAAAAATATTTGTGCGTCCGATCCGTCGTCACCATCGACGACAAAACGGAGCGTGGCGTTCGCGAGGGCCACCCGAGTCATCTGTCGACTCACGGCTGCCGTAAGTTTTTTCGCCGCCACCTCACGGTCGGCCCGCGCGCGGCGCGCTACGTCAGCCTCACGAATCTCCAGCTCACTAATCTCCTGATCAATGGCACTAACGCGAAGGGCGTCGGTCTCCGCGCGCTCGCGCCGCGCTCGCATCTCGTCTCGAGCCGCGAGGGCCGCGCTGAGCGAACCTCCGTACTTCTTGGCGACGTGTTGCAGAACGCTGACGCGCGCTTCGAGGTTTTCAATGACCCGCGGGTCAAAGGCTTCGGGATCGCTCAGTGCCGAAAGTTCGTGCACGGAGTCGCGAGCTTCGATGAGAGCGTCTCGCAGTGCGCCACGAATGTCGGCGTACGCGTCGCCATCCGGCACCCGTGCGAGAGCCTGAGCGAACTGAGAGAGGACCGCGTCGTCACCATCGCCGTCAAAGAGTTCAACAACTTCGACAATCGCGGACTGGCCATCACGCAACGTTGACAGTCGCGCGAGTTCCGCGAAACTCTCGTCCAATTCAGTGGCGGAAGAGATCGCCGCTACGTCGAGTTCGTGCAGTTGAAAGTCGAGGTACTCGAGATCTCGATGACGCGCGTCCTCGTCGCCACCAAGTCCGTCTCGCAACTGGCGAGCCTCGCGCAACTGACGACGAACATCACTGAGCTCCTTGGTGTCGACGTCACCGGTGTCGTCAATGAGTCGAACAATCTCCCCTCGGTTTCGCAGCAATAGCGAGTCGTGTTGTCCATGAATAATGATGAGCTGTTCAGCGAACGCGCGCAGCGCCTCTGCGCTCGAAGGCGCTCCATTGAGCGAACTGCGCAGGCGACCTGAACTACCCGCCTCGCGGGAGAACGCCAGTTCTTCGTCATCGCGCAGAAAGAGGGCGACGGCGCGCGTGTCGTTCGTTAAGGCGTAGCGCGAAGCGCTGGCATCACTTCCGAGGCAGAGTCCCAAGGCACCGAGGAGGAGGGTCTTGCCGGCTCCGGTTTCACCGGTGATGACGTTGAATCCGGGACCGAACTCTAAGCGAGCATCATCGATAACCCCGAGTTTGTGGGCGTACAACTCGACCAGCTGCGCCTTAGGCATGACCCTCTCGAAGGCTGCGGCGAAGTCGCGTCGCAAGGTCGAAGCTCCGCGACGCCGCTATGTGCACCGGGGTGGGACTCTGGCGAACTTCAATGAACTCACCGGGTCCAAGCGCTCCAATGGTCTGCCCGTCGGCGACCAGCATGGCGGGTTTGTCATCAACGAGGAGGCGAATCACCCGGTTGACCGGAACGACGATGGACCGTCCGATGGTGAAGTGCGGGGCCACGGGAGTAAGGATCATCACCGCGAGCGAGGCGTCCACGACGGGACCACCCGCCGAAAAGTTATAACCCGTGCTACCGGTCGGGGTGGAGACCATCACACCATCGGCTGAGTACGTCAAAAACTCCTCTTCGTCGACGAACGTCTTCACTTTCACCATGTGACCGGGACTCGCCCGCTCGACGACGACTTCATTGAGAGCGAACTCTTCTCCGGGCAAGTTCGAGACCGTGATCTGCAAAGCCAGGCGCTCTGAGACGGTGTTGTTCGTGAGCGCCCACGTAATGTGCTCGACGATCTCGGTCGATGGCACATCGAGGAGAAACCCGAGCTGACCGAGATTCACTGCGACGATACGGGCGCCCACACTGTGGGCCAGGCGCGTGGCTTTCAGGAACGTTCCGTCGCCCCCGAGGCTCACGACCAGGGTAGAAGCATCGATCTCGGGTTCATCCGGCGTATCCAGCAGGTGTAGTGACGACGTCACTCCGTCTCGGGCGAGCTGCTCACCGACCTCGTGCGCCAGCTCGACCGCGTCGAGGCGGTTGCTAAATGCGAGAAAGAGAAGTTGGGACACGGACACCTCGCCCTAATGGTAGTAACAACGGTCGAAGTCGCTCGCGGAGAACCTGAGTAGCTATTGATCGCTGAGCGCGCGGCGGCGCAGCGGTGGGACCGTCGTAGGAGGCCTCTGGCGCGCGGGGAGCTCGAGGAGGAGTTCGCTGGTCGCTCGGGCGACGGCGTCAATCGCCTTTTCCAGAGACTCGCTCGTTCGAGGGGTGATGGTGGTCACTCCGCTCACCTTGCGAATGAATTGGCGGGCGGCGGCTTCTATCTCCTCCGAGGTCGCCTCAGGCTCGAGACCGCGCAGAATCGTGATGTTTCGACACATGTCTAGACAGTAGGACCTCGTGGCGCCTGGAGCCAGGGTTTGCCTCGAGCCTTACCGCCAAGACTCCGGCGCCGCACAATGACTACTGTGAGTCGAGAGTCGAAGGAAAGGTGGACTATGAGCGACATGAACGACTGGAATAAAGGAATCATTGAAGAGTTCCGCAGCAACGGCGGTCAGGTCGGCGGAGACTTCACAGGAGCTCCGATGCTCCTACTCACCACGACGGGCGCCAAGAGCAATCAGAAGCGTGTCAATCCAATGATGTACTTGGACCTCGAGGGCCATACCTACGTCTTCGCCTCCAAGGCGGGCGCCGACACCAACCCCGACTGGTATCGCAATCTTGTTGCCCACCCTGAGGTCACCGTCGAACTCGGTGGCGACACCTTCAACGCAATTGCCACCCCACTCGAGCGTGCCGATCGTGATCGGGTCTATGCCGTGCAGGCCTCGCGTCTTCCGAACTTTGCCGAATACGAGACCAAGACGACGCGCGTTATCCCTGTCGTCGAGATCGTTCGCTCGTAGCCTACGAGCCGATCGGAACAGTAGAAAAAGTCCCAGCCGGTCCAGACAGCCCGTTACCATTGCCCGCGGTTCCCGTTGCGGCGAGCGATCCATTCTTGGCCAGGGAGACCTTCTCTTTCCAATACTCGAAGAGCGGCTTGCCGTTATACGTCACCTGCTCTGTCCCATTGGCGAGGCGCGTTTCGCCAATAGCTTGAGCGCTCAAACCGCGTAGGAGGGGCTTCCCTGTCGTGAGTACCGGCACCCACTCGGGCGCGCATGTATTTCCACAGAGACCCGCGCTATAGGTGTACGCGGTTACCGCCAGCGGATTGATGTTGGGGTCGCCTTCTACGGCCAGGACGCGTTGGCCATTCGCCAATGTTCCCGTTTCGATCGTGGCGACTCCTTCGTCGGGGTCGCCGTTCTTCGCCGAGACCAGGCTCCAATAGCCGTGCCACGGAGCGAGCGGACTCGTGGTCTCAAGGTAGTCCTCGCCCAGCGGTTTGAACGGCGCCGACGAAGGATCGAAGAGGTACAGAAGGTGCCCGGCGTAGGTGACCTGGTCGCCAATGCCGCGTCGATATCTCGTACCGAGCAGCCTCTGATCCACTCCCGCGCCCGCGATCGGCGGGTTCTTCGTCGTATAGGCCGGCCAGTCGTCAGAAAAGACGTTGCGAAGAATGTCGCTCATGGGACCGGTGCAGGTCATTTCCAACGCTCCATTGGGATTGAGGTCGTACCCGCGAGCCTTGGTCGTCCCGCAACCCAGTCGCCCGTTAGCGTCACCGCTGAATTCGTAGAGCGGAAATCCGGCCAGCTCGCCGCTTTTCACGACCAGAACATTTCCGTACGACTTCGTCGAGAGAACGGCGACTCCTGAGCCCGCAGTGTGGCTGGGGCGAAAGATAACGATGAGAAGCACCGCCGCGACAACCACCGCCGCTCCCCCGACGTACGTCGCCCAGCGGGTTCGCGACTGTCGCGAGCGACTCGCTTCGCCAACCTTCACGAAGAGGTCACGACTGCGCGGGGCTCGCGTTCGCTGACGAGCGTGTCCGCTTGAACGCGCCCTTCGCCATGGCCACGCCGAACCCAAAGATCCACGCGCTGTTCTTCTCGGCGTCAGTGAGTAGTTCATCGAGAGCATCCACGAACAGGTCGATCTCTCGCTCGCCAGCAATGAGCGCGGGTAGCAGTTTGATGATGTTCACGTTGTCGGCCGCCACTTGCGTCAAAATCCGGTGACGTTGAAACAGGGGCACCACGAGAGTCTGAGTAAACAGAGCCGTGCGCGTCGATTCCACCGCACGCCAACGTCGTTTGAGGGCGGGTGTCGTCGGAGCCCCGAACTCGATGCCAATCATCTGCCCGCGCCCGCGCACGGCGTGCACAAACTCATGGCGGTCGTTGAGCTCGCCCAATTTCTGGTGCCAGAGATCACCCATCGCCGCCGCGTGCTCGACAATGCCATCATCGTCAAACACTGACAGTGTGGCGAGACCCGCGACCATGGCGAGTTGATTGCCCTTGAAAGTGGTCGAATGAACCATCGCTCGATCCATCGAGCTGTAGACGCTGCGAAAGATCTTGTCGCTCGTGAGCATCGCTCCAACGGGAATGTATCCACCAGAGAGAGCTTTCGAGACGGTGATGATGTCAGGACGCAGCCCGTAGTGCTCGAAGGCGTAGAACTTCCCCGTTCGCCCAATGCCCGTCTGCACTTCGTCACAGATGAAGAGAACGCCCGCTTCGTGACAGACCTCTTCGAGCGCCCGCCATACTTCTCCCTCGAGTTCGTAGACACCTTTTCCCTGAATGGGCTCCACGATGAAGGCGGCCACATCGCCGAGGCGGATTTCGTTGCGCAGAGCCTCGACGTCTCCAAAAGCGATCTCCGTCGCTCCGGGCAACATCTCGCCGAAGCCCTTTTTGAAGTCGCTCGATCCGTTCACGGACAGGGCTCCCATCGTGAGTCCGTGATACGCGTGGGCGTGATAACAGATCCGCTGGCGTTTGGTGTGCGACCGGGCGAACTTGATGGACGCTTCGACCGCTTCGGCTCCTGAGTTACAGAAGTACACCCGTTCGATCTGCTCGGGACTCCTCGTGACTAATTGCTCCGCCAATAGGCCCGGCAGGAGGGCGCAGTCCATCTGAACCATGTTCGGCAGGTCCGCGTCCAGCGCCTGGTGGAGTGCGTCGCGCACCACCGGATGACTGCGGCCGAGGGCGAAGACACCAAAGCCGCTCAACAGATCGAGATAACTCGTGCCGTTCTCGTCAAAGAGGTAACAGCCTTCGCCTCGCTCGTAGAAGCGGTCGAAACCGAGGGTCTTAACGACTTTGGCCAACTGCGGATTCATGTACCTGGTGTGCAGTTGGAAATTTTCGCCGTCGCGATCAGCGAGAAGTTCTGACAGTTTGAACGACATAGTCCTCCCTCTGCCTTCAAATCTAAACGCCGCAGCGTGCGTGAAGGTCCAGTCGGGCCTCATCACCCCAGGTGTAAAGGTGTGCAGTCCCATAGGCTACGCCCGTGGTCATCTTTTTGGCGCTCACGGCTTCGTGTCTGTACGCGTTGTCGAGCGTCTGCCAGCGCCTTGGCGTAGAAGGAACTCCCGACTCGACCGACGAAATTGGTTTCATTCGCCAAATGATCCAGCGACGGGTGTGGATCGTGGGCTTCGTTGTCATGACCCTCGGCTACCTCGTCCAGTCGGTCGCACTGCACCTGGGCTCCGTTGCTGAGGTCCAACCCCTCATGGTGACCGAACTCTTGATCGTGGTCTTCATTCTGTGGTTCTGGTACTCGACTGCCTGGCACACTCGCGACGTGGTCTCCGCACTCGCCGCCGCCGTCGGGCTGACGGTCTTTCTTCTCGTCGCCTCGCCGAGCGTCGGGACGGGCGTGCCGAGCGCGGCGCGCTGGATCACGACCAGCATTTTCATAGTCGTGTTGGCCTTTGGCCTCGTCGCTCTTGGCTTGCGCGGACCGGACTGGTGGCGCGCACTCTTTCTTGGAGCGGGAGCCTCTGTCGGCTTTGCCTTCCTTGCGGTCGTCACCAAGTCGCTCACCAACGTGTTGATGAAGGGTTGGTTGGGTGCCCTCGTCTCGTGGCAGCTCTACGCCCTCGCCCTAATTGGACTCACCTCATTTGTGGTCATGCAACACGCTTTTCGAGCAGGATCCCTCGCCGTGTCGCAGTCGGCTCTCATTCTGACCAACCCCATTGTCTCCATCGTTCTTGGTTTCGTCCTGTTCGACGAGCGGTTACGCGGCGGATCCGTCGCCGTCACCCTTGAGGTCCTTTCACTCATCGTGCTGGTCGCCGGTGCCGTCGGGCTCTGCGCCTCGTCCCTGGTCGTCGGGGTCTATGACGATGATCCCCAGCGTCACCTGCTCGGGGGCCGCGGACGATACGCGCGACGCCACGCAGGCAACGCGATTCCCTGAGGTACAACTGGCGTTTGCAACGCCCCCCAGTAGGCTCGGAAGGTGAATCTCGCTTCTATTGAGGGCCCCGACGACCTGCGGCCCCTTTCGTATAAAGAACTAGACGCTCTCAGTCAGGAAATTCGCGAATTCATCATCTCGACGGTGACCTCAACCGGAGGGCATCTCGGTTCCAACCTGGGTGTAGTTGAACTGACCCTGGCGCTTCATCGCGTGTTCCACTCCCCTGAGGACGTCCTGCTCTGGGATACCGGCCACCAGGCCTATATCCACAAGCTGCTCACCGGTCGGCGTCGAGACTTCGCGAAACTACGAAAGCGCGGAGGCCTCTCGGGGTATCCGAATCGCTCCGAGAGTCCCCACGATTGGATCGAGTCGAGCCACGCGTCAACGGCCCTCTCCTATGCCCACGGACTCTCCGTTGCGCTCGATCACCGTGGCGAACTCGCGGGACACGGGGGCAAACGCCACGTGGTTGCCGTCGTCGGTGACGGTTCACTGACCGGGGGCATGGCCTACGAAGCCCTCAACAACCTCGGGCACTCCAACCAACGCGTGGTCATTGTCCTCAACGACAACGGACGAAGCTATGCGCCGACCGTCTCCAAACTCTCGGAGTCGCTGACCTCGCTGCGGCTCAATCGCACCTACGTCTCGGTGCGTGAGGGCGTTCGTCACCTCGCGCCACATCTCCCTCGCGCCGGGCGTGCGGGTCTCGCCGGCCTTCACGGGGTGACGTCGGCGGTACGCGAACTGGTAACTCCGGGCACGTTCTTTGAGGATCTGGGCGTGCGTTACGTCGGACCAATCGACGGCCACAACATCGAATCAGTGGAAACCGCGCTGCGAAACGCCGCGTTGTGGGACGGACCAATCGTCGTGCACGTTCTCACCGAAAAGGGTCGCGGGTACGAACCGGCGACTACCGACAAGCTGAAGATGCACGACTACAAATTGCGTGCACCCGTCAACGAGGACCAGCCGGTCTCCGAATCCTTTACCGCGGCATTCGCGAACTCGCTCATCACCCTGGCAGATCTGGATGATCGGGTCGTCGCAATTACCGCCGCCATGGCGGAACCTACGGGACTCACGGCTTTTCAGCAGCGCTACCCCACCCGCTTCTTCGACGTCGGTATCGCCGAGCAACACGCCGTAACCGCGGCGGCCGGAATGGCGATGGGTGGTCTGAAACCCGTGGTCGCTTTGTACTCGACGTTCTTCTCGCGCGCGTTCGATCAGGCCAATCTCGACGTCGGGCTTTTGAACCTGCCAGTCGTCTTTGTCTTCGACCGCGCGGGCATCACCGGAGACGACGGACCAAGTCACCACGGTCTCCTCGATATGGCCCTATGTCTCGCCATTCCCAATATGACGATCTTCGCGCCCTCGAGCGCCGCAGAGATTCCGGGCATGCTCGCTGAAGCTCTGTCGATGAGTTCGCCCACGGCTCTGCGCTTTCCCAAGACTCTGCCAAAGCCCTTTGATGGAAAGACCGGAGTTGGCCTGCACGCGCGAGAAGTCACTCGCGGTGACGGGTCTCTCTGTGTCCTGGCCGTGGGAAAGATGGCGCCGTCGGCCTACGAGGCCCTGACGCTCATGGGCGACGATGCGAAGCGCGTCACGCTCTACGACGTGCGCGTGCTGCCCCCCGAGGCGTCGATGATCGATGACGCTGTCGCACACGAACGCATCATCACCATCGAAGACGGCACTCGTCACGGTGGGGCCGGCACGCTCATGGTGTCCGCCGTGCGAGAACGCGCTCAAGACCTGGGCGTGCCCGTGCCGACGACACGGATACTTGGCGTGCCGCGCGCTTTTCTCGACCACAATCAACCCGACGCACTGCTCGGTGAACTCGGTCTTGACCCCGAAGGACTGTCAACGGCGTTACTTCGACTGCTCAACGATGAACCCGAGTTTCCGCGTGTACTGCCGACCGCACCGCGAGGACCGTACTTGAACGTTAATAGTGCGTTTCCTTGGAACTCGTAATCACTACGCGCCACCGTTGCACAGCTGTTCGCAGTGACCTAACAGCGCAGGTCGCGATACCAATCGCCGAATGATCACGGAAATGCGGCTGATAGGTTTACCTTGGTTGAAATTGCGCAAAGGGAGTCGCCGCTGGTGTCAAGCAAATTGACGCAGACGATAAGCAGTTTTCTGAACGGGACCGATCACGTCGCGGCGCGGGCGCGTCGGGAGAATTTTCCGGTGGCGTCACGCCTGCTGCCACGCGAAGAGCGTGAGAATCTCATGGCGATTTACGCGTTCGCTCGCCTCACCGACGACATCGGTGACGAGGCCTTGGGCGATCGGCTGGCTCTGTTGGACTTCCTCGAAGCCGAGCTCGACCTCGCCTTTCTCGGCGAAGCCATCCACCCAGTCTTTCAACGCCTGACCCCCGTTATTGAGAACCTCGAACTCAGCCCGAAGCCTTTTCGACAACTGATCGAGGCCAATCGCGTCGACCAACGGATTAGCCGCTATCAGAGTTTTGATGACCTCGTGGGTTACTGCATGCTGTCGGCGGCGCCCGTGGGACACCTGGTGCTCTCGATCTTTCACGCGTCAACCCCCGAGCGCGTGGCGCTGTCGGACAAGATCTGCATTGCTTTGCAGTTGGTCGAGCACCTACAAGACGTAGGAGAAGATGCGCGTCAAGGTCGCATCTATCTTCCCCTCGATGATCTCGCACGCTTCGGTTGCCACGAGGAAGAGCTTCTGGTCACCTCGGCCAATGGACCGCTACGTGACGTCGTGGCGTTCGAAGCACAGCGCGCCCGCGCGCTCTTCGACGATGGCGCCCCGCTCGCGTCGACTCTGGCCTGGCGTCCACGTTTCGCGGTCGAAGGCTTCGTGGCCGGTGGTCTCGCTGTACTCGATGCCCTTGAGGAAGCGAACTACGACGTGTTGGCCGTTCACTGCAGTCCCTCAAAACGATCGCTGGCGACACACATGGCGAGCGCTTTTCTGAAGACACGCCGGAGTGCTGCGTGAATATCGAAGCGGCCTACGACTGGTGCGAAGGCGTCACGCGTAGGGAAGCTAAGAACTTTGCGTACGGCATTCGACTTCTACGCAAACCCGAGCGCCAAGCGATGTCGGCGATATACGCCCTGGCTCGGCGCATCGATGACATCGGCGACGGCGACAGTTCACCCGAAGAGAAACTCGCGGGCCTCAGCCTCGTGCGCAAGGACATCAATCCGATCGATCCCAAGACCAATGACCCGGTGCTCGCCGCCGTCGCGGACGCCGCCAGTCGATACCCGCTGCCGATGGAGTGCTTCGGCGAGATCATTGACGGGTGCGAAATGGACGTCAACGGTACGTCGTACGAAAACATCGACGATCTTGTCAAGTACTGCCGAAACGTCGCCGGATCCGTTGGTCGTCTATCGCTCGCTGTCTTCGGCTCGGACGATCCCGAACGTGCGGTTCCCCTCGCGGATTCGCTTGGCGTGGCTCTTCAACTCACCAACATCTTGCGCGATGTCGTGGAAGATCGTTCCTTCGGTCGGGTCTATCTGCCACGGGCCGACGCCGAACGAGTGAGCTGTGCTCCCGATCTTTCGGGACCCGACAGTGAGATCGCGCGGCTGGTCGCCTTCGAATGCGGGCGCGCCGATCGGTGGTTCGCCGAGGGACTGCAACTTCTGCCACTGCTGCACGGCCGCGGTCGGGCCTGCGTCGGAGCGATGTCGGGGATTTACAAGCACCTCCTTCAGCGCATCGAGCGCAACCCACTGGCGGTCACGCAAGGACGGGTCTCGGTCCCGACGTCGGAGAAAGTCTCGGTGGCGATTCAGAGCCTGCTCGCGGCGCGATCGTGAGTTCGACTCGCGTCATCGTCGTCGGAGGTGGCCTCGCGGGAATGAGCGCAGCGCTCACCCTCGCCGACGCCGGCGTTGGCGTAACACTCGTCGAGCGTCGGCCACACCTTGGCGGCCTAACGACGTCCATTGAGAGAGACGGATATTCCTTCGACAATGGCCAGCACGTGTTTCTCGGTTGTTGCAGTGCGTACCGCGACTTCTTGAAACGCCTCGGAGCCAGCGACGAGGTCTACCTCCAACCGCACCTCGATGTGCCCGTCCTCGCCCCAGACGGACAGCGCGGGACGATTCGACGCTCGAACCTGCCCGCGCCCTTCCACCTCGCCGCGTCGCTCGCTCGTTACCAGCTCTTGACACTTCGTGAGCGACTGGGACTACTACGTCCCGTTCTCGCACTGTCACGTCTGAGGCTCGGCGACCCCGCGCTCGACGACATTAACTTTGGCGACTGGTTACGCCAGCACGGTCAGTCGGAGCGCGCCATCGCGCGACTTTGGAATCTCATCATTCAACCCACGTTGAACGTGAGCGTCGACCACGCGTCCCTCGCACTCGCGGCCCAGGTCTTCCAAGTGGGCTTTCTTCGTGACGCTGATGGTGCCGACATGGGTTGGTCAACCGTGCCCCTCGCACGGTTGCACGGCGAGTACGGCGCCCGGGCTCTCGATGCCGCTGGGGTCGTCACACATCTCAATACGGCGGTGCACTCGATCACGCGCACGCCCGACGGCGCCTTCGTCGTTGAGAGCGACGACGAGTCTCTCAAGGGCAGCGCGGTCATCGTGGCCACGTCCCCTCGAGTGGCGGGGACCCTCGGCGTCATTGGGTCAGATCTCGCCACTGAATTGGGAACGTCACCAATCGTTAACATACAGTTCGTTTTCGATCGAAAGGTAACGGATCTCGTCATGGCTGCGTGCGTCGACTCGCCCATCGAATTCGTTTTCGACCGCAGCGACGCCGCCGGCGCTCACGATGGTCAGTGCCTGGTCATCTCGCTGTCGGCTGCTGACGCCTACCTCGCCACCGGTTCGAGTGAGCTCGTTCCTTTCTTTCTCGGTGCCCTCGCCGACATATTTCCTCCCGTTCGCGACGCCCAGGTACTGAGTACGGTCGTGACCCGCGAGGCCGCGGCCACCTTTCGTGCGGGTCCGGGCGTGGAGTCGCTTCGCGCCTCGATCGCCACACACCAAGCAGGTCTCTTCCTCGCCGGCGCCTGGTGCGATACGGGCTGGCCGGCCACCATGGAAGGCGCCGTGCGCAGCGGATCTGAAGCAGCGTCGCAGGTCCTGAGTCTTTTTTCAGAATCAAGTAGCGAAGGCCCGTTGAACCGCGAGAGCGTGAAATCGTGACGCTGTCGAACGCACTCTCGCGCGAAGAGAACGAAATGACCGCCCTCGAGATTCTGGCGCGAGCGAAGTCACTCGTCTCCCCCGCGTTGGAGGCTGCCACCCATCGACTGAGCGCTGAGCTGAGTCCGATCATCGAGCATCACCTCCTGGTCGGAGGTAAGTACGTTCGAGCCTGCCTGGCGCTACTGTCAGCCAGCGCCGCGGGTGCCGACGAAGAGACCGGTCTCGTCGGAGCCGTCGCCATTGAGTTGGTTCACAACTTCTCTCTCATCCACGACGACATCATCGACGGAGATCTCGAACGACGTCACCACCCCACGGTGTGGGCGAAGTTCGGTGTCGGACCCGCCTTGATCGCGGGCGACGCGTTGTCGACCCTGGCGTTTCAGCTCCTGCTCGAAGATCCCAGCGCCGAACGAGTCGCTGGCGCCCAACGCCTCGCTGACGCCACCCAGGCCATGATCATCGGCCAGGCCCAAGACATCGCCTCCGAGCACAAGCTTTCGTTGACCGTCGAAGAGTGCTTGAGCATGGAGGCCGGCAAGACAGGCGCGCTGCTGTCGTGCGCTGCGTCGATCGGCGCGGTTCTCGCTGGGGCTGGCGACGACGTCGTGAACGCCCTCGCCGACTACGGCAACCACCTCGGCTTCGCCTTCCAGGCCGTCGACGACATGCTCGGCGTCTGGGGCGAACCCGCCGTCACCGGCAAGCCGGTCGGCAACGACTTGCGGCTGCGCAAGAAGACCCTTCCGATCTCGATCGCCAACTCCAAGGGATTCGATATCTTCTCGGACAACGTCGAAGGCGAACTCAGCGACGCTGACGTCGCCGAAGCGATGGTGATGCTCGACGAGTGCGGCGCTCGCTACGAGACCATGGAGCTCGCGGAGCGCGAACTCGCCATGGCCCTCGACGCCCTCGAGCGAACGTCCCTGGACAACGAGCCTCGTGCCCAGTTGGCGATCATCGCGCGCTACGTGATCGAGAGAGACCAGTGAGCGAGAGTACTCAGCACGGACCCTTCGACGACCTCGACGTTCACCGCGTCAACGCACCCTCCCCGTCGTTCGATCGCGACGTCAAGAACTCCCTCAAGAACGCCGTCGACGCCCTCGTAGCGATGCAGAGCGAAGAAGGATGGTGGAAGGGCGAACTCGAGACGAACGTCACCATGGACGCGGAAGACCTCTTGCTGCGCGAGTTCCTTGGTATTCGTACTCAAGAACAGACCGACGCGAGCGCGAAGTGGATCCGCTCTCGCCAGCGCGATGACGGTACCTGGGCCAACTTCTTTGGGGGTCCTCCCGAGCTCTCGACGACCATCGAGGCCTACGTTGCGCTTCGTCTCGCCGGTGACTCGCCAGAGGACGAGCATCTGGTTCGCGCCAGGCGCTACATCGTCAGCGCGGGCGGTATTGAGAGAAGTCGAACCTTCACGCGCATCTGGCTCGCGATGTTCGATCTGTGGCCTTGGGCTGAACTCCCGGTCATTCCCCCCGAGCTCGTCTTCCTGCCGCGTCGGGTTCCGCTCAATATCTACGACTACGCCTGCTGGGCGCGCCAGACCGTGGTCGCCCTCACGATCGTGAGCACGTATCGACCGAAGCACGAACTGAGCTTTCGCGTCGACGAACTGAAAACGGGAACATCGCGTCCGCGCGAATCACTTCGTACGTGGGCTGGCCGATTCCTGGCCGTCGACCGTGTCATGCACATCTACGAACGCCGCCCGGTTCGCTTTCTTAGAAATGCCGCCCTGCGTCGCGCGGAGCGATGGATCCTGCAGCGACAAGAGGGCGACGGATCGTGGGGCGGTATTCAGCCGCCCTGGGTCTACTCCCTCATCGCACTTCGCCTGCGCGGCTACAGCCTCGATCATCCGGTGATGCGCGCTGGCATATCGGGACTCGACGGATTCACCATCGAAGACGAGGCCGGTCGCCGTCTGGAAGCCTGTCAGTCACCGGTGTGGGATACGGCCCTGGCCGTTACTGCCCTGGCCGACGCGGGGCTCTCACCCGAGGACCCCGTCCTTCGCTCCGCGGCGCGTTTCTTACTCAGCGAAGAGATCACGGTGCAGGGAGACTGGTCACTGCGCCGCCCCGACCTCGAACCAAGCGGTTGGGCCTTTGAGTTTCACAACGACACCTATCCCGACATCGACGACGCGGCGGAGGTGCTGTTGGCCCTCGGAAGAACCGCCGAGCCGGTGCAAGGGGCCGATCGGCGCGGACTCGCCTGGATGCTCGGGATGCAGTCGCGCGATGGCGGTTGGGCGGCCTTTGACGTCGACAACGTGCAGACTCTCTGTCGCGAGCTGCCCTACTGCGACTTCGGCGAACTCATTGATCCCTCGAGCGCCGACGTCACGGCCCACGTGCTCGAAGTGCTCGGCCAGCGCGTGGAGACCCGCGAAGCCGTCGAGCGTGGCATCACGTGGCTGCTGCACGCCCAAGAGGAAGATGGCTCGTGGTTCGGCCGCTGGGGCGCGAACTACGTCTACGGGACGGGCGCCGTGATGCCCGGTCTCGTGGCCGCCGGACTTTCGCACAATCACCCGGCGCTTCGCCGCGCCGTGGCGTGGCTCGAGGCTCATCAGAACACCGACGGCGGTTGGGGCGAAGATCTGCGGTCATACCGCGAGCCCGCGTACCGCGGACGTGGTCCTTCAACGGCGAGTCAGACCGGCTGGGCGCTGCTCGGACTCCTGAGCGTGGGAGAACGCTCGACGTCACTCGACCGGGGCCTGGCCTATCTCGTGGAGACCCAGCGCGACGACGGCCAGTGGGATGAGCCGTGGTTCACTGGCACGGGCTTTCCCGGCGACTTCTATATCAACTACCACCTCTACCGTCAGGTCTTCCCACTCATGGCGCTTGGACGCTACGTAACGAGGGGGAACTACAACGGCTGAGCTCGAAGTCCTCGCACCTCTTCGCATTGAGTCGTTCGCCTTTGGCGGCGCGGACACGATCATCGGAGCGGGCCGCGACCGGGCTCAGCGCTCGGGCGCGAAG
>JBAQZL010000098.1:0-1599 GCA_049790955.1 Acidimicrobiales bacterium
GGGTTGAGCAGCCAATGCCCAACGCTGACATCGAGCTCGTCGTCCGCGTGTCGGGTCTGGCCTGTCGCGCTGCCGCCCTCGAACCGGTGGAACTCGAGCGCCACGTGCGTGTGCCCGACGGCAGCGATCCGCTCGGGCTGCACGTCGAATCCGAGCTCGGCTTGCAATGGCGAGAGCACGTACTCCCAGACCGGATCGCGCGGACTCGCGTGGTAGAGGCTGACCACCTGGTCCTCGTCGGTCGGCGCGAGCGTCTCGAGGAAGCTCCGCGTCTGCGGCGTGATGATTTCGCGCGTCCACTCCGCCGAGCGGCGGGCGGCGTCGGAGAAATCTTCTACCGAGAGCGCGCCAGTCACCGCCAGGTCGTGGTTGCCGGCCAGGCAGATGTCAGCGTGCTCGCGCACCATCGCCACACAGATGTCGGGGTCACCGCCGTACCCGACGAGGTCGCCCAGACACCAGAGCGCCTCACACTCGGCGACGCGAACATGCTCAAGCACGGCCTCGAGGGCCTGCCTATTCGCATGTATGTCAGAGACGATCGCTACCCGCACGGCATCGGAGGTCGCGCGGACGCGTCGCTTTGGTGTTACTCCCCGCTATCCAGCGGATCGTCGCCGCCGAGCGGGCGGTCGCCGCCGAACTCGGGGAGGCTCTTGATGTTCTCGCGTGTCTGCCACTTGCCGTAGTTGTCCTGCATGGCGTCGATCAGCTCGCGCATGAACTTCGGCGAGAGATTCACTCGCGTGACCACGACGCCGGGGACCTCTTCGTCCTCGATCTCGTGGTCGACCCGCGCGAACGTGATCGTGAACTCGTAATCCGAGTGGCTCACGTTCGCGAAGTTCGAGTAGTTGCCGGCCATCATCTCCGGCGAAAAGTGGATGTTGATCTGGCGTTCTGGTTGGTTCGGTTCGTCCATATGGCTCCTAGTATCCCATCGGTGCGAATCATCGTCGTCGCCGTCGGCCGCCTACGGCCACCGTTCGTCGATGATGTCGCCCATTACGCCAAGCTGCTCGGCCGTTACACACGCCTTGAGTTGATCGAGGTCCGCGAGGACTCACGCCTAACCAGGCGCATCCCGGAGCGAGCTTTCGTCTCGCAACTCGACGTCGACGGGCAGGCGCTCGACTCGCTTCAGTTCAGCGTGTTCCTTGAGCAGCGGCGCGCCAGCGGCCACGACCTCTGCTTCGTGATCGGAGGGCCATTCGGCGGGCTGGAGCTCGAGCGGGTCGACCACCGGCTGTCGCTCGGCCGGGTCACTCTCCCCCACCAGCTCGCCCGTGTGGTCGTGCTCGAGCAGATCTATCGCGGGCACAAGATCCTCGCCGGCGAGCCCTACCACCATTAGAGAAGATTGAGCGATGCCAGACCCCTACGAACCACCCCAGCCGTCCTCCAGCGATCGCCTCGCCGGCGCGACAAACACCCTTGCCCGGATCGTGTTGGCCCGGCGACGTCAGCAGCGTCGCGAGATGCGCCAGTTCGGGACGCGGCTGGCGGTGCTGCTCGGCGCTCTGGCGACCGTGATGATCGCCGGTGCCGTCGGCTACTCGCTCGACGAGCACACCTCGATCGGCTACGGCTTCTTCTGGA
>JBAQZL010000099.1:0-3673 GCA_049790955.1 Acidimicrobiales bacterium
CGGCGCGCGAGGCCATGGCGAGCCACATCCAACACGCGGGCGTCCTGCTCGCCGAACACCTGGGTGCCGCTGTCACCACTTGACCCGCGCGACTTTGAAGGATCAGAAGGCAATCTCTTAGAAAAACAACCCGAGACGAAAGACAGTGTGCAACTAGATGAGTGACGAAATTCTCGAAGGCATCATTACCCATGTCGTCTGCCCCAATGCACTTGAAGTGGACGCAGATGGTCGTTTCCCTGTCGAGGCGATTACCGCCCTTGGCGAGGCGGGCTATTTAGGACTGATCTCTGCCAAAGACGTGGGCGGCCAGGGAGGCAGTCTGCGCGAAGCGGCCGAAGTAATCGAACAACTCGCCGGAGCGTGTGGCTCAACCGCCATGATCGTGCTGATGCACTACGCCGGTACCATTGCGCTCGAAGCCCACGGCGCGAAAGACCTCCGTGAGTCGATCGCGAGCGGCAAGCACCTCGCGACGCTCGCTTTCTCTGAAGCGGGATCTCGGAGCCACTTTTGGGCTCCCCTAGGTACCGCTACTGCGGTGGGCGACGAAGTGCGTCTTGACGCCAAAAAGAGCTGGGTGACCTCCGCCGCCCAGGCTGATAGCTACGTGTGGTCGAGCAGACCCCTTTCCGGCGATGCACCGATGACGCTGTGGAGCGTGCCTCGAGAAACTGCCGGCATCTCACCGAGTCCAGCGTTCGACGGCTTTGGATTGCGCGGGAACGGGTCGACGCCCGTGAGTGCCGAAGGAGCCATGATCCCCGCGGGAGCAATCCTGGGCGCTGATGGGGCGGGACTCGACATTGCCCTCACGGTGATTCTCCCGTGGTTTCTCGTATTGTCTGGTGCCTTTTCCCTCGGGCTGATGGAGGCCACCGTCTCGAAGGCTGCTGAGCATCTGCGCACAACTCGACTCGAGCATTTGGGCCAGACGTTGATCGAACAGCCGGTTACCCGCCGGGACTTTGCCCAGATGCGAGTGACGGTGGACACGGCGCGAACGTTCCTCAACGACACGCTTTCCGCGCTGGAGACGAACCGAGACGACGCGATGCTTAGAGTGCTCGAGGTGAAGATAGTCACTGGCGAGTCATCGATAGGAGTAACGGAGCTCGCGATGAAGGTTTCGGGCGGCGCCGGGTTCCGCAAAGAGGTCGGTATCGAACGCCAGTTCCGTGACGCCCGCGCCTCTAGGGTGATGGCGCCCACGACTGACGCCCTGCTCGATTTCGTTGGTCGGGCCGCTGGCGGGCTGCCCCTACTCGGCTAATGGGTTCAGGCGACGAGGATTATCTCTTAGGGGCCGTTGCCTACGACCCTAAGGTCGTCACCATTTGGGAGGGGTTTCGTGAATTCTTCAAGGCACGCGACTTTCCTTTTGACTTTGTCCTCTATTCGAATTACGAACGTCAGGTGGAGGACCTTCTCAATGGTCGCATCCACGCCGCATGGAATTCGCCTCTCGCGTGGGTACGCGCTCGTCGACTCGCCCAAGCCAATGACGGGAGCGTTCGGGCACTCGTTATGCGCGACACCGATCGCGACCTTTCATCGGTCGTCGTGGTTCGAGAAGACGGCGCTATTCGGACGCCGAGCGATCTCGTAGGCAAGAGGGTTGCGACGGGGGCGATTGATTCGCCTCAGGCAACCCTGCTGCCACTTGACGCGTTTCGAGATCTGGGGATGAACCCCGGAAAGGACTTCGAGGTCGTCCACTTTGACGTCGGCGTCGGGCTTCACGGCGACCATATCGGCGGGGAGCGGGAGGCCGCTCGAGCACTCGCACGAGGCGAAGTCGAAGCAGCGTGCATGGTCGATGCGAATCACCTCATGTTTTCTCGCGAGGGAACGCTCCTTCCTGGATCCACCAGGATCCTCGTGCAGACCAATCCGTACGATCACTGCAACATGACGGTCGTAGACACAGCGCCGACAACAGTGACAGATAGGTTCGTTGATCTCCTCCTTGAAATGGACTACGGAGATGCAGCGCTGCGACCGCTGCTCGATCTGGAGGGACTAAAGCAGTGGCTTCCAGGTCGCGTCAGCGGGTACGACAACCTTGAACGCGCCGTCGACCATGGTCGCTTTTACAGCGATCAAGGGGAAGTGACCGCGGATGGCTACGACTACTGAGCCCAGTGTCGTCGTAAGTCTCGACGGACTCGGACTCGATCAAGGCGGTCACCTTCTCGTTAACCAAGCGTTGAAAGCGATTCCAGTAGGTGGAGCGCTGGAGATCGCGGGTACTGATCCACATCTGCGCCTGCACCTTCAGGCGTGGGCGCGTCAGCGCGGCCATCAAGTGAACGGACTAACGATAATCAAGGGTGCAGCGGGAGACGCGCGATGGCGTGGCGCAGAGCGCGCGGGAGAAACGAGCACCGCCGCCGAACACGCCCTCGCAACGTGGGGTTTCGCCGCACGCGGATCGCTGGTAGAACTTGGCGGTCCAGCCCTCGTGGGTGCCGACCTTGACGTCAAGTCTGAGCTGTGGGCCGACCTCGTCCCAAAACTGTATGCGCAGGCAATCGCATCGCAGTGGGACCCCAACGCGGCCATCGATTGGTGTGAACCGAACGAGCTGCCGGACGATATCGAGCGTGCCGTCGTCCAAGTGATGACGTTCCTCATCGAAAATGAGCAAGCGGCATTGGTCGTTCCCGCTCGGTTCATCGGACGCGTACACCCACACTTCCGAGAGGTCCTCCAGCTTCTAGCGGTGCAACTCGCTGATGAGGCGCGCCACGTTGAAGTATTCACTCGCCGGGCGTCACTGCGATCGCCACTGCTGGGAACGTCGGGAGCGGGCGGCCGCGCTTCCCTCCAAACGCTGCTTGACGAGTCGGAGTTTTCCGTCGCGATGTTCCTTCTCTCGGTGCTCGGTGAAGGCACATTCCTTCACCTGCTGTCGTTCATCGAAAGGAACGCGCCCGACCGTCTCACCGCAACCATCGCTCATCTCGTTCTGCAAGATGAGGCTCGACATGTCGCCTTCGGACTCGGCCACTTGCAAGAGCAGCTCCGGGTTGAGCCCGCACTGCGGGAGCGGCTTCAAGCCTCCATCGTGCGTCGTCACGACGCACTCGCCGCCACAGCGGGGCTCAACGAGGATGTGTTTGACGCCCTCGTCGTGCTCGCGGCGGGTTCGTGGACGACGAAGTCGATCGGAGAGGGATATGCGAAGGTGCAGGAACTAGAAAGGGAGATGGATGAGGGCCGCCAACGCAGACTCGTCCGGTTGGGCTTTAGCGCCGACGTCGCAAGTGAGCTCTCCGCGCTGCACACGAGGAACTTCATGTGACCGGTGACTACAGGAACGAGATTAAGTGAGCGCACCAACAGATGACGCTGACATAATGCTTACGGAGTGGACTTCGTGCGGTGGTTGCGCTGCAAAGTGGGGAGGCTCGCCTCTTCGCGGACTCTTGAATCGGCTCGATGAGCTGCCAACGTCGGCGAATCTTCTCGTTGGTCTCGCGCCCTTTGATGATGCGGCGGTGTATCGCGTCTCTGATGACGTTGCCCTTGTGTCGACGACTGATTTCTTTCCGCCGTTGGTGGATGATCCCGCAGACTTTGGCGCGATCGCCGCGGCGAATGCGTGCAGCGACGTCTTTGCAATGGGAGGAAAGGTGGTTCTTGCCTTGAACATTGCGGCGTTTCCTGA
>JBAQZL010000100.1:0-47367 GCA_049790955.1 Acidimicrobiales bacterium
GTCTCGAGGCGAAACGTCTCGTTTTGGAGATCACAGAATCGACCGCATTGTTCGACATCGCTGAAACGCTGGCCGTCTTAACGCAACTGAGGGAGCTCGGTATTGGAATCGCGTTGGACGATTTCGGTACTGGCTATTCGTCACTGTCCTATCTCTTGCAGTTGGCGCCCCGAGTCATCAAAATTGACCGGTCATTTGTGAGTCCGGTGAACGAGAGTGGTGAGAACGAGATGCTCCTCGAGACCATCATCTCTCTCGGGAAAAAGCTTCGAGTAACGCTTGTTCCCGAAGGTATTGAAACCGAACCACAGCTCGAGAAGCTTGTGCGCCTCGGCTGCAAATTCGGACAGGGCTTTTATTTTTCCCGACCCGTAGTGACGAGTGACGTCAACGAGCTGATTGCCGCAAGCTGACTCGGTTTGCCATTCAGGGCCGCACGCGAAATGGGCGCCGTCGCCACCTCCTCCACAAGGAAAATCCTCACCGTCGACCGGGGTGATGCGGGGGTACGTGTCACCCCAGTCGACGAACGGACCACCGTGGCCACGGTGGGGGTTAGAGAACTATTTGAACCTCTTGAGGCACATCGTCCGCGTGCAATGTGACCCGGTGCGAAGAGATTCTTGAGAGGGTAAATAACGTTGCCGACACACCGATCCCCAGAGCTCCCGCAATCATCAAGACGAGACCCGACGTGCCAACAACTGATTCGAGGATGCGAAACGAAGGGCCGAAGGTATTGTTCGGGCCGGTGCCTTGCAGGAAGACCGCCAAGTAGATGAATGCACCGAGTGCCAGCGCCACTGCGCTGAAGATAACTGCTCGTACGCCCATATTCGCCTACTTTCCAACACCACGACAATGTGTCCGGTGTGGAAGCGGGGTCTCGACGTCCTGGTCAGTACCTTAACGCTCTTAGTCGACAGTCATCGCGATATGTCCTCACCGGAGGGTCAATTTTTCGACCATTAGTAGATTGGCCAAATGCGTTTGTCGGGTTGGGTCGATGCTCTCAGCGAGCGCAACTTCTTACTCTTCTTCATCGGTCAGTCCACCTCTCAAATCGGAAGTGGCATGGCGCCCGTCGCCATCACGTTCGCGGTGCTCGAGCACGGAACGGTGAGCGACGTCGGCTACGTGGCCGCGGCGGGACTCGTTCCGGTCGTTTTATTCTTGCTCGTCGGGGGAGTGCTGGCCGACCGAATGAGTCGGCGCGTGGTGATGCTGAGCTCCGACTGCCTACGAGCAGTCGCCGAGACCGGACTCGGCCTATGGATTCTGACCAGGCCGCCGCCGCTCTGGGGGTTCATGGTCCTGGCCGCGTTGGTCGGAACAGGTCAGGCATTCTTCAGCCCGGCGATGACGGGCATCGTGCCGCAGGTCATCTCCGAGGCGAAGCTGCAACAGGCCAACGCCCTCAACGGACTCTCTGGATCGGTGGGCGGAATTCTTGGGCCCGCATTAGCTGGCGTCATCATTGCGGTCTCGAATCCAGGCTGGGCAGTTTTCATTGATGGATTGACCTACGTCGTCAGCGTCGTGTCGCTCTATCTCATCAACATCGTCTGGCTGGCGACGGATGGTTCTGAGTCATTTTTTCACCAGTTGCACGACGGTTGGAAGGAGTTCTGGTCGCGCACGTGGCTCTGGGTCATCGTGGTCGAGTTCTCGATCATCAACATCTTGATCTTCGCTCCTATGTTCGTACTCGGACCGCTGGTGGCGAAACAGTCACTGGGCGGTGCCCCCGCGTGGGGACTCATTCTTGCCTTCGAAGGGGCGGGAGCGGTGATCGGTGGCATCGTGATGCTTCGTTACAAACCGCGTCGACCCTTGCTCGTCGCGACGATCAGTCCCATCTTCTGGGTGTGGCCCTTGCTCGGCCTCGCGTACCGTGCTCCCGTGGTCGTCATTGCGGTCGGCGCGCTGGTCTCGGGTATTGGCGTCTCGATCTTTTCCACCTTGTGGGTTACGACAATGCAGCGCGAGATACCGTCCGAGATCCTCTCGAGAGTGAGCGCCTACGACTGGTTCGGATCTCTAGTGTTCCTTCCAATCGGCATGGCCCTGATCGGACCCGTCGAGCACGTGCTCGGGCTGAAACCGACCATCATCGGCGCGGCCGTGTTGCTCGTGGCCTTCATCGGGGCGACATTGCTCGTTCCTTCGGTCGTTCAAATGCGCGCTCCCGTTCCTTCGAGCGTTGAGTGAAGCTCGCTTGCAGCTGAACTTTGTAGTTGCGTTATCCGAACGAGGTTGGACGTTCGACGTGGTCGACACGTTGCTTCTGATGGAGCGCAGATGATTGCGGACGGTCCGGCGTTATGGTGCATCCGGAGGCGCGTCATGTTCCATGAGAGAGGACCGGTGCTGCGTCGCGTTGCCGTCGTAGCGGTCGCCGCACTCGTTCTCGCCAGTTGCAACGCGACTCACTCGAGCACGTCGGGCCCGCGCTCGCATCCGACTCCGATCGCCACCGCATTTCTTAGTCCCAACTCGATCTGCTCACCCGATGAAGGTGACAACGTGGACCAATCGTTGAACGGTGACTACACCGCTTGCTTTCGCGTTCCCAATGTCAAAAGTTCTTCCGTCGTCGTAGCGCTCCAGACCCTCGTGGAAGGTGTGCCGCGCTCGCCAACGACAGCATTGACCACGACCACGAGGCCGGCTCCAAACGTCAGTGTCTCACTCTCGTCGTCGGTGAAGACCGCGAAGCCCGGGGACTCAGTTGTGCTGACCGGACACCTCAGCGCAGCAGTATCACCTCGGCCGCAATACGCGAACCTGTGTTGGGATGGGTGCGGAGGTCTGCTCGAACAGGGTGTCCCGATTCGATGGCTGTCGTCGAAAAAGTTCCAGATGACACTTCGGGTTCCCGAGACAGCCTGGCTCGTTGCGCATAACGGCGCCGTGAACGTTCATCCGCTGTCATCGGGTTCGTATGAAGTCGGCTTGCAGTGCTTGACGTCGATCTCAGGTTGCGCGCTGCGAGGGCCGCAGGCAAAGACGTCGATCAGGTTGAAAGCGTCGAAACCTCGGCGATGCGTGCGCGGGCGACCGTGTGAAACGTTGAGTCTCGGTCCTTCCACGGCCACGGTGGGAGATGAGGTCATGGTGAGTGGCTGGGCGCCTTTGCAGGACTTCATCGGACAGCCATTTGGCTACTCGCTCTCGGTAACGGCAGGTTCTAAAGTCACAACGTATCCGCGCTTGGCGTACTCGTCGTCGAAGCTGGCCGGCAGCTTCAACGTCGTTCTCACCCCTACTGTTCTGCGAGTCGGCCAGAGCTCTCCGTGGGCTCGCTTGGGTCGAATTCCGTATCTGTCGTCCACGTACTCCGGTCCGTCCGCCGTCAATCCCGCGCCGTTCTCATCACTCGTCGGATGGTGCGAACTATCGCGCATTGTCATCACGGGCGGCGCCACTGCAGTGAATGTCTCGACGGCGGGCGTCAAAAGTGCTCTCAAGGGTTCAACGTTGCACTTCTTCGCCGGCGAGTCCACCGCCGTTACTCCTGCGTGCGACGCAGTGCAGCTTGATCCGACTCATCCCGACAGCGTGTACGCGGCCTTTGACACGGGTCAGGGAGCGAGCATTCCGCCCATCTATTTGGCACCGGTCTATACGACGAACGCTGGAGCAACGTGGCAGGCAGTTCCGATTCCCAAAGGTTTCTCTATTGAGGACTTCAGTGGATTCACGACGGAGGGGAACCACGTCGCGGCTCTCTTTTCCAACAACAACGGCATCTCGGCCGGCGGAGTACCGGAGGGCACCCACGGCGGCTACGTGACGACTGAAATGACGGCCAACGGTGGCGCGAGCTGGACCACCGCAACGTTGGGCTGTCCTTCGACCGGGCCGTGCATAACCTTCGGCCCCTATTACTGGGGCAACTGCGCGATGAGCCAGGACATGCAAACACTTCTCCTGGGGCCCGCGGGCGCGACGGCGGCGACCGGAGTGAAGTGGGGAGACTCAACGTGGGTGACCTCGGTGAACAGCTGCTTTACCCAGCAACTCGTCGCGAGCAGTTCGCGAGACCTCTTCTTGGTTGATCCGTCGTCGGAGTACCCGCTGCTGCGCTCGACGAACTCGGGAGTGACGTGGTCGAACTGGGGGCTTCCCTCAATCCCCGCGGCGAACTACGGACCGGACTCGGCTCCGCTGACCAACTCGATGGTGCTCGCGCCCAATGGCTCGCTGTTCGCGTCGATCACGAATGCGGCGGGCAATCGACAAGGGCTGTGGCGCCTCTATCCCGCCGCAACGTCTTGGTGTCAAGTACCAAACGTGTTTGCGACGACGGCACCGGATCAGATTCAGGCGCTTCGTGTTGGTGCCGACGACTTGCTCTGGGCGCAATCGTCTCCGTCAAGCATGCACAGCGTTCCGTACGCGAAACTCACCTGCACCGAGTAAAGCGAGTTGAAGGGTGCTGTCAGCCCGCCATGTTCACGGCGTTGATCTTGGTGGGCACGATGCGCACGATGACTCGCGAGTCGCCGGGTCCGTCGTACGCGCGAAGATCGGCGCCCCCGTATTTCTTGCCGATCTTGTCGGCGAAGGAGTAGTCATCGTCGGGCGTGATCTCAGCGTCGCCACGAATCTCGAGGTAACGCTGAGGATCGGCGAGGTCGAGAATGAACAGACAGCACTGCGGGCGCGCTCGGAGATTTTTCAACTTCTGGCGACTCGTGTTCATCGACACTGAGACTGTCTCGTCCTCAGCAAGGAACCACACCTCGGTGAGCTGGGGGTGCCCGTCGGGGGCGATCGTGGCGAAGGTGGCCACGGAACTCTGTAGTAGGTCGTGATGGGACTGGGGGATCTGGGCCACGTGCTTCTCCTTGTGTCGACCGCTTTGGTCGCTTAGCTCGAAACTACTGACAGACGGACCGCGATGTCAACGAAGTGACGTTACGTGGTGGCGATCAATAAATCCTCGCCCGATGAGGGGCACAAACCGTCAGTCCGATTGGAGAAGTACCGCTCGGCCAGCGCTTCCCCCGACACATGGGTGGCGCCTTTGAAACCAGCGCCTCGTGCTAGGGCCAGAATCTCGTCCGGCCTATAAAAGCTAACGAACGGTGTCCCCGACGCCCGAGCGCCCCTTTCCGCCATCTGGAGTCCACCTCGATCAGCCTCATTGAGAAGTTCGCTCGGCAACAAGAACGTCATGACGAACGTTGAACCGGCAGCGAGTTCACCGATCTGTCGCAAGGTTGCCGCGTTGGCGCCTTTGGAGAGATACATGGATACTCCCGTTGAGACGACGACAGCGCTTTTCGTGCGATCGAAGCCCGAAGATGCCAGCTGTTCCCACCACGACCCGCCCATCTCAAAGTTCACCGGAACAAGGCGCAGCCACTCGGGAACGCCGAGTCCGAGGTCAATCAGACGTTGTCGCTTCCAGGCCTGGGCACCCGGTTGGTCGACTTCGAATACCGTGAGCCGCGAGGCGACGTCGGGCCGGCGCTGGGCAAAGGTGTCGAGTCCGGCACCCAAGATGACGTACTGGGTAACCCCGTGACTGACTTCCTCGGTGACGAGGTCTTCAATGAAGCGGGCGCGCGCGACGATGGCCGCGCGAAACGGGCTGGTGCCGAGCGCATGCATATCGGGACGGCTGCGCCAGTCGTCGTCGGGGGCCGCGAGTTGCAGGCCAACTTCGTCGTCCAGTACGTGGGGCAGAGCGTCGACTTGCACGTGCATGGCTCGCCACAGGGCGACCCGTACGGCCGTGCTGTCGGGATGCGCATCAGACACCGTGACCTCTTTCAGTCACCGTGATCGTATGGGTCAGAGGGCCTCGCCGTCGAGCAGTAGCTCTACGTCGATATTTCCTCTGGTGGCGTTGGAATACGGACACACCTCGTGCGCTCCTCGAATCAGTTCCACCGCAACGTCGCGCTCACTCACTGACGGTATGGAGACGTTGAGAGTGGCGGCGAGTTTGAAACCACCGTCGCCCGTGGGCAACAGACTGATCGATGAATCAATGGCGACCTCGCCGACGTCGAGTTGACGTCGCCGCGCGACGCCGGCGATCGCGCTCTCGAAACACGCGGCCCAACCGACCGCGAAAAGCTCTTCGGGGTTCGTGCCGCCGCCTTCGCCGCCCATCTCTTTGGGCAAGCGAAGGTTGACGTCGAGTTCGCCGTCGTCCGTGCGGCCATGACCGCCGCGACCTCCCGTTACGTGCGCGTTCGCCGTGTACAAAACCTTTGCCATGGGACACTTCCTTTCAGTCAGCTGGGGATCTCTGCGTCAGGTTGTTTAAAAGTCAGGCTCGAAGTCGTAGCGCAGAGGGAATCCGCTGACACCTTGGTTGGGGCGCACGCTCAAGATCTGGTGGATCTCGAGATGATGACGCTCAAAACCGACGGCCGAGCCGGCCATGTAGAGCCGCCAGACACGGGCGCGCTGCGCGCCTACTTCGTCCGTCGCCTCATCGAACCGCTTGACGAGATTGTCGACCCATCGGCGAAGCGTGAGCGCATAGTGCTCGCGCAGACTCTCGAGGTGACGCACCTCAAAGCCGTGCGACTGGAACATCGAGACCATGGTGCCCACTTCTTGCAACTCCCCGTCGGGAAAGACGTAGCGCTCGATGAACTGGCTGCCATTCTTCGATGGACCGCGCATCCCGAGGGCAATCTGCATCTGTCGACTGAACTCGGATGCGCGCGACGGTTGGGGATCATCGTCATAGGAAACCGGTCGACCAATCGCGTGGTTCAAGAACCGTCCGCCGGGTCGCAACAGTTCCCAAATGGAGTGCGTGTAGTTCGGCAGAGACTTGCGACCGACGTGCTCGGACATCCCGATCGAGCTAATCGCGTCGAACGGTTCTTCCGTGATGTCGCGAAAGTCCTGTATCCGAAAATCGACAAGGTCGCTCACGCCGGCGAGGCGAGCCTGCTCCGTGGCGTAGCGCTGTTGGGGCTCGGACAACGTGACGCCGACGACCCGTGCGCCGTAGTGACGAGCGGCGTGAATTCCCATGGCGCCCCACCCACAGCCGATGTCGAGTAGACGGTCGCCGGGTTGGAGATTCAGCTTGCGTGCGACGAGGTCGACCTTTCGCGCTTGGGCCTGTTCCAGCGTGTCCTCGGGCGAGGCAAAGACCGCGCACGAATACGTCATGGAAGGTCCGAGCACCATTTCGTAAAAGCGATTCGAGACGTCGTAGTGATGGGTGACCGCCTGGCGATCGCGACTCTTCGAGTGAATGGCGCCACGCGGGCGAGTTTCTATGGCGGGCGGGGTCACCGGTTTGATCGCTGAGGCTCCGACGACCGACAGCAAGGAGCGCACGTTGCTGGCGTTTAAAAGGTGACGCAGGGGAGGCGGCGACAGTTCGAAGAGAGGATCGAGATCGCCATCAACATCGATGTCACCTGCCACGTACGCCCGTGCAAGTCCGAGCTCGCCGGGATGGGTCAAGACGCGCGAGATCGCGTCTCGGTTGAGGATCTTTACCGTCACGTTGTTGGCACTCGACACGACGGTCGGTTCGCTGGCGCTTCCGTCATAGGCCTCGACGCGAAACGGGAGTTGATTGTTGAAGATCGACGCGACAAAGGTGGCGATGTTCATCACACTCCTCTCGTTGGCCGCGGTCTGCGTGCAGCCCTGCTATCTCCGTTCTACCAGGAACTTCGGGGGAAACGCCAGACAGTTTCTTGCTCGATGCTCGCGCACTCGATCATCGAGTGGTGGCGAGCAACGTCGAATTTCTGTACGCCGGCTCCAACGAATTCGAGAATAAGGGTGAGTTACACTGCCATCAACAGCCGGAACGTGTTCAGTTACCTCAACTGCACCAACGCTCCAGCGGAGGTGCAGTATGAATTTGGGAATCGTCCTAGCGGTCGTTGCCGCCATCATCGTTCTTCTGGTGATTGTCATCATTTCGAAGTCGGTGCGCATTGTTCAGCAAGGATTCGAAGGCGTTATTACACGATTCGGTGAGTTCAAGGACATCAAGAATCCCGGATTGGCCTTCATCGTGCCCTTCATTGAGGTTATGAAGATCATCGACGTGCGCGAGACGCCGCGCACCGGTGACCGCCAGCAGGTCATCACCCGTGACAACGTCGCGGTGATCGTGAACGCGACGATCTTCTCCCAGGTCGTCGACGTACGCCTCGCGCTCTTTACCAACTCCGACTACCTGGTCAGCGTGGACAACTTGGCGCGTACCTCGGTGCGTGCCGTCTTTGGTTCCATCAGCCTCGACGAAGCGTTCTCCCAGCGCGAGCGCATTGGCACGTTGCTGCAGACCCAGATGGAAGAAGCAACCGACAAGTGGGGCGTGCGGATCAACCGCGTCGAGGTCCTCGAGATCACTCCGCCCGACCAGATCCTCCAGGCCATGGCATTGCAGAAGCAGGCCGACCAGGAGAAGCGCGCCCGCATTCTCGAGTCCGAAGGTCAACAGCAGTCGGCCGTCAACGTGGCCGATGGTCAGCGACAGGCCGCAATCAAAGAGGCCGAAGGCGCGCAGCAGTCCCAGATCCTTCGCGCCGAGGGTGCTCGCCAGGCCCAGATTCTCGAAGCCGAGGGTCGCGCCCAGGCCATTGCCCTCGTGTACGCGGCGATCAAGGGCCAGACTCCGGACCCGACGTTGGTCGCGATTTTGCAGCTCGACACGTTGTCGAAGTTTGCCGAGAGCCCCAACACCAAGCTCATCATTCCGGCCGAGAGCTCCGCACTGTTGGGAGCCGCTCAGGCCATCAAGAGTGTGATGGAGGGCGTTCCGGGAACGCCCCAGATTTAGCTAACGCGCTCGACCCAGAGAGTTGTGCCGAAGGTCTTACGAACGATCACCTGGGACCCGTCGGGAATTACTTCTTTGGCGTCGGTGACGGCGCGCCACGACTCGCCCTTGATCTTCACGCGTCCGGGGTGCCCCTCGTCGCCGACACTGTCTTCGACAAAGCCCGTGAGATTCGTCATAGAACTCTTCGAGGGCGCCGACATGTCGGTCACTCCGCGGTGATGGAAACGATGCATCGCGGCCGGTCGCAACGCCCCAATCAAGATGGCCGAGATCACAAGCCACAAGATCGCCTGCAGAGCGAACGGCACGCTTGCGAGCGAGAGGAAGAACGGGACAATGGCGCCCGCTCCAATGAAGACTGCGAGGAACGCGTTGGTGTGAATTTCGGCGAAGATACAGACGAGAATGATGACCAACCAGAAAAGTACTGCCATATTGCTGAGTATAAGTCCGGGACTACAACGGAGCCGCGTCACTCGTTGAGCAACACTCAGCGAAAATCGGCGTTACGTTGGACGATGGCAGTTGAGAGGTCGAAATGACGCACAAAGAGGTGCACAGTGTGGGGCGAGGTCTGCTCGCTCCGGTGACGGGATCGCTCGATGTCGAGATCGATGACTTAGACCCGCGACGAGGCGAGCTTCGCCGCTGGCTCATAGAGCACCCCACCCCATCAGGTCGCGAGTTGGCCGACGCCGGACTCGTGGCCCCGTCGTGGCCCGAACCGTGGGGAAGAAACGCCTCCGTTGAGTACCAGTTGCTGATTGAGGACGAACTGCGCCGCGCCAAAGTGCAGCGCCCGATCAACCCCATCGGCATTGGGTGGGCGGGTCCGACCATTGTGGCGGCCGGCACCGTGGCCCAGCAGGAGCGATGGCTGCCGAAACTGTTGAGCGGCGAGGAGTTCTGGTGCCAACTCTTTAGCGAACCCGACGCGGGCAGCGACCTGGCCGCGCTGACGACGAGCGCCCGACGTGAGGGCGACGAGTGGGTCATCACGGGTCAGAAGATCTGGACGAGCTACGCGCACCTCGCGACGTGGGGCATTCTGCTCGTTCGCACCTCTCGTGACGGAGCGGCGCAGAACGGGATCAGCTATTTCATCTGTCCCATGGACGCTCCCGGGGTGACGATCCGACCGATTGTCGACATGACGGGTGACTACGCGTTCAACGAAGTGTTTCTCGAAGAGGTTCGCCTGAGCGACGACTACTTGCTCGGCGAAGTCAACGATGGATGGCGACTGGCGAAAGTAACCCTGGGGAACGAACGGGTTGCTCTTTCGGGTGAAGGGGTTCTGTGGGGTCGCGGGCCAACGGCGAACGACCTCCTTGAGTTGGTTCGAAGTCAAGAACGTACGCTTACAAAGCGCGAGAGCGACGACCTGGTGCGGTGTTGGTCGCACGGCGAGATACTTCGGTTCCTGCGAATGCGCCTCACCGCGAACGCGCTCGCGGGTCGCGCCACCGGCTCGGACGCGTCCCTGCGGAAGGCTCTGGCCGACGACCACGGACAAGAAGTCATGGCTTTGGCTCAACAACTCGCGGAGTCGGCCGGAATGTTGGAAAATCGCGGGCCGTCGGGAATCACGGGCGAAGAAGGTCGGTCGTGGTACTGGGGATTTCTCTACTCGCAGGCACTCACGATCGGAGGAGGGACGTCGGTCGTTCAGCGCAACATCATTGCGGAACGCGTACTCGGACTTCCCAGAGATCCGAGCACGTAGGTAGAAGTTATTCCGAGGGCTGTTTCGGGTCAAACGACACCGTGGTGGTGGAGTCACTCAACGACACAGTTTCTCGATACGGGTTCCTATCGTTCTCAAACCACGGGTGCTCGATTTTCGCATCCCCAATGCGTTCGAGGGCGCGCGTGAATTCGTCTTCGGACGTAGTGGGCAGATCGAACTCGAATGAGTCCACCGCAGTGGGGTTAACTTTCATCGAGACATGGCATGACGAGACACCAGTACCACGTATTTCGAAGATGTATCGGTGGATGCTTCCAAATTCCGCTTTGGACGGCAGAAGCTTTTGAAACAGGTTTCTCGTCGGCGCTACTTTCCACTCGGATTTAACCGAAAAGCTAAAGACGCCAGAGGTGTCGTTCACTGGGGAGTACATCGACGTCATGTTGGTGTACTCCCATTCAATTTTGACTTCGTGCCACCACACTCCCCGTTCTGTTTTCTAATCACTCCACCGTCTCGTGCTCCGAGGGTGAACGATGCTTGGGACGATTCGCCGAGTCCCCGGCAATTCGGTTTTGGTCCAGCATGGACATTTCCGTAGCGGTGGTTCGTGATCGCCACGCTCTGCTCTTGCAGCCAGCGCGAGAGTTCAACGGCACCGGCTTGAGCCAGTTCGCGCGGGTCAACGCTCACGCCTCGTTCCAATAACGCAAGCGTCGGCGCTGTTTCGCGAGAGAGCCAGCGCACCTTGGTGGTCGATGAAGCTCGGGCGACGAGTTCACTCACGCTTTCCAAAGTGAGATCGACCACCCCGCGTATGACCGAGTCGGCACTGAAGTCGACGTCAAAGCCGGCGAGTTCCTTCAAAGCGCGCAGGTAGCCCAACACTTCTGGTCCGACGGAGTCGTCCACACGCACGATGATGGGCGCGAGATAGTGGCGATAGCGCGCGTAGTTACGCTCGGCCTCCAGGCCGGACTCATCACGCGCCTTGGAGGCCACGTCGCGCCACCACGCTGTTGCTTCGGCGAGCGCTTCGTCGACGTCGCGCATCTTGGGCCAGTTGCGAAGACAGTTGACGTAGTTCGCTCCACCGGCCTTGGCCGTAGGACCGACGCTTGAGCGCTTCCATCCGCCAAAGGGCTGTCGGCGCACCACGGCGCCAGTCGTTCCGCGGTTGACGTACAGGTTGCCGCCGTCGACGTTCTCGATCCAGCGTTCGCACTCCTCGGCGTTCAGAGAGTGAAGCCCCGCCGTCAACGCATAGGGCGTCTGGTTCTGCCACTTGATTGCTTCGCCAAGGTCTTTGGCGACCATGACACCGAGCACCGGTCCGAACCACTCGTTGAGGTGACTCCATGAGCCGGGTCGCACTCCGACCTTGACACCCGGTCGCCAGTGCAGGCCCTCTTCGTCGAGCTGTTTTGGCGCTACGAGCCACGACTCACCCGGGTCGAGTTCGCTGAGGGCTCGGCGAAGCGGTGCCTCGGGCGCGCGAATGATCGGTCCGACGTCGGTGGCGAAGTCGTAGCCCGCGCCCACTCGCAATGTCGAGACGGCGTCGACGAGTTGTTCGAGAAACTGCGGGTCGTCGTAGATGGCGCGTTCGACAATGGCCAAGCTCGCGGCGCTGCACTTCTGTCCGGCGTGACCGAAGGCCGAGTGCACGAGGTCCTTCACCGCGAGATCGATGTCGGCGCTCGCGGAGATGAGGAGCGCGTTCTTACCGCTCGTCTCAGCGAGTAATCGCAGCGACGGCTTCCACGAAGTGAAGAGCTTCGCTGTTTCGAACGAACCCGTCAAGATCACGGCACTGACCCCGACGTGGGTGACGAGGTGTTGGCCCGCATCGTCGTCGCGCGTAGGAATCATCTGCAACACCTCGCGCGGCACGCCGGCGTCCCACAGTTGCGTCGCCAGTTCGTAGGCAACGGCGACTGTCTCGGGCGCCGGTTTCAAGACCACGGCGTTACCTCCGGCGAGCGCCGCGAGTACGCCACCGGCGGGAATGGCGTAGGGGAAGTTCCACGGGGGCACGACGAGCACGACGCCTGCGGGGGTTGACGCATCGTCATTCGTGGCGTGGCTCGCGTAGAAGCGCGCAAAGTCGATGCCTTCGCTGACCTCGGGGTCAGCCTCGGCCACCGTTTTGCCACCGTCGCGCGCCATCACGGCAATGGTGCGTGCTCGCCGCGCGGCCATAACGTCTGCCGCGCGAAGCAATATCGCGCGACGCTCGTCGGCGTCGAGGCCGTGCCACGCGGCGAACCCGGAACTGGCGAACTCGAGCGCCTGGTCGATCTGGTCACCTGTAGCGACGCGGTATCGGTACCACGGTCGAAAGCGATCGTTCGGATCGTGGCCCTCTTCAAACTCGACGGCGTCTTGGGCCTCGAGATGACTGAGTGTGTCGATGACGACTTCGTTCTCGCCACGAATCTTCGCGATCTCCGCTTCGACTTCGTCGACATAGGGCGCGGCGGTCGGATCGCCGTCGGGTTCGTTGAAGAACTGATCTTCGGGAACCTCAAGGCGGCGCCGGCGCGGCGTGAGATCGACCGAGTGACGCGCGTCGAGAGCCAAGAGGAAGCGCTCCTCTTGTTCGCGGTAGACCTTGCGATCGTCGGCGATGAAGAGAGCAGCACGTAGATAGTTCTCGGGGGCCGTGTTCTCGTCGAGTCGACGCACGAGGTACGCAACTGCGGAGGCGAAGTCATCCTCGCGCGTGATCGGCGCGTAGAGCAGAACGGGCTGGCCACTGCGAGTGATCGCGAGGGCCTCGGCGTTGGCCATGCCCTCGAGCATCTCGATGTCGAGTTCCTCAAGGACCCCGCGAGACTTCGCGAGCTCGATGGCCCAGGCCACGTGAAAGAGATTGTGACTGGCCACGCCCACACGCAGAGACTTCGCGTGCTCGGGGCGCAGCGCCACGTCAACCAGCCGCAAGTAACTGGCATCCACGTCGGCCTTTGAACCGTAGGGCGCCGCCTGCCACCCGTGAAGTTCGGCCTCCACGTCTTCCATGGCGAGGTTCGCGCCTTTGACGAGGCGAACCTTCACGACGCCTCCACCTTCGCGGTGGCGACGCTTGGAGAACGTGATGAGTTCTTCGAGTGCGGCGTGTGATTCTGGCAGGTAGGCCTGCAGCACGATGCCCGCGTGCAGTGGCAAAAACTCCGGTTCGTCGAGAACGGTCATGAAGGCGTCCAGCGTGAGACGCAGGTCGCGGAACTCCTCCATGTCGAGATTGATAAACGTGTCGTACTCCTGCGCCTCTCGATAGAGCAGGCGTAGCTTCTCGGCCACGCGCTCGAGTGAGCCGCGCCGGTCAATGGCGAGCAGTTGACTGACGATGGCCGACAGTTTCACCGACACGTAGTTCACGTCGGGACGATGAACGACGTCGAGTATTCGATCCAGACGATCGTTCGCTTCTGTCTCGCCGAGCACCGCCTCACCGAGAACGTTCACGTTCAGACGAAGGCCCTCGCTCGAGTGACGGGCAAACTGCTTGGTCAGTTCGGCGGGATCGGCGTCCAAGATCAAGTTTTCGGTCAAGGCACGAACTTTGGCGGCAACGACGCGCATGGCTAGAGGCGGTACGACGCGTGAGATGAAGGCCAGGGTGCGTAGTCCGGCCATGTTGACGAGTCCGAATCCCTTCGCCGAGGTCTTCGCCGCCGCGTCGCGCAGGGCCGCCGCCGCGCTCTCGGAAGTGTGAAAACGCATCACCTCGTCGGTCAAGGTGATCGTGACGTCGACGGCGCGCGGGTCGCTAAAGAGTCGTCGAAGGTTCTTCCTCGTCACGCGCTCTTGACGCGTGGCCGGCCGCGCAGCGACGTCGATCAGCGCGCGCGCCCGCGCGAGAGCGTTTTCGCGAACGGACGCAGGCACGTGGTCGTCGGCGATCATCATGAAGAGAAGTTCGTTTCGATTATTCGGAAGCGGACGGATCGTCTTCGCTGGCCGTGCTGACAACGAAGCCGGCGGGCGCTCTTGAGAGATTCCATACCTCTCGCGAGACTACGTGGACCGTGGCCGCGGCGGGCACGGCGAGGAGAACCCCGATCAAACCCCCAAAGGCGCCCGCCACCCACGAGCCCACTTCCGCGCCGATCAATATGGCAACGAAGACCGTGAGGGCGTTGATCTTGACCGACCGGCTCATGATGATCGGGCGCAGGACGTGATTTTCCAACTGCGTGTACACCATGAAGACAATGAACGTCACGACCCCGGCCGTGACCGAGTGAACCAAGGCGAACAGCACGACGGGAATGCCGGCCAGGGCTCCACCGATCTGGGGAAGAAAGTCAACGAGTGCCACCCACAGTCCAAAGAGCAGCGCGAAGGGCACCGACAGGCAAATCAGCGCAATGAAGATGACGAATCCCGCCGCAAGTGACATGATTCCGCTGCCGATCATGTACCCGAGAGCCACCTTGGACACTTCCGCTCCCACTCGCGACACCCAACTGCTCTTGGCAGGGGCCAAGTTCTCGAGTCCGAAGCGACGCATTTTGGGAGCCTCGAGGAGGAGGAGTACGACGAAGGCAAAGAGCGTGACGAGCGCCAGCACCAACGTGGCCGCGCCTTCGCCCACTTTGAGAGCCGGCTTGCTCAAACTCTTGCCGAAGGTCACCAGCTTCGCGGAGTTTTTCTCTACCCACTTTTGCACGTGGTATTTATGAAGCAGGTGACCGAGCCAGCCCTTGTTGTTCTCGGCATCCTTCACGTACCTCGGCAAATTGTCGGCGAGGTGCGTGAGTGAGTTCACGAGTGGGTATCCAAAGGCGAACGCGAGACCCATAAAAACCAGGACCGCAATGCCCATCACAATCAACACGGCAAAGCCACGACGGTGAATCTTCCAGTGCTGGAGCCAGACGACCATTGGGTTCAAAATGAGCGCGATAAATCCACCGACCACCATGAGCAACAGAATGTCGCGCAAACGGTAGAGGAGCTTGCCCGTGAAGTAGACCAAGATGATGATGCCAATCGTGACGAGAATCGTCATCAACGGAACGCCGCGCGCGTTCGCGCGCTTGAAGAGAATTGAACGCCGAGAGGGGACTCCGTCGTCGCCAGTTGTTCCGAGAGACATCACCCTCCTTTCGCTTTAACCGTTCACGCTACTGCCGTGAAAAAATCGGACGTGGCTCTACGCGACTTTTTCGCTTTGTCGCAGAGCCCCGTACCGGCGGCGATACAGGAAGTAGCAGACGCCGCCCGCAATCGTTGGTAACCAGTACGAGCCCACGCGAAAGGCGAGGGTGGCGACGACGGCATTCGCGCTCGGCACGTTCGCGAGAACGAGAAGACCACTCAGACTGGCTTCGACGATTCCGAGGCCACCAGGAGTGAGGGGAAGCAGCGCGAGCACCGCGGTGGCGGCGTAGGCGAGGAGCACCAAGGCGGGCTTGGGCTTGGTGCCCGTGGCGCGAAGAACGGCCAGGAGACTGCCGAAGTCGAAGCCGATGCGTCCGGCGACCAGGAGGACAGCCTTCCACCAGTTCTTTCCAAGGTCGGCCCTCACTTGGTCGCGCTCGGACAGCACTCGTTGACCCAGTTCCTGAGCGGTCGACTCGCGGTTCTTCAGGTGTGGCAACTTCTTCAAGATCCAGTCGACGTATTTCGCGAGGGTCAACAGCGGTTTGTCAGTGGTCAGCACGACCACCGCCGCGGCCAAGATCAAGACGAATCCAATGGCGCCGAGTTCACCGGTGTGCACGAGACCGGAACTGACCGCTTCACCGCCCGCGAGGACAGGTAGGGCGAAGATGGGCAGCGCAAAGAGCGCACCGACGCTGATGATCGAGCTGACCGCCAGTCCTCCGGCCGCTTGAACGGTGTCGATGCCGGTGCCCGCGAGCATCCGGAACTGCACACTCGCGCCCACCGCGTCGCCGCCGGGCAACGTGTTGGTGACTGCGTTGCCCGCGAGGAATGCGGTCACCACCCCGAACCAGCTCTTGGTGCGAAGGACGAGTCGAAGCAGGCCTATCTGACAGAGGAAGCTGGACGCTTCGGCGACGAATGCGACGAGGAGCCACCACGGTGCGAGGGTGAGGAGCCGTGGCCACGACGCGATCACGTGCACGAGCCCGGGCATGAGGACGTAGAGACTCAGACCCGCGACAACGACCGCAATGACCGTTCGAATCGGATGGGCTCTTGGCTTGGGCGCGGCGTCAGTTGCTATTGGTTCAATATATTCGAGTAAATGCAATGTCCCGTTCTTATGAAATGCAAGTAACGCAGTGGTGCTCGTATGTCGAGTGAAGCGGCGGAAACTATGTTGAATCGGTGCAGCGCGTAGCGGTGGTGGGATCCGGTGGTGCCGGCAAGTCAACGTTCGCGCGAACACTCGGTCGCGTGAGCCAGCTGCCCGTCGTACATCTCGATGAGCACTATTGGCATCCTGGATGGGTGGAGACTCCGCGCGATGAGTGGGAGTTGGCTCAAGGAGCCCTAGTCGCGCAGGAGCGATGGATCATCGAGGGAAACTACTCGAATACGTTCGATATCCGCTTCGCGCGAGCCGACACAGTAATCGTGTTGGCGTTCCCACGTCGCGTGTGCATCTATCGCGCATTGAAACGCGTGGCGCTGAACTGGCATCGCGAGACGCAAGCGCAGGGTTGTCCCGAACACTTCGACATCACGTTCCTACGATGGCTGTGGGAGTTTCCATCCAGTGGCCGGCCGAAACTCGATGCAGCGCTGCATCGCTTCGACGATCGACTCGACGTCGTGCAGCTGCGTACGCCGGCAGCCGCGCGCTCGTATCTTTCTGGATTAGCGCAGCAACCGTAACTGTCCCGCGAGATATCTGTTGCGCACGATCTCTGCGGTTTCACTTTCGTCGAGAGTCGAGTTATCGATGACGTGCGTTTCGAGTTCGCCAATGCTGTCGAACGCGTGGTAGAGCTCTTCAAAGACGGAGTCGTCGTGGCGTTTGGATGCGTCGCGCTTCTGTGAGCGCGCGAGAGCCTCGGCGTAGTTGGGGCGAAGCACGACAACATGAAGGTCAATCTGCTCGCCAGCAATCGTGTCCTGGACGAGACCGAAGTACCGAGGTCGAATGAAAGAGTCCACCACAACGAAATAGCCGCCGGCGGCGTACGTGGTGGCCCTTTGGCTACTGCCTCAAAGACGATCTCGTGTTGCGACGTGGCACCATCTTCCCAGCCTCGAAGTCGACCGACCTTGAGCGCGTGGAAGAAGTCGTCAGCGTGTAGGTGCACCGAAGGTTCCGCGCTCTCCGTGGCTACGCGCAGCGCCGTTGATGTCTTTCCACTCGCGGCGGGACCCGTCACAATGAGAATCTCTCCACGTTCCTCGGTTCCTCTGGCCACGTGACGCATGACGCGAATGCTACGAGGCTGTTCGTGATGCCCCATTTCGCAGGGGCAGTGATGTTTACGGAGTGGAGGCCTCGTCGAACTGCACAACGTTGTCGATCTCGCGAAAGCCCAGATGCTGGTAGACGCGATTGCTCGTGGGGTAATCGGCGTCCGCGTACAGAATTACCCGCGATCGGCGTGCCACAAGTTCTTCGCACAGCGCGGCCGTCACCGCTGATCCGTACCCGTGCCCGCGCAAATCCTCGGGAGTAAACACGGGTCCGATACGCGTGAAAGATCCCGAGGGCGTCTCGACGGTCGGGCCGTGGCCCGCCATGGCGACGGGCTCATTCTCGACTGACCACAAGCGAAGGGAGCGCTCCTTCAGTCGCGCGACGATGAACTCACGATCGCGACCATCGGGAAGCTGAGTGGCTCCCGTGAACGCCAAGAAGTCATGCGTCCAGCGAACGACCAGTTCGATGTCGTTCAACGTGGCTGCGCGATACGTCCCTTCGACGTGAGGCATCGAGAGCTCACCGAGCTCGTAGAGCAGGTTTTTCATCCCTCGTACGAACGTCCGCTTCGAACCCGGGCTGGTGCTGGCGCCGTAGGCCTGCAAGAACGTGGTGACGACGCTGTCAGATCCGACAATCCAGGTGAAGGTGTCGTCTTGTTGCGCGACGGCCACCGCCAAGAGTTGGACTCCCTCAAGCGGCATCGGACCGATCTGTAAGCCGAACGGGGCCGTGCGAAAGGCCGCTCCGACGCAGGCTTCGCTCTCGTCAAGTACGCCCCACCACCAATACGCGTCGTACGTGCGGTCGCCTTTGGCGACGGCCATCGGGACCGAGCTCAAGATGTTGGTGCGCGTGGGATCGCCAAGACGGTACGTCTCCGTGGCGGAAAGAAACTCCTCGGGCGAAGCGAAGCGTACGACTTCCATAGATTGACGATAGACGGGATATGAAAAGTTCGACGGTGCGAAGGAATGGTGACGTGCGTCTGGTGATCTACGGAGCGGGAGCGATTGGCGGTGTCATTGGCGCGCGCCTCGTCCAGAGCGGAAATAACGTCACCTTGGTGGCGCGTGGCGACAACTTCGACGCGTTGACCGCACGCGGACTTCGACTGGAAACGCGAGAGGAGGAGAGCACTCTCCCCGTCTCGGTAGTTCGCGATATGAGCGAGCTGGAACTGACCGCGGACGACGTGGTGATCGTGACGGTGAAAAGCAACGACACGGCGGCGGTGCTGGAGGACCTCTCGCGGTTCGCGCCGCCTGAGATCGCGGTCGTCTGCGCCCAGAACGGTGTCGAGAACGAGCGACTCGCTCTCAGAAAGTTTTCCAATGTCTATGGTCTCTGCGTCATGTTGCCGGCGTCGCACCTCACTCCGGGCGTGGTCCGCGCGAGCTCGGTACCACTAACGGGTCTGCTCGACCTCGGGCGCTGGCCCGAAGGGGTCGACGAGCGCGCCCGCGAGATTGCCCGCATCCTCAGCGCTGCGACGTTCGAGTCAGTCGCGCGAGACGATATCGCTCGTTGGAAGTGGGGCAAGTTGCTCATGAACTTGGGTAACGCCGTTCAGGCGGTGTGTGGAAACGAAGAGCCCGCGAAAGAACTTACCCGTCGCGTCCGCGAAGAGGGAATCGCAGTACTACACGCGGCTGGCATTGACTACGTGGACCGCGACGAAGACATGGCGAGACGCGGCACGCTGTTGGATTCTGGCCCGCGCGGAGATGACCGAGGCGGAGGGTCATCGTGGCAGAGTCTGGTGCGCGCCACCGGGAGCATCGAGACGGATTACTTGACCGGTGAGATCGTGCTGCGCGGGCGCCTGCACGGCGTCGCGACACCCGTGAACGCTCTGTTGCAACAACTGGCCAATCAGCTGGCTCGCGAGCGACGCCCGCCCGGCGCGTGGTCCGAGGCGGACGTCCTCTCGATGCTCAAGGACTAACTAAAACCCGGGCATCTCGGCGGGTACCGCATCCTCGAGAGACGTGTGTGCCTTTTGGCGAAGAGGAATCTCCTTCATGAAGAAGGCGATGATGAAAGCCACCACGGCGAACGGGATGCTCACAATAAAGACGGTCTGCAATGTGTGACTGAACGCGTTGATGACAATCTCTCTCCACGCCGGAGGCAACTTGGCGATCTGGGCGGGGTTCTCCGAAATATCGCCTCCACCGATCAACTTCAGGAGGGCAGGCGGGGCGGTCGCGCGTAGGTGGCTCAGTACCTGACTATTGAAGACGGCACCCAGAATGGCCACACCGAATGCGCCGCCGATGGTGCGAAAGAACGTCGCCGTTGCTGTGGCCGTCCCGAGTTGAGAGTGCGGCACAGAGTTCTGCACCGCAACCACGAGTACCTGCATGACGAGTCCGAGGCCCAGGCCAACGATAAACATGTCGATCGCCGCAATGTCGAAGGATGTGTGAGGTCCAAGTTGGGCCAAAAGGGAGAGACCCACTGTCGTAACGGCGAGGCCAATGATCGGAAAGATCTTGTACCGGCCGGTGCGCGAGACCAATTGGCCACTCACGATAAAGGTGATGAGCATGCCACCCACCATCGGCAGAAGCTCCAGGCCTGACGTTGTCGGTGTCGCCCCGTGCACGATCTGCAAGTAGAGCGGCAGGTAGACGATTGAGCCGAACATGGTGAAGCCAATCGCGAAACTCACCGCTGAGGCGGCCGAGAACGTTCGGTTTCGGAACAGCCCGAGCGGGATGATGGGCTCGGCCACTTTGGTCTCAACTAGGCAGAAGATGATGATCGCCACGGTGCTGGCGATGCCCATGGCAACAATCGTCGGAGAACCCCAGGCCCATCCCTTGGTACCGCCCAACGTCGTCACGAGTATCCAGCCCACGACGCCGCCGGAAAGAAGAGTGGTGCCCCACCAGTCGACCTTGTGGTGCACCTTGTGGGTAGGGATATGCAGGACGGCGGCGATGGTGAAGAGCGCCACGATGCCAATAGGCACGTTGATGTAGAAGATCCAGCGCCACGAGACGTGCTGCGTGAAGAAGCCGCCAGCGAGTGGGCCGAGGATGCTCGAAAGGCCGAAGACGGCGCCGAAGTAGCCCATGTAGCGGCCACGTTGGCGAGGAGGAATAACGTCACCGATGATGGCCTGCGATCCGACCATCAAACCGCCAGCACCGGCGCCCTGAATGGCGCGACACAAAATCAGTTCGAGCATGTTCTGAGAGAGACCGGACAGAATCGAGCCAATCAAGAAGATGACGATGGCGATTTGGAAGAACTTCTTACGTCCGTAGAGGTCACCGAACTTGCCCCACAGCGGCAACGTGATGGTCGAGGTGATCAGGTAGGCCGTGACCACCCACGAGAGATGGTTGAGACCGTGAAGGTCGCCGGCGATCGTGGGAAGAGCGGTCGCCACGATGGTCTGATCCAAGGCGGCGAGAAACATTCCGAGCATGAGGGCGAAGAGGATTACCAGAATCCGACGGTGCTCCTCTTTTGAAAACTCGTGTTCCTCGGGTGCGGCGACGGCGGCCACGTCGAGGTCATCAGTCACGGTCATTCTCCATTTCATTTGTCAATGCATGTGCGAATTTGTCGAGCGACGTCGAGAAGATCGTCACTTCCTCTTTGGTCCAGCCCTCAAAGAGACGAGAGAGTCGATGATTGGCGGCGAGCATGATGCGCTCGATCGTTTTTTCTCCCGACTTTGTGATGGCCACGCGCTTTGCGCGTTTGTCATCGGCGTCGGGTGTGATAGCGACGTAACCGAGTCGTTCGAGCTGTTGGACCTTCCGTGTGACGGCGGGAGTGTCGACGTCGAGCAGTTGGGCCAGGTCGCTCACGCGGGCGGATTCGCCGTGTGCGCGCAATTTGAAGAGCAACGCGGACCCCGCGCGATCCAGTCGTACGCCGGCTTCCTTAATGAGCTGTTCGTGCGGGCGCGAAAGCGTGAAGGCGCGGGACAGGATTGACATGCTCGACGCCACTCGCTTGAGCTCAGCGTCCGAAAGTGTCACCGCGTCGCGGGCAGGAAGAGAAGTTGCTTTCGGCATACAACTAAGTTATCGGGTGACCTTGTCGCCGTGACCACGTCTGGACCCCGTACCATCAGGGGCAAAAGATTGTTGGGAAGGAGTTGTTACGGAAGTCACCTTTTCTTCAGGGCGCGAACAGCTTCGCGGCTACCTGGCGCACCCGACCGGCACGGGTCCGTGGCCGGGCGTCATTGTCATCCACGACATCTTTGGCTTGAGCAACGACCTGCGTCGCCAGTGCGACTGGCTCGCCAGTGAAGGCTTCCTCGCTCTCGGGCCCGACCTCTATTCACGTGGGGGAAAGTTCTCGTGTCTGCGTTCGATGGTGATGGACCTGCGAGCGCGCCGCGGCCCAACCTTCGACGCTATTGACGCGGCACGCGTTCACCTCCTCACCAATGGGAGTTGCAACGGGCGCGTCGGCATAATTGGCTACTGCATTGGCGGAGGATTCTCACTGCTCCTCGCACCCGATCGTCGCTACGTCGTCTCCGGCGTCAACTATGGCGACGTACCCGACGACGCCGAGGCGGTGCTGAGGGGTGCGTGTCCCGTGGTTGCTAGCTACGGCGCGAAGGATCGCCGACTAAAGGGTCAAGCAACGAAACTCGAACGTGCCCTCACGGTGAATGGCGTGGCCCACGACGTCAAGGAGTACCCCGTCGCGGGTCATGGTTTCTTGAACGACCACGATGGCAAGGCCGGTGCGTTCATCGCCGTCGCGGGCCGCCTGCTGGGTATCCACGCGGACGAGTCCGCCGCGAGTGACGCGCGACAGCGAATTGTGGAGTTTTTTACTCGATATCTGAAGGCGAACTAGTCGGCGACGCGGTTCGTCCGAGGAAGAGATCGGTCACGATGTTCAGCGTGAGCGTCTCGCCGCGCCGATTGAGAAACTCAGTGACCTCTCCAAAGAGTTGATCACGGTTGCTGTCAGCCAGGATTCGATAGCCCGACGTCGAGGCCAGCAGATCAATATACGTTGCGGTGTCAAAGTCGAGGTGTCGTCGATAGCGCCGACTCACCAGGTCTTCGAAGCGTGCATCGCTCGCGAGGTCGTAGGCAGGCCAACCTTCTTCCAGCTCGATCTCGCCTTCGTTTTCTTTGGACGTCACTCCATTGCCGGCGTTCACGACGCCATAGCGTGTGTCAATCTCCGCGAGCGTGCGTCGTGTCTCGTCATCGGCCACGATGTACTTGTTCCAGAACAACGCCACGGCGCCGCCTTCGCGAAGTGCTTCGTGAGCCAGGTCCCAGCGTCGCGCCGGGTCGACCCAGTGCCACGACTGTGCGGCGATCAGGGCGTCAAAGGCGAGAGGGCGCGAGTAGTTCTCGAGTCGAGTGACCTCGATCGTCACTTGAGGAAACGAGGCAACTTCCTGCGTCAGACGCGCCGCCATGCGCGGGTCCGGCTCGAGACAGGTCATGGCGACGCCGCGTGCGGCGAAGGCGACTGTCGCTTTGCCGGTGCCCGCACCAATTTCCAGAATCTCCGATACCGGATCCGCATAGCTGAGAACGTCGTCGATCATCTCATCGGGGTAGCCCGGGCGGGCGTTCGCGTACTCGTTCACCGCTTCACCGAAAACGTCTCTTCGTTCGCGCACCATGCTGCCTCCTCACCCGCAGACTAATTAGCCTGTGGGCGACGCGTCCGTCAGGACCAAATCTGCCATATTGCTCGATAGTTTGAAGACGTGGCGAAGAGCGAAATTACCGAGGACAACGTGAAAGCGTTCCTCGACGATCATTTTGGCGAGAGCGTCGACAACGTTGAACTTCTCGGTGCCGGGGACTGGTCGAGGGCCTTCTCGTTTGATCACGGGGGTCGCGGTCTCGTCGCGCGTTTCGGAAAGTACCGCGAGGATTTCGAAATGGACAAGCTTGCGATGGCCTTTGATCGTCCAGGCTTACCAGTACCACGAGTACTCGACATCGGGCCTGCCTTTGGGGAATCCTTCGCCATCTCCGAGCGACACGTGGGACGCTTCTTGGACTCGATCGGACCGGACGAATCCGATCAGTTGGCGCCGGAGGTTCTACGACTTCTGGACGCGTTGCGCGAGGTGCCGGTCGACCAAAACTTGTCCGCCCGGTGGCCCGGAGATGAACCGCATCTTTCCTGGCGCGACTGGCTCACGACTTCAGTCGAAGATGACGGGAACGAGCGAGTCGGCGGCTGGCGAAAGGAGCTGGCAAAGGCTCCAGAGATCGAGGCTGTCTATGTGCGCTCGCTGCGCGAAATGCTCGCTCTCGTTGCCGACGTGCCCGCCACACTGCACGTGGTTCACCGAGACCTCCTGAATCGCAACGTGCTCGTGGATGACAAGTGCGAGGTCACCGCGGTCTACGACTGGGGATGCTCGGTCTTCGGCGACTATCTCTTCGACGTCGCTTGGTTTACCTTCTGGGCTCCGTGGATGAAGGGAGTCGGTCGGCTCGACATGGGCAGGCTCGTGCGATCTCACCTTCGAGAGATCGACGTTGATGTGACCAATTTTGACGAACGCTTGAGGTGTTACGAACTGCAGATCGGCGCCGAGCACCTCGGGTATCAAACGGTGATGAACGACCCTGCGGAACGCATCAAAGTTGCCGCTCGGCTTGACGAGGTTCTTTCCCGCGAGGTCTGAGCGCCCCGGCTCGACACGCGTTAGCCAGGAAAGAAACGGTGTTCAAGCCTTTCGTTGGTTGATTAGTTACTACAATAGTTAGTACATGAACATATCTCGAGATCGCACTGACTCTGTCATTGACTCCGTACTCACCGCGAGTCGAGTTCTGGTCGCCATTGCGGCCAGATCTCTCTCCGATATTGCCGAAGAAGTCACCCTGACGCAGTACCGAACGCTTGTGGTGCTGGCGTCGCGCGGACCGCAGAACATGGCGGGCCTCGCTGAGGCGGTGGGCGTCACTCCCGCGACAGCAACGCGGATGTGCGATCGCCTGGTGAAAAAGAAACTGGTGACCCGTCGTGGCGAACGAGGTGATCGCCGCCAAGTGCGTCTCGTTCTCTCTAAGTCGGGTCTTGAGTTGGTGACAGCGGTGACGAACCGCCGTCGCCGAGAAATTGAGAAAGTCATTGAAGCGGTCCCTCACGAAGAACGCGACGTTCTCATCCAAGCGTTAGGGCGATTTGCGGCTGCGGCCGGCGAAGTCCCGGAACAGGATTGGTCAACGGGATGGGACCTCTAGACCGGGCCCTGACAGGACCGGCGAAACGGCTATCGAGCGTTAGACGACTGCAAGCGCGGATCGCACGGTGGCTGGCCTCGGCGACGTACACACAAAAGTGGCTCGTGCTCGGGACAGTTGTTGGCATCGTCGCCGGCCTCGGTGCCGTCGTGTTCTACGACGCTTTGCGCCTCGCCTCATACGTATTCCTCCAAGTCATCGCCGGATACCAAGTTCCCCAACCAATCAGCGAAGGGGGGCACATTGCGTCGACCCATTTCGCCCGTCCCTGGGCGATCCCGTTGGTCGCGTGCGGCGGAGCACTGCTCGGCGCCATCTTGGTCTTCTCCGTGGCCCCCGAAGCTGAAGGACACGGAACGGACGCCGCCATCGCTGCGGTCCACCACAATCCACGCGGCGTTCGCCTTCGTACCGTCTTCGTAAAAATTGTGGCGTCGGCGCTCACGATTGGCTCGGGTGGATCGGGCGGACGTGAGGGACCCACCGGACAGATCAGTGCGGGTTTCGGTTCGCTGCTCGTGAGGACGTTCGATCTCAGTCCGGAGGACGCACGCATCACCGTCGCGAGCGGGATCGGTTCGGGCATTGGCGCGATCTTCGGGGCTCCGCTCGGTGGAGCGGTGCTCGCGACGGAGATTCTGTACCGCGACGACTTTGAAGTGGAAGCACTGCTGCCCGCGTTCATCGCCTCCATTGTTGGCTACGCCGTGTGGGGATCGTTTGAGGGCTTCGGACCGCTTTTTGGTTACGTCGGCAACTATCAGTTGACGAGCGCGATGCCTTTGCTGTGGTTCGGCATCATTGGGATTCTTGGTGGATTCATTGGACTTCTCTACGCCAAGGGCTTTTACGGAATGGTCGAGGCGTTCGCGCGACTGCCTCTTCCGCGTTGGCTGCGACCAGCGATTGGTGGATTGGCGGTTGGTCTCATAGCTCTGGCAATACCCGAAGTACTGGGTACGGGTTACGGCTGGATCCAACAAAGTCTCGGCGCGCACCTTCTACAGATTCCATTGTGGATCGTGCTCATACTTCCCTTCGCACGCATCGCGACGACGGGGCTGTCGATCGGTTCTGGCGGATCCGGTGGAATCTTTGGTCCGGGCATGGTGATCGGTGCCTTCGTGGGCGCGGCCGTGTGGCGTCTGCTGGAGCCCGTCGTGCCGAGCCTTGGTCACGATCCCGCGCCCTACGTCATCGTGGGGATGATGGCCTGTTTTGGCAGCATCTCGCGCGCGCCACTGGCCGTCATGTTGATGGTGGCGGAAATGACCGGGACACTGTCGCTGATCGTTCCCGCGATGCTGGCGGTGGGACTTGCGACCTTGATCGTTCGTCGCAGCGACGACACGATCTATCGCAGCCAATTGAAGAGCCGCGCAGAGTCACCGGCGCACCGGATCCTTACGGGTCTGCCATTGCTGGCTCAAGTTGCTGTGTCTGAGGCCATGGCTCCCGCGCGTTGCGTCTTGAAAGAACCCGGGACTCGCGACTCCTTCATTTCGCTGCTGGAAGGGAGCGATCTCTCTGCAGCGCCCATTGTTGACGTTGAAGGGCGGTACCTCGGCGTCGTTACCTTGGAGTCGCTACGTGCCAACTCATCACGGGGACTCGAAAGCGAGGTCCCACTTGACGTGACCTCGGCTCCGATTCACGTTGCCGTGCGACTCGACGTCGCCCTCGACGTGTTGACGACCACGCCTCAGACGTGGGCGACGGTCATCGACGACGAACGCCACGTGGTGGGCACCATTGCTCTCTCGGACATTGTGCGCAACTACCGACGAACGACGCGAACGTATCTTCGACGGCTGTCTGAGATGGGCGGCGCGACGGGTGTCATGGACGTAACGGTCGAAGATCACTCGCCAATTGTGGGCGAAGCAATTCGATCGACGCTGGTGCCTCGCGGCGCCGTCATCACGTCGATCGAGCGAGGCAACAACATCATTCGACCATCCGGAGACACGGTCCTTCAAGCTTCGGATCGGCTTACGGTGATCGGCTCGACAGTGGCCCTTGATTCACTCGTTCGCGCCGCGTCGTCGCGAGGTCCCTGCGACGACGAAGCCACTTAAGTCCGCCTCTGACTCGAACAGTCACGCGCGAGTCACCCGCCCGTACGCTTCGCCTATGACGGAAAGTCTCTCGATTGACGCGCTCGGCGAGTTGATCGATGAGGAACTGGATCTCGATGCGACGACCTCGAACGGTCTTACGAATCACCTGCCAATGGCGCTTGTCGCTAAGGCAGGACTCGGAGCGTCGCGGTCGGAACTCGAGCGCTTTATGAAGAAGTATCGACGCCGCCTCGTCGCGACCGGTGAAGTTGAGCGAAACCTCACTCGCGCTACCTGGCGTAGCGCCGTAGGGGAGGCCAGCGCGTACGTCGATCTCGTGGACTATTTCGATCGGGAGATAGATGAGCACGGCACTGAGGAGACGGTGCGAAACCATCTCGACGCTCTCGTGGACGGCGTCTCTGGTGCGGCTTTTCACGGCGTCATTCGCCTGGCGTACGCCCTCGACGTGGCGTCGCCGTCGCGAGTCAGCAGGGGTCTCGCGTATCTGGCGTCGACTGCAATGACTCTCGGACCGCTCGACGACGGTGAGGCGACGAGCCACGACCCCGAGACTCTGCTCGCGGATCTCGCGCGAGATTCCTCGTGGCGGATTGACGACTCTGTGGGCAACATCACGGCGCGAATGCGTTTCGTCGCTGATCAGCCCCAGTTCGCGGGCGTCGCCAGTTCACTTGTCGTCGACGACGAAACGCCTGCTCGGTTGGCCGCGACGGCCCTACGGCTGTACGCGAGCACCGACGACTTCACCGCGCTTCATGGCGTCACGGGACTAGAGGCGATCTCGCGACTTCGGCCCTACGTGAACGACGTGGAGCGCCTGGATCGCGCCGCGTTCCAGGCGCTCGCGGCGGCGTATCTCACCATCGGATCGCCAGCGATGTGGTCCGCGAATCGACTGAGCGAGATGGTGGACACATCGTCTCTCGAGCAATTCGACGTCGCAACGCGTGCGGGGTTCAGTGATGACGAGCACGTCGCCAAAATCGTGTTCTCGTCGCGTCGCTTGAACGCCGCTACCGGTGATCCTCTGTATCTCGCTGTCGCCGAGCGGGCTGTCGTGAATGACGAGACCGTCGTTGACCGACTCGACTGCTGACGCCGTCAAGACTGCTTCGCGACGAGCGGGCGGATGCGATCGTCGAGGAAGTTGTTTACCGCACTGGTGAACTCGTCGTTCTGATCGCCGGCGATCATGTGGGCGGCACCCGCGACTTCGACGACGGTGATGTCGGGTAGGCGTGAGACCAAGAGGTCGATCCCCGCTTGGGTGACGACGTCGCTCAGCTCGCCCCGCACGAGAAGCGTCGGTACGAAAATGTTGCCCATCGCCACGTCGAGCAGGCCGAGAAAGCGATTCGCGACAACTTCGGTGCGGTCTTGCATGATGACCTTGGGATCCCAGTGCCAGAACCACTTCCCATCGCGCTCGCGCAGCACTTTCTTGAGCCCTTCGGGGTTCGTCGCTCGCTTGCGCTGGGGCGTGTACGCGGCGATGGCGGCCGCGGCGTCGTCGAGTGAGTCGAATCCGTTGACCCCGGAGCGCATGAAGTCGCCAATCCTTTTGATTCCTTCGGGATTCGACTGGGGAGCGATGTCCACCAAGATCAGTCCGCTCGACACTTCGCGATCGCTCGTGCCTTCAGCGAGCATGGCCGCCATGCCGCCGAGGGACGCGCCAACCAGTACTGGCGGCTTCTCGAGTTGGTCTACGACGGCAATACAGTCGGCGCAAAAGGCGGTGAAGGAGTAGTCACCGTTTTTCGCCCAGTCGCTCTCGCCGTGACCGCGCTGGTCGAGGGAGATTGTGCGCCACCCGCGCTCAGCAACCAACTCGGCCGACTTTCCCCACGCGTGGCGCGTCTGGCCGCCGCCGTGAAGAAAGAGAACGGGCCAGGCGTCGGGATCGCCACGGACGTCGGCGACGAGATTGATGCCGTCAAAACCGCGAAAGTTCGTGCGTTGAGTATCCACGCTGACCATGCTGTCACAGCGCGAGAAAATCCCTAGCGGTGACGTCCCTCGTTTACGAAGCGCGGGCCGCAAAGAGAAGATGCGTCCCTCCGTCGAGCGCTCCGGGTTCTCGACAGGCGCGAACCTCGTGCTCGAGAAAATTGGCCCACCGCACGGGATCTGATTCGAGGATGGTGAGAGCCTCAGGGTCACCGAGCGACGCCCAGTTACTGGCGCTCATGGCGAGTATCTCGCCGCCGCATTCCTCAGCCAGTCGTGCAATGTCGCTCGCGCGATACATCTTGCAGATGTGTTCAGCCGGGAAGTAACGCAAGTCGCCGGTCGTGAGGATGAGGTCGTTCGCTTCCTCGCCCGCCTCGGCGGCTTCCTCCACAACGCCGCGCAGGAATAGGCGCCACGACCCTAGAAGTGACATCACCGACGCCGCGACGACGCCGCCGGGCTTCAAGACTCGAAACAGGCCGCTCAAGGCTTCGTGGTCCTGATCGAAGGCGTACGAAAGCGGCCCGCCAAAGGCGAGCACGACATCAAAGGTCGCACTCTCATAACGCGACGTGTCGCAGATGTCGAGAAGCTCATGGAAATGACGGCCCCTTCTGCGTCGGTGCCAGCCATGTGTTGCGCGTTCAGTTCGAGCTGAACCGGAGATATGTCGGCAACCGCAACCCGGGCACCAAGTACCGCGAGCACTGCGGTGAATCGACCTGGCCCTGCGCCAACTTCCAATACCACGTCACCCGGCGCCACGTACGAAGAGAGAAATCGACGGTGAACCACGTAGCTCACTCGACCCCGCGCCGTTGCTTCGAGCCGGTCCCACTCGGCGTCGGCCAACGTGTTGTACCACTCGCGAACGGTGTCTCGGTCTTTCTGCGACATTGCGCGATCGTAACGTGATCACGGACGTCACGACGAGTCGCTCTCACTGCGTCAGCGGATTGATCAATATCACATGCTCCATACTGGAAGGGTGGCGTTGCTTCCAGATCGGCTCGATGCTGGCGAGATCGAACTTCAACGAGAGCATCCCGATATGGCTGACGCCATTTATGAGGCGTCGATCGCGAGTTTCAACGAGTTGCATCAGTGGATGATCTGGGCAAGCGAGAGACCGACGCGCGAGGGGGTGTTGGAGTTCCTTACCGCGGCGCAAACGCTCTTTGACGAAGATCGGGATTGGAACTACGCCCTCGTCGAAAAGGCAAGCGGCGACATTGTCGGCTCGTCAGGCATGCACATACATGACGATCCCGGGTGCCCGGAGATTGGTTACTGGGTGCGGACCGACCGCACCGGCCGCGGATACGCGACGAGCGCGGCCAGTGCCATCGCTGACGCCGCGTTTCAATATTTACGCGTCCAGCGAGTAAAGATCCGAATGGATGAGGCAAACGTCGCCAGTGCGTCCGTTCCTCCAAAGATCGGATTTCGACTTCTCGCCATCGAAGACCGCCCTCTAGAGACTCCCGGCCACACGGGCCGAGGATTCATCTGGGTTCGAGACCGCGCGACATAACTACCCGGCGAGATGGGCCACGAGAGTGAAGGCGAGCGGTATACGCGTTCGCTCAGCCGGGATCGTCCACGTTCCCATCTCGGATTCCTCGAGCCAAGGAAACTGGCGCCACACGGTCCAATCGAGTTCGTCGAAAGCGTCAACCACAACGCCGTTGGAATGCAGCGCGCCAAAAATCTCGGCGAGAGAGTGGTTCCACTCATATGTGGTGGTGCTGGCAATTCCATCACCATCGGTATACGTTTCTGTGCTGTCGAAGATGAACGGCTCAGGGGCTTCAAAATAACCGAATGTGAAGCGTTCACCATCGTCGTCGAGAGAGTTCGACAGGGGATGCACGTCGTGCAGGTAGAGGCGACCAGCGGGGCGAAGAAGTTTCGCCACGCTTCGCGCCCACATGTCGATGCTGGGTAGCCAACAGAGAGAGCCCAGACTGACGTAGACCACGTCGAACCGCTCACCGGCGAGAGCCTCCGGCGCGTCGTACACAGTGGCGCAGACGAATCGTGATTGAACTTCGAGTTGCGCCCGCTCAGCAAGATTTGTCGCTTCGGCAATGGCTGCGGGTGAGAAATCAACTCCAGTCACGGTCGCGCCGACGCGTGCCCAGCGAAGTGTGTCCATTCCGAAGTGGCATTGCAGGTGGACCAACGTGAGTCCTTCGACGTTACCGAGTGCTTGGAGTTCGAGCGACGTCGGAACGGTTTCGTCGCGCAACCATCCCTCAACGTCGTAGAAGCGTGACTTTACGTGTATCCCCACTCGGTCGTTCCAGTTCGCCCGATTTGCCTCTAGCCATTTGTCCACTCGGTCACACTACGCTGTCGAATCGTGAACCTTCGTGAGGCGACGAACGACGATTGGTCTTCGTTCTATCCGATTTTCTCGGCCATCATCGCTGCGGGTGAGACGTACGCGTACTCCGCGAACCTCTCATCGGACGAGGCACGATCACTCTGGATGGATGGTCCGCCGAATCGGGTGATCGTCGCCGTTGACGATGGCCGCATCGTGGGTTCGGCAAAGATGGGGCCAAATCGCCCGGGCCGTGGTGCGCACGTGGCCACCGCAAGCTTCATGGTGGATCCCAATTCGCACGGTCGCGGCGTCGGCCGGGCTCTCGCTGTCGATGTGATTACTCGAGCGCGCGACGAGGGCTACATGGCGATGCAGTTCAACGCCGTTGTCGAGACCAACGTCGGAGCCGTGCATCTCTGGCAGAGCCTCGGTTTCGAGATTCTTGCGACAGTTCCCGAAGCGTTCGATTCAGCGGCGAACGGTCTTGTGGGTCTGCACGTCATGTACCTCAAGTTGTAAAATCTGACTGTCCCTGGTGCCGTCAGGTCCTGATGACGACGTTGAGCGGCTCCTCGCCACGGCGCATTCTTTCGACCTGCTCTCTGACGAGTCGAAAGAATCGTGGCGGACTAGCGCTCGACGCACCGCCAACGTGGGGAGAGATCAAAACGTTCTTGAGAGCGAAGAGAGGGTGCCCCTCGGGCAACGGCTCGGGATCAGTGACGTCAAGCGCAAGGCGAAGTCGTCCCGTGCTCGCGTGCTTCAAGAGTGCTTCGGTGTCGGCGACGCGTCCGCGTGAGACATTGACCAGCAGAGACCCATCGCGCATTCGTGACAGGAAGGCGTCATTAATGAGGTGTGTCGTGCCCTCGCTGAGCGGCACGACAACTATGACGATGTCGGCCGCGGGTACGAGATCGGGCAATGAGCCAACGCCATAAATCTCACCGTGTTCGTCGGAGCGCTCCCGATGCGCCACTCGAGTGAGAGACACTTCGAATGGGCGAAGGCGATCGGCAATGGCTTTTCCAACAGCTCCATATCCAACGAGCAGTACCTGGCGGTCGGCCAGACTCTGGTGCCAGGCGGGAGCCCAGTGACCGATTTCGGCGGCGCGCACGAATTCCGGTATCCCTCGTTGAGACGCCAGCACGAGGGCCAGAGTCATTTCCGCAGTTGAAGCCTCTTGAACCGACGCGGAGTTGGCAACGACGATCCCCGCAGGGAGCGCCTCGGCCATGCCCTCGTAACCAATCATCGGACTTTGCACGAGTCGCACTTTGACTCCGGCTAAATGCTTGGTCCATGTGCTGGGTCCCAGATAGGGAGGGACCGCGATGTCGATGGCGGAAACTGGGGGTGGACCGGACATGTCCCAGATCACGATCTCGGTGTTCGTGATGTCGCCGAGGGCACTCGCGAGATTCGCGTCAGGGACGCTGACGACGAGATGGTCCGAGTTCATGTTTGTCCTCCAGTTTTCCGTCATCCTACGATCAACGTCGACCAGTCGCCCCGGCCCGCGCACGCCATCCCATTACGATTACGAAAACCCACCGCATTGTCACGCCTGGTGACATGGCCGTACCAATATCTCGTGACGAAAAGAGACGTGCGCCATTGCTTCGTGATGAAGAACTCTTACGCAAATCCGACTCTGCTGTTGATGATTTCAAAGAAAACGAAACGTAGTATCGAGTTCAACGACGTCGACCAAAAGGACAACTGTGAGCACCGCATTCGAGAGTGAAATTCTTTCGCAAGGCCAGTTGTTGCGTGAGCGAACTGAGGATGGTCGAGAGGCCGCTGCTAAAGCCGCCGCGCTGCTCGATCAGTCAGTCACCCACATCGTCGTGGCCGCTCGCGGGTCATCCGACTGCGCCGCGATCTATCTGCAGTATCTCGTGGGCCAAGAGCTTGGCGTCCTGACTGCGCTAGCGACGCCTTCTCTCTACAACGATCCGCGCCACGTCACCTTGAAGGGCGCGCTCGTCATCGGTATTTCGCAGTCCGGTCGCTCGCCTGACGTGGTCTCGGTGCTGACCTCGGCGCGTACGCAAGGCCGGCCGACCATTGCCATTACCAACGACGCCCTCTCGCCTCTCGCCCGCGCGGCTGACGTGGTGATTCCCCTCCTGGTCGGGGAAGAGGTCTCCCTCGCCGCGACAAAGACCATGCTCGCCTCCCTGCAGGCGGCCTCGCAGTTTGTTCAAGCCCTGCTGGGAGAAGATCTTCCGAGTGCCGACGACCTCCCGGCCATGGTCGCGGCTACGAGTGACTGGGCACTCGAAAACGTCAAGCGGGTGACTACTGAACTGCACCTCGAGGGGCTGACGGTTGTTGGTCGCGGCCTCGGACTGAGCTCCGCGGAGGAATGTGCGCTCAAGATTCGCGAAGTCGCGGGTATTCGAGCCGAGGCCTACGCGGCTCCCGATCTCTTGCATGGACCCATCGGTGCGGATAGCAGCGGATCGACCATGTGGCTCATCGTGACCGACGAGATCGATGACGAGAGTGCTGCGGACCTTCTCACCCGCGCCAAGGCTTCGGGCATGACGACCCTCGTCACTCGGTCTTCCGATCGAAACGCCACCGACGCTGACGTTGAGCTCGTGTTACCGGTGCTCTCGCCGAACTGGATCGCGCCGTTCTTGAACGTGGTGATCGGTCAGGTTATGGCGCTACGTCTCGGAGAGGCGAACAACCGCCCGATCGATCAACCGCCGGGTCTCAAGAAAATAACGCTGACGAACTAGCGCTTTACAGAACGACGACGCCGTCGGGCGTTACGCGCTGAGTCATGACCAGATCATCATCGACCACGAAGAGGTTCGCCGGCGATCCCGGCGTCATGGCGACGAGACTTTGGGCCCCGAGGAACGCCGCCGGATGCGAGATCACCGCGCTGAGCGCGAGAGCGGGGGACAGGCCGAGGGTGGAAAGGCGTGCCAAACTGTCGCGCAAAGTACCCACGCTGCCCGCAATGGTGCCGTCGTCTCGTCGGGCGACGCCGTCTTTCACGTACACCGTGACGTCGCCGAGTTGCACTACGGATTGGTCGCTCGAGGTGGCGGCAATGGCGTCGGTCACGACAACGCACCGACCCGACGCGGCGGCGAAGGCGAGGTGCATCATGTCGTCGGAGACGTGCAGGCCATCGCCAATGAATTGAATGGTCACGCCAGCACGCGCGAGGGCCGCCCCGGCTAAGCCGGGCGAACGTGCACTCAACGACTCCATGGCGTTGAACAGGTGAGTCACCGACGTTGCGCCGGCGTCGAATCCGCGCTGCGCCTCGTCGCCGTTGGCCGCGCTGTGGCCGAGCGACACACTCACCCCACGCTCGCGACAGCGCTCGATGAGCTCCAGCGCGCCGGGCAGTTCGGGTGCAATCGTCATCACCGCGACGTCATCGAGGTCGAGAAGTCGCTCCAGCAAAGAAAGATCAGGGTCGCGAAGCAACGCGAGTGGATGCGTGCCCGCACGACGCGGCGAGAGAAACGGACCTTCGAGGTGCGTAGGGAGAATCGTGGCGCCATCACTCTGTGCGGTTCTCGCTTCGTGCAGGCGCGATGCGGCCCGACGAGTCTGGTCAAATTTACTGGTGATCAAGGTGGGCTGGTAGGCAATGACGCCGTCGCGGAGCAGCGCGCGACCCATCTCGATGATCTCGTCGACCTCGGCGTTCAAGAGATCGACCCCCGCGTACCCGTTGACCTGGGCGTCGACGAGCCCGGGTATGGCGATGCCCGAACCAGCGTGCGAAAGGCCAACGGCCACGATCTCGCCGTCGTGTATCGCCACGTCACCGGCGACCAATGAGCCATTGACGAAGGCGGCCTCGACTCCGAGACGGGTCCACTTGTGAGAGTCGCGCGGCGAGGGAGAGGGCGTCCGCAGAGACTCCAGGGCCGGACGAAGACGACCTTCATAGAGGTTGAGACGCTCGCTGGCGCTCGATGCGTCAACGTGACCGACCAGCATGGCGGAGGCAACCTTGGTCTTCCAACCGCTGGCCTCGAGGGCCTCGCGCGATTCGTCGAGCGAGGCACCGGTGATGCGTGCGACGATGCGCGACGACCGGTCGCGGAGCTTCTCGTTGGTCGGGCGCACGTCGACCATCAAGTTCCCGTAGGTCTTGCCGAGACGAACCATCGTCGCCGTCGAGATGATGTTGAGGACAATCTTTTGAATCGTTCCGGAGTTGAGGCGTGTCGATCCGGCAATCAGCTCGGGACCGACCGCCACTTCGATCGGTCGATCGACGTTGTGCCCGAGGGGAGTGTCGACGTTGCAGGCGAGGCCCACGGTCAGCGCTCCGGCGCTTGTCGCTTCGTCAATGGCGCCGAGGACGTAGGGAGTGCGCCCGCTCGCGGAGATTCCCACGACGCAGTCGGTCTCTCTAATACCCAATCCCACCATGGCCTGGCGACCCCCGGGGTAGTCGTCTTCGGCGTTCTCGATCGGCACCTCAAACGCAGTCGTACCACCAGCGAGGACGCCCACTACTTGACCGTCATCGACGTTGAAGGTGGGACCCGCTTCGGCGGCGTCGAGCATCCCGAGTCGTCCCGCGGTGCCGGCGCCCACGTAAACCAGGCGACCACCGCGCTCGAGTCGCGCCACGATGTCCTTCACGGCCGCCACGATCTGTTCCTGTACGGCGACGAGCGCGTCGGGGAGTTGACGGATGTCGGCGCACATGACGTCGACGAGGTCGTCGATCGAGAGTTGGTCAAGGTCGGCCAGCTCGTGACGTACTTGCTCGGTGCCGAGCTGTTCGAGAAATTCTGTCTCGTTGGAGTCCATCAGGCGACCGCCTTGGCGATGGTCGAGTGGATGGCGGCGCGCAGTTCTTCGTGGCGCTCAAGCTGGCGGATCGGATGGACGGCGTTGGTCATGAGAACGACTCCCAGGTTGGCGGCGGGTGAGAGGAGCAACGACGTTCCGGTAAAGCCGGTGTGCCAGAGAGTCCCGGCGGGCCACGGACCCCACGTCTCGGGGTCAAGGCGCCAGCCGAGCCCGCGCACGGTGGGCTGGCGTCCTACGGGCTTGCGCGAGATCGAGGCAACGGTCGCCGCGCTCAGAACGTGCGCGCCCCGAGGGTTGAGAAGACTCTGGACGAAGCGGATCAAATCATCGGTGGGCGCAAAGAGTCCGGCGTGGCCCGCGACGCCCCCGAGAGCCCACGCGTTGCCGTCGTGCACGTCTCCCCACACGAGTTCCTTCGTGAGCCGCTGGTCACCGTTTCGTTCGGTGGCGGCGATGCGGTCGCGGAAGCGAGCAGATGGGCGGTAGCGAGTCTCACTCATCTCGAGAGGAACGGCGACGACGTCGTGAAAGAGTCGATCGAGCGGACGCTGCGCGCAACGCGCCACCGCCCAGCCGAGCAGCATGAAGTTGAGGTCGCTGTACTCAACCTCACCCGTTGATCCGCCGTTGGCGGCTTCGGCGTAGACGGTCCGGCGTATCGCGAGGGCGTCGCGCCCCAGATGAAAAAAGGGCCGATGCGGTATCAGCCCCGACGTGTGCGTGAGGAGCTGCTCGATCGTGAGATCGTCGCGCGTGAATCCAGGAAGCCATCGTGCCACGTGGTCCGAGAGTTTCCAGCGACGCCGTTCGACCAACCACAACGCGAGGGTCGTCGTCGACACGACTTTGCTCAGTGACGCTAAGTCGTAGATCGTGTTGTCGACCGCCTCGATGGTTGGTCCGGCGAGGTTGGAGAATCCGCCCCAGGCGCGAAACAGCGTTGACGACTTCGTCACGACTGCCAGATTGAACCCGGCCGGGAACGACGTTTCGATTATTTCGAGAAGCTCACCCGTGAGATCGTCACGCACGTTGGACGGAAGTGCCGCGGACTCTTTTCCGAGTTCCACGTGCAGGTGGGGCGAGCGGATGCTCATGACGACGGAGTCGCGAAAGGCGAGTCGAGTTCACTCTCTGGCGTGTAGCGGCGCCCGGGTCGACGCGGACGTCGGGTCAGCGAGATCTCTTGGGCGCGGTAGAGCTCTTCGACCCGCTCAACGCCGTCGGGTTCGAAGCCCGCGGCATCGTAGAACTTTCGCGCACGTTCGTTCTCCTCGAAAACCCACAGAGTGATCGCGCGCGTCGACATGGGATCGAGTTCGTCGATGGCGCGTTCCAGCAGTCGGCGTCCAATACCTTGATGGCCGGCCGTCGGCGAAACGTACAGCGCGAAGACGTGACCGTGAGCCGGGACCGTGACGTCATCACCGAAGCGGGTAAAGCCGAGAACCTCACCGCTTCGCTCAGCGACGAACGTGCGCGCGGCCGTATTCTCGACGAGATTGCGCAGCCAACTAGCGACGTCGGGGTGATGCAGCGCGTCAATGACCGCATCGTCCACGACACCGCGATAGGCGTCACGCCAGGCGTCGATGAAGACAGTCGCCAACTGGTCGGCGTCGTCCGGTCGGGCAATGCGGACAGATAGTTCGTTCGTGGCGGCCACCGGAGTCTCGTCCCAAGGTCGGGGCCGCTGCAGCCCGGTCTGGAATCGATAGCGGTCTCCGCGATAGAGCGAGCGCACGAACTCTGTCGGTTGTCCGCTCGTGTCGAGCGTGCGACGAGACAGCATCAAGAGCGGCATACCGGGTTGGCACTTCAATAGTCCGGCCTCTCTACCCTCGGCGATGACGGCTTCAATGGTTTCTTCGGCCGAGGCAAGTTCCACGCCGTAGTTGGAGGCGAGTAGTTGGTAAAGCGACGCGTTGTCGCTCAGGGCGGCCGTGATGCCGTCGAAGCGATCCGCGTTCAAGTACAGGACTTCGATAGCGATCGGGTCGCCGTCAGCGAGGCGCAGTCTCTCGATGCGCAGTACTTCGGCCTTCGAGGAGAGGCCGAGCTGCGCGCCGACATCGAGACCGGCGGGGATGCGGCGCACGTCAATGAGCTTGGAGCTGGGCGAGATGCCGCGCTCTTTCATGCCCTCGGTGTGGCTCATCAACTCGAGACGCTGTTCGATCTTCGGACGCGCGACGAAGGTGCCCTTACCTTGGCGGCGAAAGATGCGCTGCTCGATCTCGAGTTGTCCGAGGGCTTGGCGTACGGTGGCGCGCGAGACGCCATACGTCGTGCAGAGTTCGCGCTCGGTCGGCATGGCCGTTCCGGCCGGCAGACCCTCGATGGCGAGAAGGAGGGCGTCGTGGACACTCTGATACTTCGGACCACTCAAAGTGGACTCGGGTAGCAGCGTTGGTTTATCGATCACGACACTCTCCACAGCGGTCATCGCACCTGGTTTGGTGGTTTTTTTTCAATCTACCAAGACCAATTGGTCCGGTCAATTGTCTTTACTTGTCATCAAAAAGTCCTTGATTTTGTTACCAACTTGTTTCCTCACCACCGTACAACATATGACAAGTGGCGACTTGACTGGACCAAAGGTCGCCGATAGTGTCGCACCCAGGTAAGAACTTTCAAATTCGAATAAAGGGGAACAATGAAGCGAATAATCGGATTACGAGGCGTGGCCTCAGCACTGTTAGTGGTGAGCAGCGTCGGGCTGTTTTCGACCGCGGTGATTGGCGCAAGCTCATCGTCCGCGGCGAGCTCGACGTTCGTCATCGGCACGGTGAACAGTGTGCAGAAATTGGACCCGGACATCGTGACGAACTTCCTCGACTTCGAGGCGCTCGGTCTCATTTACAACACGCTGGTGCAAGAGAACTCCAACTTGCAGATCGTGCCGGACTTAGCGACGAGCTGGGCCTTCTCGAATGGCAACAAGACCCTGACGCTGCATCTGCGCCAGAACGTCAAGTTCGATGACGGCTCCACCATGACCTCGGCTGACGTTGTCGCGTCGCTCAACCGCGCGGAAGCGACTGCCACGGCGGACCCCTCGGCGTCGTTCATCGGCTCGGTGACCAACATCGCCGCCTCCGGTGCCAACACCGTGGTTCTGACGATGAGTCACGCCGACGTCTCGGTTCTTGAAGGCCTCGCGACTGTCAACATGGCGATCATGCCAGCTGCGGCGATCACCGCGGGCACGATTCCCACGGCTCCCGATGGCACTGGTCCGTTCGAGTACTCGGCGTCCGTTGCGAACACCTCGTTCACGATGACGGCCAACCCGAACTACTGGGGTGGCAAGCCGTCGCTGTCGACCGTGGAGATCGAAACGATCCCGACCGAGCAGTCGATCTCTGCGGCTCTGCAGGCCGGGACCATCCAGATGGGTCTCTTGAGCCAGCCGACTGTTGTCAACACGTTGCCGAAGAGCTACAAGGTGCAAAATGTCTTGGACCTCTCGTACCGGGCACTGCAGCTTCAGGACAAGCACGGTATTCTTTCGAACGTGAACGCGCGCCTGGCGATTGCTTGCGCTACCAACCGCAAGCAGATCCTCCAAGACGCCGTCTTCGGTAAGGGCAAAGTCGTCGGACCGGTCCCGCTCGGACCGTACGCAACGAAGCCCGTGTCGGCCATCTGCCCTACGCAGAACTTGACCGCCGCGAAGAAGTATCTGAAGAAGGCCGGCAAGCCCAACGGATTCAGCTTCACTGCGATCACCTCGACGGACCTCGACTCCACGAGCGCCGCGCAGGCCATTGCGATGCAGAGCGAACTAGCGAAGGTCGGGATCAAGATGAACATCCAGAACCTTGCATCGAACGCCTACATTCAAGACTGGCTGAAGGGCAAGTTCCAGGCGGCCTTCGCCGAGAACGGCGCCGACCCTGACCCCTACGTCATGTACGGTCGCTACTTCGGTGCCGGCGCAGACCTGTCAGTGCCCGCGGGCTACAGCTCGAAGACATTGCAGACAGAGCTTCTTGCCGGTGACGAGAACTCGACGGCCGCCGGCCAGACCAAGGACTGGAAGGCGCTCAACACGACGCTGACCAGTAGCGCGGTGTGGATCTGGCTGTTCGACTCGTACGACTACGCGGCCCTCGCGCCGTCGGTCAAGGGATTCACTCTCTCGCCCGTCAACACAACGCAGTTGTCCAGCTTGGCTACGACCAGCATCTCCTAGTAGTGGGTAGAGAGTCCGCCGCACGATGAGCTTGTTTCTAGCCGTCGTGCGGCGGGCCGTTTCTACCATCGTCACGCTCTTTGGCGTGTCGGTGATCATTTTCGTCGTCCTTCGCCTGTTACCGGGCAACGCCGTGACGGCGGCCATGGGCGTGAGCGAAGGCCTTCTCACCAAAGGTCAAATCGCCGCCCTCGATCGTTACTACGGCGTCGGACAGCCCGCCATTCAGCAGTATTGGTCGTGGTTGCACTCGCTGCTGCAGGGCAATCTCGGTATCTCTCTCGTGTCGCGCGAGCCCGTCAGCACTCTCATCGGCACCGCGTTGCCGGTGACTCTGGAGCTGGCCTTTTTCGCCATGGTGATCGGCATCATTCTCGGAGTGGGCTTTGGGATGTGGAGCGCCCTTCACCCTGGGCGCTGGCAAGACGACATCGGCCAAGGCATCTCGGTCATTGGCCTCGCGATTCCGACCTTCATTCTCGGCACCGTTCTCGTGGTGTTCATGTCGACGAAGTTTCACTACTTTCCCTCGTCGCTTCCGTTCGCCGGGGTCTTCACGAACCCCTGGCTCAACTTTCAACAGATCATCTTTCCCGCGCTGGTGCTAAGCCTTGGCATTGGTGCGGCAATTCTGCGCACCACCCGTGCGGCCGTGCTCGAGGTCTCGAACTTGAACTTTGCGCGGACCGCTCTCGGTAAGGGCGTCTCGCGCCAAGCCTTCATCTGGCGCCACTTGTTCTTGAACGCGCTCACTGCGGTCACCACGATGAGCGGGATCCAACTCGGCTATCTCCTGGGCGGCACCGTCATCATCGAGCAGATCTTCATCCTGCCCGGTCTCGGACGACTCCTCATCACGTCGATCGATAATCGCGACTTTCCCGTCGTGCAGAGCGTGGTCTTGATCTTCGCCGCCGGATTCGTCATTGTGAACATGCTCGTCGACCTCTTCTATACGGTGATCGACCCGCGCACGAGGCCACGATGAGTATTGACACCACCGGGATGCCGCTGCCCGTTCCGCTGTCGAGCGACGACGAGATCATTGTTCGCCACGGCGGATGGCTGCCTGCCATCTGGCGCAGTCGCAACGGCCGTATCGGTCTCATCATCGTCGGGCTGGTCTTGATTGGCGGGATCTGCGGGATGGCGAGCTTTACGCCCTACGGCCCCGACGCGCAAAATCCCAACACCGTTCTCAAGGGAATCTCGTGGGCGCATTTGATGGGCACCGACCAGTTCGGTCGCGACGTCTTTTCGGGCGCGTTGCAGGGACTTGGCGTGTCACTCGAGATCGCCTTCCTCTCGGTCGCCATCGCCGGGGTCATCGGCACACTCGGTGGGATTGCTGCGGGGTTTCTCGGCAAGTGGACGTCGGCCACCATCATGCGCGCGACCGACATGATGTTCGCCATCCCCACCGTTCTCTTTGCCCTGGCGATCGTGACGGCGCTCGGACCGAGCATCTTCGACAGCTCGATCGCCATTGGCGTCGGCTGGATTCCGATCTACGTCCGTGTCGTGCGCAGTCCGGTGCTGGCGCTGCGAGAGTCGGACTTCGTGAGAGCGGGCAAGGTACTCGGCTATTCGCGCTCACGCCTGCTCTTTCATCACATCCTGCCCAACGTGACCGGCGTCATCGCGGTGCAGACGAGCCTCGCGCTGGCCTGGGCCATCCTCGCCGAAGCCAGCCTCAGCTTCCTCGGACTCGGCCCACCACCGCCGACCGCGTCGCTCGGTGAGATGGTGAGTAACGCCAGCAGTCTCGCGAGCGTGGCGTGGTGGACGCTGGCCGGGCCGTCGCTCGTTATCGTCGTCGCCGTCATCGGATTCAACTTCCTTGGCGACGGCCTGCGCGACGCGTCGGACCCGCGAACGAGAACGAGGTAATCGTGAAAGTCATCGGCATGATCTCGGGTACATCGTTCGACGCCATTGAAGCGGTCGCGATGAATCTCTCGCTGAAGGACCGCGTCGTGTCGGCCCAGCTGCTCGGTCATTACTCGGTGCCGTATTCACCGGAGCTGCGTCGTCGCATCGCTCTCGTGCTGCCGGAGAACTCGACGACCATCGAAGAGGTGTGTCGTCTGGACACCTTGATTGGACAGAGCTTCGCCGAGGTCGCGAGCGATCTGGCCACGGAGTACTTCAAAGGAAAGGCGGACGTGGTCTGTTCGCACGGGCAGACGGTCTTTCACTGGGTGGATGGCGGCCACGCCCTCGGGACTTTGCAACTCGGCCAGGGCGCGTGGATCGCCGAGCGGACTGGCGCGACTGTGGTTGAGGACGTGCGAAGTCGCGACGTGGCGGCCGGTGGTCATGGCGCCCCGCTCGCCAGCTTGATCGACGTACTTCTCCTCGGAGTTCATCCCTCTAGCGTGCGCGGCTCACTCAACTTGGGAGGCATCTCCAACATCACGGTCGTTGGTCCGAGCAAAGAGCCCATTGCCTTCGATATTGGTTCGTCCAACGCTTTGATGGACGCGGCCGTGACCTGGATCACCGACGGCGCCGAGGTCTTCGACCGTGACGGCGAGCGAGCCGCGCGCGGATCCGTCGACCGGACATTGTTGAACGAATTGCTTGAGGATCCGTACTACGCGGCTCCGGCTCCAAAGTCCACGGGCAAGGAGTACTTTCACTTCGAGTATCTGCGCGACGCGCTTGGCACACGCGAGATCGCACCCGACGATCTGCTCGCGACGTTGTGCGAGCTAACGGTCGAGACCGTGGCGCGGGCCGTCGAAGAGTATGGCGTCACCGAACTGTTCGTGGCGGGCGGCGGAACGCGCAACCCCGTGTTGATGGCGGGACTTCGCCGACGTCTCTCCGGCATGGCCATCTCGTTGATCGATGAGTTCGGCGTTCCCGAAGATGCGAAAGAAGCCTGTCTCTTCGCGCTGATTGGTTTCTTGAGTGTGCACGGACTCGCCGGCACGGTGCCGTCGGCGACCGGAGCCCGAAGGGCCAGCGTGCTGGGGGCCATTATTCCGGGACGCCAGCCAATGGCCAGCACGTCAAGCGACGAAGCGCCCACGTCCATTGTGTTTCACGACGGGCGCACCTCGTGACGACCGTCCTCTCTATTCGCAACCTGCACATCGGTATCAAGCGGCGCCGCCACACCGACGAGATCGTGCGAGGCGTGAATCTCGACGTCGAGGCGGGCGAGAAAGTCGGCATCGTCGGCGAGAGCGGCTCGGGCAAGACCCTCACCATGCTGGCGGTACTTCGCCTACTCGCGAGCCCGCCCCTCAGCGTCGTGCAGGGTGAAGTGGTGTTCGACGGGCAAGACCTGGCAACCGTCGACGTGAAGCGACTGCGCTCAGTGCGCGGTGGCGAGATTGCCATGGTCTACCAGGACCCGATGAGCTCACTCAACCCGCTGTTGAAAGTTGGGCGCCAGATCGAAGAGACCCTTCGCGCCCATGGCGTTGAGCGCGTCATCGCGAAGGCCCGTACTCGTGAGGTTCTCCTTGAGGTGGGACTGGACGACCCCGAACGAGTGCGCAACTCCTTCCCGCATCAGTTGTCTGGCGGCATGATCCAGCGGGTGATGATTGCGATGGCGCTCGCCACGTCGCCTCGCGTCCTCATTGCCGACGAGCCCACGACCGCGCTCGACGTCACTATCCAACGTCAGATCTTGGAGCTCGTTACCTCACTGCAAGAGAAGACGCATATGGCGGTGTTGTGGGTGACCCACGACCTCGGGGTCGTGGCGAGCCTGGTCGATCGGGTCGTCGTCATGTACGCAGGACGAATCGTCGAGATGGCCTCGACCGAGCGACTCTTTAGCCGACCATCGCATCCCTACACCAAGGCACTGCTGGAGTCGTTGCCGGGTCAGCACACGCCACACCGCTCGCCCTTGCATCAGATCGGCGGTACGCCGCCCGATCCGACGCAGCTCAGTGCGGGCTGTCCGTACCGATTTCGCTGTCCCTATTCGATCGCCAAGTGCGCCGAGGAAGAGCCGCCCCTGATCGATCGCGGCGAGGGAAGCCTCGCGGCCTGTTGGCGGGATCCGTCCGAATGGTAGATATCGTACTCAAGGCCGACCACCTCGTGAAGGTCTATGGACGACGCGGTCGTCAACCCGTGCGAGCGCTCAACGACGTGTCGCTGGTGCTTCCGCGCGGCACCACCTACGGCATCGTCGGTGAAAGTGGGTGCGGCAAGTCCACGCTCGCGCGGTTGTTAGTCGGACTCGAAGCGCCAACGTCCGGCACGCTCGAGATCGACGGCGAGGTGATGACGCTGCGCGAACGCGGCAACAATCGCGCGCTCGCGCGCAAGATCCAACTGGTCTTCCAAGACCCCTTCTCCTCACTCGACCCACGCCTCAGTGTCGAAAAGGCTTTGAAGGAAGTTCTTCGCGTTCATGGCCTGCACCGCGGCACCGAGGCGGCGCGCGTGTCGGAGCTCCTCGCGATGGTTGGTCTGACGGGACGTTTCGCCACTCGCTTTCCGCACGAACTCTCGGGGGGCCAGGCGCAGCGCGTCGCCATTGCGCGCGCTCTCGCAGTGGAGCCAGAGGTATTGGTCCTCGATGAGCCGACCTCCGCGCTGGACGTGTCGGTGCGCGCGGAGATCGTCAACCTGCTCGTGCGCATTCAAGACGAGCTGAATCTTTCGTACGTGTTCGTGAGTCATGACCTTTCTATGGTGCGCCACCTGAGCGACGAGATCGCCGTGATGTACCTCGGTCGCGTCGTCGAGATGGGTCGCTACGACCAGGTTCTCGATTCACCCTTGCACCCGTACACGAAGGCGCTCGGTGAGGCGATTCCCGTACCCGACCCCGAGGCTGAGCGTGCGCGCACGTCGGTGATCTCAACGCGAGCTGAAGTCACGGAGTCCGCTCCCCAGATCACCGTGGGCTGTCCCTACGCACCGCGTTGTCCGCTCGTCGAACCGTACTGTCGCGAAGTCGCGCCAACTTTGCTCGAAAAGGTGGACGGGCACTTCGTGTCGTGTCACGTGGCGATCCGTGATTCAACCGAGATGGGTCGCGTTTCTTCCTGAGCTACCAGATCCCGCTGGAGACCACAACCAATTGGTGAACGGCTTCGAGGAGCGTCTGCGCGTCGTCGCTGGTTCTCCACGCCACGAACTGCGTGGGTGAGTGGATCAGTCCGCCGGCGACGTCGCGAAGACTGATGATCGCATCGGGGGACGCGTTGACAACAACCAACACGCCGTCAATGGTGATTGCGGTGGTTTCCAGCAAAAGATTCATCGACTGCGCGAACGCGTCAAAGCGGATCTTGTCGCCGAGTCTGATCTCCACGCCGAAAGTCTTCTCGGACGCGCGAACGAGAAAATCGAATCGACGCGTATTCGCGCTCATGTCGGGGAGGATCAAGCCTCGTCCGGAGAGTTCTGCGTTGAGCGCCGCGCGGACCGCCGTTTCGTAGTCTTCTGGAATCGAGTACGAATCAGTGGGTGAGGGGTTGTACTTCAAGAAGCTTCTGGACAGCGACGTGTCAGCGACGGGCTGCGTCAGCAGTGGCGAAGGCGTTTTGATCAACGACTCGACCGCTTGGGCAGCCCCCTCGTCGTCTCCCTGGAGTCGCAGTTGGCGAGCCACATTCAAAGTGTCCATGACGATTTCATTAGGACCGATCTTGAGACTCCGAATCCCATAACCCGTGACGGCCATCAACAAGAACGCCGCTCCCACCGCGACGAGAGCGATGCTTCCGCCGTTGTTGTTCTTGTAGAAGATGGCGAGCACCCCGGCGGCGACGCATAGGACACCGACCACTCCTGACACCAACCGTGATTCGGGCGTCAGCTTTTGCGGAAGGTGATCTATTTCTCCCGTCGCGTCGGTGGCCACCCGCAGAGGATATGCCGGCTCAAGTTCTCGTGCAGATATCGCCCTTACAGGCGCCGAAACCCCCACTTTCACTGTTCGGTCATAATCGAGACATCGCTCAATCAACGAGGAGCACGCATGCCCATCAACGTCACGCCCATTGCCGGGCTCAGCGACGAGATCAACGACGTCCGCCGACGCACGGCCGATCTCGTCAATAACGAGATCCTGCCCAACGAATCCGTGCTCTGGCGTTCGTCGCGAGGTGCCGGACACACCGACGAGGAACGCGACGGCGCGCGACGCGAAAGCATCGAGTTGCGAGAAAGCGTCAAGGTCAAGGTCGCCGAAGCCGGGCTATGGGCGCCGCACCTTCCACTGGAGTATGGCGGGGCGGGACTCGACTTCCTGTCGCTCGCCTACATGTACGAGATCCTCGCCTACGCCGTTGGCGCGAACGCACTTTTTGGCATTGCGGCACCGAACTCGGGCAACGCCAACATCCTCGTCAAGTACGGCACCGAGGAACAAAAACAGAAGTGGCTCCTGCCCCTCATCGCGGGCGAGATGGAGTCGGGCTTCTCGATGACTGAACCAGAACACGCCGGTTCCGATCCGCGCTCCATCGCGACCGAGGCGTTGCGCGACGGTGACGAGTGGGTCATCAACGGACATAAGTGGTTCACCTCGAACGGCATCGACGCCGACTTTTTTATTGTCATGTGTCGTACCGTCGACCCGACTGGCGAGATGGGTGCCAACGGACACATGAGTCAGATCATCGTGCCCGCGACGACACCGGGCGTCAACATCATTCGCGGCATCGGTGTCTTTGGACGTTCGTCGTCTGATCACTGCGAGATTCGCTACGAGAACGTTCGAGTCCCGGTTGCGAACACGTTGGGACTCGTCGGCCAAGGTCATCAAGCCGCCCAAGATCGACTCGGGGCGGGCCGCGTGTATCACTGCATGAACTCGATTGGTCAGATGTGGCGAGCCTTTGATCTCATGGTCGAGCGAACATTGGTACGCGAAGTGCACGGGGGACTGTTGAAGGACAAGCAGTTCGTCCAGGGGTTCATTGCCGAGAGCTTCATGGA
>JBAQZL010000101.1:0-24475 GCA_049790955.1 Acidimicrobiales bacterium
GTCATCTCCATGTACGGGCCGTCACCGATGGTGACGGCGCCTTCGATCGCGTGGCGCCCCACCTCAAGGTGCGCTACGTCGTCGGCGTGTAGTTCAAAGAGCGGCTCACCAGCGCGAACGGACGCCCCTTCCTTCTTCAGACACACGACGCCCGCGCCCGCGCTGACCGCGTCTTCCTTGCGAGCTCGACCGGCCCCGAGTCGCCACGCGGCGATGCCTACCTTCAGGGCGTCGACGCCGTGTACAACGCCGTCTTTCGTCGCGAGCACCTCTTCACACAGCGCGGCCTTAGCGAGGACGGCGTCAGGGTCGCCACCTTGAGCCGCGATCATGCGGCGGTACACCTCGTATGCCGACCCGTCGTCAAGTTTCGCCGCAGGCTCGGCGGCGATGCCGACGAGTTCGCACATGATGGTGGCCAGTTCGATCGTGAGTTCACGTACATCGCGCGGACCCTCGCCGCGAAGGACGTCCACCGACTCGTTCACCTCGAGCGCGTTGCCGACCGCGCGCCCGAGCGGGTGGTACATGGGGGTCAACTTGGCGACCGTCTTCACGTCGTGCTCGAGTCCGAGACGCACCATCGTGTGCGCGAGCGTGGTGGCCGTCTCCACATCCTTGATGAACGCGCCACGCCCAAACTTGACGTCCAGAACCAGAGCCTCGGTGCCTTCGGCGATTTTCTTCGACATGATCGACGACGAGATCAACGGAATGGACTCGACCGTCGAGGTCACGTCGCGCAGCGCATAGAGACGCCGATCGACCGGAGCGAGCGAGGCTCCGGCGGCGCAGATAACGGCCCCCACGGCTTCGAGCTGTTCACGAATCTCGTCGAGACTGAGCTGCGCGCGCCAGCCGGGAATGGATTCGAGTTTGTCAAGCGTTCCCCCGGTGTGGCCGAGACCGCGTCCTGAGAGCTGCGGCACCGCGGCACCGCAGGCCGCCACGAGCGGCGCGAGGATGAGCGAGATCTTGTCGCCGACGCCACCGGTCGAATGCTTGTCTACGGTGGGTCGCGAAAGACCGCGTAGGTTGAGGCGTTCGCCCGAGGCGATCATGCGATCGGTCCAGGTGCGCAACTCGTGATCGCTCAGGCCGCGAAAGAAGATAGCCATCAGCAGCGCAGACATCTGCTCTTCGGCAACGTCGCCCGCGTCGTAGTTCGCGAGGGTCCAGCTAATCATCTCGTCGCTTAGCTGGCCTCCGTCACGCTTGGTCGCGATGATGTCAAGTATGGAGAAGTCGCTCACTGGTTGCGTCGAATCCCTAGATCGTCGGGACCGAAAGCGTCGGGGAGTAGTTCGGCGAGGCGACGTGGTGGATTCTTGTCACCTGCGTCCAGCAAGAGGTCGTGGCCGCCGTGTTCGAACAACAGCTGGCGGCACCGTCCGCACGGCGTGATGGGCTGGCCGTCGCCGGCGACGATCGAGATCGCGACCAAGCGACCACCATTGACGCGAATGAGATCACTCACGAGCGAGCACTCGGCGCACAACGTTAAGCCGTAGCTCGCGTTCTCGACATTTGAACCAGAAAGCAACTGGCCGTTCGAGCACAGTCCCGCTGCCCCGACGGTGACGTGAGAATAAGGAGCGTAGGCCCGCGTGGCTGCCTCGACGGCGTGGGCACGCAGTTGCGCCCACGCAATGTCGGGGGCTGCATTCACGTACGTCACTGTACACTTTGCGCTGCGTGACCAACTTTCGAATCCCCACGATTACCGTCGCCGACGAGGTCACGTCCGCACTCAGTGAAGGTCGCGGTGTCGTCGCTCTCGAGACCACGATCATCGTGCAGGGACTTCCGGCGCCCGTCAACTTCGAAGTAGCGAGTGAGTGCGAAGCGGCCGTGCGCAAGAGCGGCGCGACGCCCGCCACGATCGGACTGCTCGACGGTCACATCGTGGTTGGCCTTACCGGTAGCGAACTAGAAGTACTCGCCGACCCCGATCGTCACTCAGCGAAGCTTTCCGCCCTTGATCTCGGCATCGCGCTCGCGGCCGGAACTGACGGCGCGACGACCGTCGCCGGAACGATTGCGGTGGCGCATCGCGTCGGCATCTCAGTGATGGCCACCGGCGGACTTGGCGGCGTGCATCGTGACGCGGCGACGAGCTTCGATGAGTCGGCCGACCTCATGGCGATGGCCAGAACGCCGGTGCTCGTCGTGGCTTCGGGCGTGAAGTCGATTCTCGACGTAGGCGCCACGCTCGAACGACTCGACACCCTGGGCGTGGCCGTTGCGGGCTTCCAGACTCGTCAGTTTCCCGGCTTCTATCTACGAGATAGCGGGTTCGAGCTGGACTGGGCGCTGGCGAGCGCCGATGAAGCCGCCGCCGCCTTCCTGGCGCACCGCCAGTTTTCGCCGACGGGATTTCTGGTCGCCAATCCCGTCGCCGCTCACCAGGAACTCGACCGAGCGCGTCACGACGAAGCCTTGTCAAGTGCCCTTGCTCTTGTAAACGTTCAAGGCGTTACGGGCAAAGCTGTCACGCCGGCGTTGCTCGCCGAGTTCGCCCGTCACACCGCGGGCGTGAGCGTGCAGGTCAATCGAGATCTCGTGGTGGCCAACGCCACCCTGGCGGGAGAGATTGCCGTGTCACTCGCGCGTCTGTCGTGATTCGTCGGGTAGTCGTCGTGGGCGACGTCATGCTGGACGTGGTGGTTCGACGTTTGGCGCCACTCGCGCCAACGAGTGACACACCCTCGAGCATTCGCGTCACCCGCGGTGGATCAGGTGCGAGTCTCGCCATCGCCGTGGCGGCCACCGGACACGAAGTGATCTACGTCGGGGCCGCCGGGCGTGATGGCGCTGCAACGATCGTCGCCGACGCCCTGCGCAGTGCGGGCGTCACCGCACAACTAGAGCCTGTCAACGCGGCGACGGGGACCGTTGTCGCGTTGGTGGACGACGACGGGCAGCGCGCCATGCTGACCGATCGCGGAGCCAACTCTTTGCTGAGCGAGTCGTTCGTTCGTGGACGCCTCGCCGTTCCCTTCGATCATCTGCACGTCTCGGGCTATCTCCTGCTCGATCCGTCAACGCGCGCCATCGGTGTCGCGGCGTTGGCGCTGGCGAAAGAGCGCGGCCGCTCGACGTCGGTCGATGTGTGCTCGGTTGCCCCATTGCGCGATGTGACGCCCGACGTGTTCCTCCATGCGGCAGAGCACGCATCACAACTCTTCGCCAATGAGGAGGAAGCTCTGGTTCTCACGTCGACGACGAGTGTCGATGACGCCATCGCCTTCCTCATTGCCCGCTTCGATGAAGTCGTGATAACTCGTGGGTCGCAGGGTGCCGTGAGCGCCACCCGCGACTCGCGAGTGCGCGTTGCGGCGAAAGACGCCACGGTGCTTGACACAACGGGAGCGGGTGACGCGGCAACGGGTACCTATCTCGGGGCGAGACTCAATGGTGACGACGTAACTACCGCGTTGGCCAAGGCGATGACTGCCGCCGCGCGAGTCGTGGGTGGTCTCGGCGCGAACTAACGCGGATCCGCGGCTTCCCTAGGCGCTCTCCGGCGCGTAGGGAATACCGTCGCTGGCGGGTGGGCGAACCCTCCCTACGAGTCCGGCGACGACGGCGATCATCAAAAGATAGGGAACGGCGTCCATGAGATAGCCGTTGATTGGAGGCGTGTAGCCGGACTGGATGGTACCCGCCAGCGCCTTGGTGATGCCGAAGATGATCGCGGCCGTCACTGCTCCCGCGGGGCGCCAACGGCCAAATATCACCGCGGCGAGGGCGATATATCCCGCGCCTGACGTGAGATCAGGAATGAAGCTGGCTGACGAGGAGAGCAGCGCCACGCCCCCCAGACCGGCGATCGCTCCGCCAAGGACGACATTGATGTAGCGCACGCGAATCACGTTGATGCCCGAAGACGCGGCGGCCCGAGGATATTCACCCACTGCGCGAACGCGCAGTCCGTACTTGGTGCGGAACAACGCGAAGCTCACGACGAAGATGAGGATGACGGCGAGATAGAAGAATGCGTTTTCGTCGAATAAGATGGTGCCGACGATGGGGATCTTGGACAGAAGGGGTATGGCGTAGCGCGACGCGGGATTCAGCGAGTTCAAACTCTGGTACGGAGTGAGGATCTGAGTCTGGATGTAGTTGTCGAGGCCCGGAGTCACCATGATCGCGATCGCGACGCCGATCACGATCTGGTCGGACCGCCAGCGCAGGGCCAGCCACGCGAGCAATAGTCCTAAGAGGGCGCCGATCGCGGCACCGGCGACAGCGGCGTAGGCCCAATTCTGAGTGGCGGAGGCCACGATGGTGGCGATGATGACCCCGCCCATGAGTTGACCTTCGATGGCGATGTTCACGACGCCCGAGCGTTCACACATCACCCCGGACAGGGAGCCGAAGATCAAGGTGACAATCCACGGTACCGAGTTCCACAAGAGAACAGTCGGGTTGAACGTGGCGGGCGACAGGACCGCGTAGTGAGTTGTCCATAACAAGAACGAGAAGAGAAAAACGATGGCCCCCACGCCAAGAACCGTCATCGTGCGTCGCGGTGTGCGCCACAGGATCCATCCACTCGTCACCAACAGAATCGCTCCCAAGACGATGTTCCAGATCTGAATGTCGAAGGTCGGTGACCCGACGCTCCATGTCGCGTCGGAGAGATCGACGGTGTTCTGAAAGTCCAAGGTGGCGTGCGCCGCGGAGGGAACATCGAAACCGAAGATCACGAGGATCACGACTCCCATGACGGCAAGGATCGCGCCCGCGATGCGAGTGCGCGTCACGTCAAAGCGAACGTCGGTGTTCACGCGCCCCACCCCGCAGATGAGATCTGAACGCCCTGGAGCTTGGTTCCGTTGATTCTGAAGAACGTCTGGACGAGACCCGGCGTCGCGATGAACAGAACAATCACGTACTGAATAATCGTCGCGAGCCATCCCGAAATGTTGGTCGTCGAGGTCATGTACGTGCCGCCGGTGAACAGCGCGCCAAAGAGGAGGGACGCGAATAGTATGCCCAGCGGGCGATTACGTCCAAGGAGAGAGATGGTGATGGCCATAAATCCGATTCCGGCGTTGCCCTGGAGCGTGTTCGAGCTGATGCTGTAGGGAAGTTGCGAGGCGACGTAGACGAAGCCCGCGAGACCGGCCAGGCCACCAGAAATGAGGAAGGCGCTGATGGTGATCGTGCGGGCGCTGATCCCCGAGGCGTGAGCTGCACGAATGTTGGCCCCGGTCACTTTGAAGTCGAAACCCAGCGAAGACCAGTCAAGAAACCACCACGCGGCCACGACGACGGCGAGGGAGATGAAGATGGCGACGCTGATGTAGGTGCCGCCGGTATTTCCGATGAGCGGGACGAGCTGGGCGCCGTGATGCAGTGTGCGTGAGATCCCCGAGGAATTACCGGGCTGCTCCAGCGGCGTCGACAACACGACGTAGATCAAGAGGAAGTTGGCCACGTAGTTGAACATCAACGTCACGATGACTTCGTGGGCACCGGCGTACGCCTTGAGCAGCCCCGGGATCATCCCCGTGGCCGCTCCGGCGACGATCGCCGTAACAAGGGCGAAGGGCAAAAGGAGGAACATCGGCAGGTGAATCATCGACCCGACGGCCGTTCCGGCGATGGCGCCGACAATGGCCTGGCCGTTGGCACCGATATTGAAGAGTCCAGCTTCAAAGCCGATTCCGCACGCAATCGAGACGATGACGAGGGGCACCGCGTCATTGATCGTGTTGGCGATGGGCGCGAGCGTTGAGCCCCAGGCGTGGCCCGTGGTGACCGAGTGCCAGAGTTGGCCGGGATCAAAGATGGAGCCGACAAAGATCGCGCGATAGGCATCGCCGATGTTGGTGAGCGAGACGTTGAGCGCGTGGCCGATCCCGTCGATGGAGTCGAATGTTCCTCGCCAGGCCGTCAACACCTCGGGGGTCGTCACGATGATCAAGACCGCCCCGACGAGCAGACCGAGTATCAAGGAGTAGATCGCCATCATGAAGGGTCGACTCGAGAGATCGTTCCACCACCGCCACGCGCGCGTCAGCCGTGACTCGCTCATGACGTGACCTGCTCGCGGCCCGCCATGAGCAAGCCGATCTGGTCGCGGCTGGTGGAGGGATCGACGATGCCCGTAATGCGCCCCTCGTACATGACGGCAATGCGATCGCCAAGTGCCATGACCTCGTCGAGTTCTGAGGACACGATCAAACAGCCGTGTCCCTCGTTGCGCTGATCGACGATCTGACGGTGAACGTACTCGATCGATCCCACGTCGAGCCCGCGTGTGGGCTGTGAGGCGACGAGAAAGGAGAGGTTGCGAGAGAGCTCCCTCGCGACAATGACCTTTTGTTGATTCCCCCCGGAGAGCGAACTCACCGGCGCATGGACCGAAGTGGTGCGAACGTCGAACTCACGAACCAACTGCTCAGCGTGCGCGTGAACTGCTTTGAGGTTGCGAGTCCCTCGTTGGGCGAATGGTGAGCGGCGCGGTGTGTTCAGAACCATGTTGTCCGCGACCGACATCGACAGAACGAGACCGTCGCGTTGTCGATCCTCGGGAATGTGGCCCATCCCCTCGTCCAATATCTGTCGCGGGGTCCGATTCGCGATCTCACGACCGAGGAGTCGAATCGACCCCGACTCGGTCCGTCGCAGACCCGTGAGGGCCTCGACGAGTTCCGTCTGACCGTTACCCTGAACTCCGGCGAGGGCGAGGATCTCGCCGCGACGCACGTCGAAGGAGACTCCGTTGACGACGAGAAGGTCACGGTCGTCGCGCACCATGAGGTCGCGAACCTCTAGCACTACCTCGCCCGGTTCAAAGGCGGACTTGGACACCGTCAGCTCCACAGACCGCCCGACCATCATCGAGGCGAGCTCCGCTTCGCTCGCAGAAGGGTCCGCCTGTCCCACCACGCGACCCAGTCGCAGGACGGTAATGGTGTCGGCGATCTCCTTGACTTCCTTGAGCTTGTGGGTGATAAAGAGAATCGACGTGCCCGCCGCTTTGAGAGACCGCATGATCTCCATCAGGGCATCGATCTCTTGGGGGGTCAGAACTGCGGTCGGCTCATCCAAGATGAGAAGTTTGGCGTCGTGCGAGAGAGCTTTGAGAATCTCGACTCGCTGTTGGAGACCCACCGGCAAGTTCTCGATCACCGCGTCGGGGTCAACTTCGAGTTGGAACCGACGAGAGAGTTCAGTGATCTCCTCGTGGGCTCGCGCGTAATCGATGCGATTAAAGGACTTGGTGGGCTCGAAGCCGAGCACGACGTTCTCGGTGACCGAAAAGACTGGGATGAGCATGAAGTGCTGGTGCACCATGCCAATGCCGTATCGAACGGCATCGCGGGAGTCATGAATCGAGACGGGCGTGTCGTCGATGAGAATCTCGCCAGCGTCGGGGCTGATCATCCCGTACAGGACGTTCATCAGCGTGGACTTACCGGCGCCATTTTCTCCCAAGAGGCAGTGAATCTGACCCGGCTCAACGGTGATGGAGATGTCGTCGTTGGCGATGAGGGAGCCGAAACGCTTGGTAATGCCCCTCAACTCCAATCGCACCTCATGACACTATCCCTAACGAAAAGTGGCCCGGGCCAACGGCCCGGGCCACTTTTCGTGTAGTCGGATGGGTCAGCTGACCGCTGGGTACTTGTTCGGGTTCGTCGACAACGTGCCGGCGATGATCTTCTTCTGAGCGGCAGTGATTTTGCTCTTGAGCGAAGACGGAACCGTGATGCCGCCGTACTCGAGCGCTACGCCACCGTTCTTCAACGTGCCGAGGTACGTGCCGCCCTTGAATGAGCCACCGGCAGCCGCCACAACTGCGTCCTTGACCGACGTCTCAATACCCTTCGAGACCGTGCCCACGAACCATGAGCAGTCGGACTTCTCCTGAACACAACCGTTGGAGTCGACCCACATCACCGAGTGACCGGTACCGGCCGACTTGGCCGCCGCGACAGAACCGAGGCCCACGTTGCCCGCCACCGGAAAGACGATGTCGGCGCCCTCTGAGAAGAAGGCGGTCGTGTCCGTCTGACCAGCTGTCTGGTCGGTGAAGTTATTGGTGAAGGTGCCACTGCCCTTGCACACGGTTAGCGAGCAGCTTCCAGCAGCCGGCTTCCATCCCAAGACCTTGACTTTTGCCTTGTATTCCTTGTCGTAGTAGCGAACGCCCGCGACAAAGCCGTTCATGTAAAGGGACACGGTTGGAATGTTCTGTCCGCCGTACGTGGCAACCACTTTGGTGGTACTCATTCCCGCGGCCAACATACCGCCGAGGAACGCGTCCTGGTCGGTCTCGTAGCGCAGGGCCAGCAGGTCCTTGGAAGTCGTCGTCGGCGAGTCGTCGACGATTGCGAACTTCTGGCTCGGGTGAGCGTTCGCCGCTTTGGCCGTCGCCGCGTCCATGTCATACCCGACAGTCACGATGATCCCGCAGCCCTCCTTCAAGAAGGTGTTGATGTTGGGTGTGTAGTTTGCATCGGAAGTTGACGGCAAATAGTGAATGCTGATGCCCGAGTTAGCCGCCTCCGCGTCCTTCATACCGTCCCACGCCGACTCGTTGAACGAACCGTCGTTGATACCGCCAGTGTCTGTGACCATGCACGCCTTAAATCCGGTGGCCGCACCCGCAGATACCGTCGCGCTAGTCGCTGCTATAACCACGGTGCCCAGCACGAGTGCCGAAGCCCCCAGCAACGTCGAAACTCGACGCATCTTGTCCATGAATATCTCCCTTATTCGTTTATCAACCCCCGGAGGGGCAGTCCTTAGTTTCGATGCGCGCCCGACACAGCAACACCACACTTTTGGATTTGTCATTCGTGAGACTACTCCGGAATGACTCAACGATTAGGGGCGAGAAACTCGCCTTTCGGGGGTTTTACTCTGCGGAAACAGTTAAGTTTGCCGAGCTGGCGCGACCAGCGAGCTTGGGAACAAGAAACGTCAGGGCGAGGGCCACGAGCGTGATCACTGCGGAGATCTGGAAGGCGCGCTGATAGCCCTCGGTAAGGGCGGTGCTGTGAGAAACGAAGTGGCGCAACGACGCAGTTCGGTCGGTGGCGACGGTGGCGAGTCCGGCCAGAGCCAATGATCCACCGACTTGGCGGGCGGTGTTCAGCACCCCGGAGGCAAGCCCCGCGTCGGCACGGTCAACGCCAGACGTGGCGGCCATGGCGAGAGGCGAGAAGAGCAGACCCATCGCGAGCGCCGTAATAAACGACGGCGCGAGCACGTGAGCCCAGTAGTTGCTGTTCGGTTGCACGAGCGAGAGCCAGAAGAAGCCCAGCGTGGCGAGTGTCGCACCGATCTGCATGAGTGGACGCACACCAGTCTTCGCGATAAGACGCGACGAGATCTGCGCACCGATGATGATGGCAATCGCGGTAGGCACAAAGGCGAGTCCGGCCTTCACTGGTCCGTAGCCCAACACGAACTGGAAGTAGTAGGTCAAGAAGTACCACATCGCGAAAAACACGCCACCCACGAGCACCATGACGCCGTTGGCCGCTGACAGTTGTCGCGAATGGAAGATACGAAAGGGCACGAGTGGGTGCGAGGCCACGCGAGCCTCCCAGAAGAAGAACAGCGAGATGAGAACCAGCCCCGCGATCAACCACTCCAGCGTGAAGCTTGATGTCCAACTGTGCGTCGTCGTGTTCACGACGGCATAGATCACTGACGCCAGACCGCCGGTAACGAATACGGCTCCCGTAACGTCGAGCTTGGACGTGGCGTCCTTGTTGCGCATCTCTTGCAAGTACAGGTACGCGGCCACTCCGGCGACGAGCCCGATGGGCACGTTGATGAAGAAGATCCAACGCCACGAGACGAGTCCGGTCAAGATGCCGCCAAGGAGAGCTCCGACGGCGCCACCGGCTCCGGCGACGGCGCTCCAGGCCCCAATGGCCTTCGGCAGGCGCGGTCCGTGGAACGTCGTGACGATGATCGTGAGAGTGGCGGGCGAAAGAATCGCGCCGCCAATGCCTTGAATGGCGCGCACGATAATCATCTCGGTGCCGTTGTGGGCGATTCCCGCGCCGATGCTGGCGAGCGTGAAAATGACGATGCCCGTTAGGTAGACGTGGCGACGCCCGAAGTAGTCGGCCGCGCGACCTCCGAGGAGCAAGAATCCGGCGAAGGTCAAGACGTAGGCGTTGATCACCCACTGGGCACTGGAGTACGTGAAGTGCAAGTCGTCGCCCATGCGCGGTAGGGCAACGTTGACAATGGAAACGTCGAGTACCACCATGAACTGCGCAATGCAGGCAATGGAGAGGATCAGCCACTCGGGAGCGTGTCGATGAAGAGGTGCCTCTTCGAGAACAACCGTTTCTTCAGACATTTTCTTGAGTGTAATGGTGCCCTGTAACGGGTCATGACCTCGAGAGTGAATGAGATCGCGAGATTTCGGCCACACTGGGAGGCATGGTTGCCCAGTACATATTCACCATGCGAGACCTTCGCCGTTTCTATCCGCCCGATCGCGAAGTATTGAAGGGAATCAATCTCTCCTTCTACCCCGGGGCCAAAATCGGCGTGATCGGCGCCAACGGTTCGGGTAAATCATCGCTGCTACGCATCATGGCGGGACTCGATGACGGCTTCAGCGGCGAGGCGCGACTCACTCCGGGATTCAGCGTGGGCTATCTGCCCCAAGAGCCGCATCTCGACCCCACAAAGGACGTTGTGGGCAACGTCGCTGATGGTGTGGCGGAGCAACGTGACCTGCTGCTGCGATTCAACGAGGTCTGTGCCGCGATGGCCGATCCCGAGGCGGACTTCGACGCGCTCTTGAGCGAACAGTCCGACCTTCAGACGAAAATCGACGCGGCGAACGCGTGGGACCTCGAGCGCACGCTCGATATTGCGATGGACGCGTTGCGACTCCCGCCACCGGACGCGGACGTGTCCACGTTGTCGGGAGGCGAGCGTCGTCGCGTCGCACTGTGTCGGTTGCTCTTGTCGAAACCAGATCTCTTGCTGCTCGACGAACCGACCAACCACCTCGACGCGGAATCAGTCGCATGGCTGGAGCGAACGCTCCAGGAGTACAGCGGGACCGTCGTTGCCATCACCCACGACCGGTACTTTCTCGACAACGCCGCGCAGTGGATCCTTGAGCTCGACCGCGGTCACGGCATCCCGTGGGAGGGAAATTACTCCTCGTGGTTGGAGCAGAAGCAGGCCCGACTCGCGGCCGAAGAGAAGGCCGACAAGGTGCGTCAAGCGTCGCTCGAGCGTGAACTCGAGTGGATCCGACTCTCGCCGCGCGCTCGTCAAAGCAAGGGCAAGGCCCGACTCAGCACCTTCAACCAGCTCGTGGCCGAATCAGAGTCGGCCGATCGACGCGCCGACAAACTCGAGATCGCGATTCCGCCGGGGCCACGACTCGGCGACGTGGTGGTGAACGCCGAAGGGTTGACCAAGGGCTTTGAAGATCGTCTGCTGATTGAGGACCTCAGCTTCTTGCTGCCGCCCGGTGGCATCGTCGGGGTCATTGGTCCAAACGGCGCGGGAAAGACCACGCTCTTTCGCATGATGGTGGGCCAAGAGATACCTGACGCCGGCACCATCGACGTGGGTTCCACCGTGCAGTTTGCCTACGTCGACCAGTCGCGCGACACCCTCAACGCGGAGAACACCGTCTATGATGAGATCAGCGGAGGACAGGAGCACATGGTCGTTGGTTCCCGCGAGATCCACGCGCGCGCCTACGTCGCGAGTTTCGGGTTTAAAGGTAGCGACCAGCAAAAGATGGTTGGCGAAATCTCTGGTGGGGAGCGCAACCGCGTGCAACTGGCCAAAGTGTTGCGCAGCGCGGGCAACGTTCTGCTTTTGGACGAACCGACCAACGACCTCGACGTCGACACGTTGCGCGCCCTCGAAGACGGTCTGTTGAACTTTCCCGGCTGCGTCGTCGTTATCAGCCACGATCGCTGGTTCTTGGACCGCATCGCCACGCACGTGCTCGCGTTCGAGGACGACGCGGTCGTGCGCTGGACCGAGGGCAACTTCTCGGACTACGAAGCCGAGCGCCACAAGCGTCTCGGCATCGACGCCGATCAGCCACATCGCCTTCGCTACAAGCCCATCACCCGTTGACGCGGACCTAAGGTCGTTTCGTGGCGAAGACAAAGACGGACTACTCCACCTATCTACGGATCAACGATCTGTTGAAGTTGCAGGTTCCCCTCACCGATAACGCGCCTGACGAACTGCTCTTTATTGTCGTGCACCAGTCATACGAACTCTGGTTCAAAGTGATGATCGACGAACTCACCCGCTCGGCCGCCGTCTTGCACGAGAACAAGCCCTGGCGCGCGACGGCGCACTTGCGTCGCATGGTCGAAGTAGAAGAGCTTCTCCTTACCCACTTACGACTTCTCGACACGATGTCTCCTGAAGGCTTCTTGCAGTTCCGTGATCCTTTGGATCCGGCCTCGGGATTCCAGTCCTGCCAGTTCCGCGCCATCGAGTTCCTAAGCGGCGCGGGCAATCTCGCGACGTTGAACTACGACTTCTTCGACGACGAGCAGCGAAAGTGGCTGGCCGAGGTAGCGGAGCAGCCCAACGTGTGGTCGGGGTTCGAGAAGTCCCTGCGCGTGTCGGTGAGCGCGACGGAGAACGACGATCTGCTGGATCTCGTGCGAGCGCTCTACATGGCCCACGACAGCGCCCAGCTGACCGCATTGCACGCGGTCGCCGAGCTACTCATCGATCACGACGAGAATCTGTCGATCTGGCGATACCAGCACATGCTGATGGCCGCACGTCAGATTGGTCGGCGCCCCGGAACCGGCGGCAGCGCCGGCCTCGCGTACCTCGACACCACCATTGAACGCCGTTTCTACCCCGTGCTCTGGGAAGTGAGGTCGATTCTGTGACGACGCGCGACGACTGCCTCGCTCTGGACGCCGCCGACGCGTTGGCGGCGTTGCGTGGTGAGTTCTCTCTCAACGAAGGCGAGATCTATCTCGACGGAAACTCACTGGGCCCGGTGTCGAAAGGCGTGGCGACCCGCGTGAGTGACGTGATCGAGAATCAGTGGGCGAAGGGACTCGTGCGCAGTTGGAATGACGCATCGTGGATGGATCTGCCTCTCCGACTCGGCGATCGCATCGCGCCACTGATTGGAGCGAAAACCGGAGAGGTGCTCGTTGCGGACACGCTCACGATCCTGCTCGCAAAACTCATTGGTGCGGCGCTCGAACAGCGAACCAATCGCAATGTCATCCTCACTGACGCCGTGAACTTCCACTCGGACCTCTACATCGTCGAGGCGATGGCCAAGCGAGCCGGTCGACCGATCACCGTGAAGGCCATTGACCGTAGCGATCTTGCGTCAGAACTCAACGCCAGCGTGGCGCTGGTGATGCTGACGCACGTCGACTTTCGATCGGGCGAGATGCTCGATCTCGCGGGCATCACGGATCAGGTTCACCGGGCCGGTGCGCTCATGCTGTGGGACTTCGCGCACTCCACGGGCGCCGTGCCCCTCGACGTCGATGGCGCCAATGTCGATTTTGCGGCGGGCTGCGGATACAAGTATTTGAACGGTGGACCGGGCTCGCCGGCGTTTCTGTACGTCCGCACCGCGTGGCAGAACTTCCTGCAGAATCCCCTCCCCGGATGGCTCGGTCACGCGCGGCCCTTCGACTTCGAGCCGACGTTCAGTCCGGCAGACGGCATTCGATCGTTCATCACGTCGTCGCCGTCGATCGTGGCGCTGGCCGCACTCGACGGTGCCCTCGACGTCTTCGACGATGTATCGATGAGCGACCTGCGCGTGAAGAGCCTGCAACTGACCGACCTGTTCATTGAACTGGTCGAGACTCGTTTGCCCGGTGTCTTTGACGTGGTGACGCCCCGCGACCACGAGAAGCGCGGCAGTCAAGTGTCGCTCGCTCATCCCGACGCCTACGGCATCATCCAAGCGCTGATCGCCCGTCGGGTGGTGGGGGACTTTCGCGCTCCCGACGTCGCACGTTTTGGCTTCACGCCGCTGTACGTTCGATTCGTCGATGTCTACGACGCCGTCGAAGACCTCGTGAACGTTCTGGACACCGGTGCCCACCGCGACCCGGCCTTTGCGACCCGTAACGCCGTTACTTGACCCGCCAGTCGGTCGTTCTGATCAGGAAGTTCACAATTTCCACGTCCGGGCACTTGACAAACGACAGTTAACGATATATCGTTATAGTCACAAACCTATCGAAAGGATACGTTTATGACACACCGAGATCATTCGGAACACTCGCCATCGAGGCGAGGCAAAAACGCGGAAGGTAACGATGGCAATCCCTTTGGAGCACGCTCCGGCGATCGCCGACGTCACGGACCGCACCGTGGAGGACACCGCGAAGAAGGTCGAGAGCGTGAGTTCTCGACGCGAGGCCGTGGCCGCGGTCGTCGCGGCGACGTTCGTTTCGCCATATTGGCGCTGCTGAACGAGCGGCCGATGCACGGCTACGAGATGATGCAGGAGCTGGACAACCGGACCCAAGGTCTGTGGAAGCCCAGCCCCGGGTCGTTGTACCCGGCGCTGCAGCTCTTGGAAGACCAAGGGCTCGTGCGCTCCGAAACGACCGACGGTCGTCGTCAGTACACACTGACCGACGAAGGTCGTGCGGAGTTGAGTTCACGACCACGTGCTTCTGCACCGTGGGAGTCGATGGTCCACGACGCTGACCAAGGTGACATGGCGCTGCGCGCTGCGTTGCACCACGTCGCCGTTGCGGTTCATCAAGTCGCCGAAGCCGGCACGCCCGAGCAGAAAGAACGCGCTGACGCATTGCTTAAAGAGCTACGCCGTCAGATGTATCTCTTGCTCGCCGAGTCGCTCGCTCCGCGTGACGAGACTCCGACCGCCTAGCCGTCCGCAAGTAGTTGATAAGTCCGGGTCCGAAAGGACCCGGACTTTTTAGATTCTGCGGCGACGGATATTGCGCCAAGCGAGTGTTCCGAGCATGTACAGCGCGCCGAGCACGAGCAGCACGAAGATCACAGGCCCTGCCAGGCGAATCAACCACTCAAAGCCAGATACAAAACCACTCACGCTGTCGGGCCAGGCCTTGTTAAGACCCGACCGGCTCGTGGACGCGATGTGGTGACCAGGCGTCGCCACGTTCACCGTGAGTTCGGCGTAGGTCGTCTCGTGGTTGAGGACGTTGAGTTGTCCCTGGTCTTGTTCGATTTGGCTCTGGATCTGGTTGATCTGATTCTGGACGGCGAGGATCCCGCTGATTGACGTGGCTTGCGTCATGATCTTCAGGTATTGGTTCAGACTCACCTTCGAGGCTTCAATGCGTGCCTGGAGATTGACGTACTGACTCGTGACGTCATTGGAGTTCGTTGTGACCGATGTGGTGTGTCCGACCTCTTGCGCCTGGGCCACCAGAAGCTTGAACGACGCTTGGGGAACTTCCAACACGATGGTCCCTGACGAGAACGATCCGTGCGTTTGCGACCCCATCACGGCTTGGGAACTGTCGACGAAACCGTCATCGCGCGTTACGAAGGATGTCAGTTTGTTGAAAGCCGATTGGACGTGGCCGCTCGCGACCCTGACGCCAATCGTGCCAGTCGATTCGATCTTCTCGGAAGTGGCAGGGGACACCGACGAGCCTTGAGTTCCAGTTCCCTTTACTTTGACAATGAATCCGGTACCCGTCGTTGTTTTCTGCTCTGACAGTGGTGTACCAGCAGAGGTTGTGCGCGGGGGCAGTTTCGCGATGGCCCCGTGAACGATCGTCCTGGGAGTAGTGCTCTCATGGACGGCGAGCGGTACTCCCACTGAGAGAGCGACCACGAGTGCCGCCGCGCCCATGAATACGTGGCGTGCCCGACCGGGCTGGCGAACAATTCGCGTTACACCAGCGACCGGCGCTGCCTCGTCCGCGCGCATCTGGTCAAGAATGCGCTGGGCCGCCTCGCTGGACACGTCGAACGAATCGGCCGTCTCTCGAAGGGCGGAGGCGAGCACTTCTTCATCGATCATGGTCATCCGCTGACCTCCTCACTGTTGGCGTCGGTGGTGCTGTCTCGTAATGCGGGGTGGTCGGCCAGACGACGACGCGCTTCGTGCAGACGTGACTTGACGGTGCCCGGCTTTCGCCCGATCGCAATAGCGATCTCTCGTTCGTTTAAGTCCGCGTAGTAACGAAGAACGACCACGACGCGCAGGTGCAACGGCGAGTCCTTCAAGGCGCGCGCCACGTCACCCGAGGCGGCGAAGCGATCGGCTATGTCATTGTTGGCGAGCGTCGTGTCGAGGTCGTGCTCGGGGTCGTGATGCTCACGCCGAGGAATCTCCTGGCGAAGCTTGGAGTTGCAGGTATTTACGACGACGCGATACAGCCACGGACGAACGCTGGACTCTTTCGCCAGAGCGTTGCGGAACTTCCAGGCGCGAAGGAACGCCTCTTGAACGGCGTCTTCGGCGTCGGCGCGATTTCCGAGGATGAGGTAGGCGGTGCGCACGGACTGGGGATAGCCCTCTTCGAGCCACTGCGCCAGGTCGTCCACGCTGGTAGATCCTTTCACGCGATCCCGATCGGATTTCCCAGCACTGACGTCCCCATACCGATAGAGACTCTGTAGACCTCGGAAAGGTTCGCGGAATTTTCTAGGAATCTGCATTGGCGCCCGTCAGCACGACTAAAAGGGGTACGTACCAAGGAGGATGAGTGGCCCCAACGATGAAAGCCTGGGCGGTCTCGACGCCGGGACCCATCGACTCGGGACCGCTCGTGCCTATCGAGAGAGAAGTACCCGAGCCCGGACCGGGAGAGATACGACTTCGCGTCCTGGCGTGCGGCGTCTGTCGAACGGATCTGCATTTGGCGGAAGGAGACGTTCCGCCACGGCGCCCGCTCGTGATTCCCGGCCACGAGATAGTCGGTGTCGTTGACGCACTCGGCGCGCAGAGTGAGCGATTTTCTCTCGGCGATCGAGTGGGCGGCGCGTGGCTCGCACATACGTGTGGTCGCTGTCGTTTCTGCCTGAGCGACCGAGAGAATCTATGTGTTGCCCCGACGTTCACGGGTTGGGACATCGACGGCGGGTACGCCCAGTTCGTTATCGTGCACGAGGACTACGTGTATGCGCTGCCGGTGCAGTTCAGCGACGTTGACGTTGCCCCGCTGCTGTGTGCGGGCATCATTGGATATCGAGCACTGCGCCAGAGCGCACTTCCCGAAGAGGGGCGCCTCGGCATCTACGGTTTTGGCGGATCGGCGCATCTCACGGCCCAAGTCGCCATCGCCGAAGGCGCGAGCGTGCATGTGCGCACTCGCTCGCCCGAGGCGCGCGAGCTCGCGAGCTCGTTGGGCGCCCTGTCGGTGGGCGATACTGACGATCCGCTTCCCGAACCTCTGGACTCCTCGATACTTTTCGCGCCGGTGGGCACGATTGTTCCGACGGCTCTCGCGTCACTCGATCGCGGAGGGACGCTCGCGATCGCGGGCATCTATCTCACCGACATTCCATCCCTCAACTACGAGAAGCACCTCTTCCAGGAGAGGACCCTTCGCAGTGTGACCGCCAATACTCGAGAAGACGGTCGTGACTTCTTGGAGGCGGCCGCGATGATCGGCGTGTCAGTCTCGGTGAACCCGTACGCGTTCAGTGAGGCGGATCGCGCGCTGGCCGACCTCAAACACGAACGATTCACCGGCGCTGCCGTGTTAGTGAAATTCGACTCGTGGTGAGTGGCCAAGAGCGCTCCGCTCCGCCACCGACGCCCACGTGGCCTTTTCGAAGGAGCGTGAGGATTGTGGGGGACACTCTGCGTGATTGCGTCGTGACGCCATTCATCAAGCATTGGGTGTCGATCACGACCGATGGGGTCGACAACCTTCGAGGGTTGAACGAGCCCGCGATCTTCATCTTCAATCACAGTGATGACTTTGACGCTCCCGTCATATACGCGGCGCTGCCGAGGAAGATCCGACGGAAAATGTGCGTCGCCACCGGGGCGAATATTCTTGCCGGCCACCGCGTCTTGGCCTTCGTGATTCGTCTCTGTTACGCGGGCTTCTCGTTCGCACGTCGCGCCTTTCGCCCGAGCCTCGCGTACGTGGGGGAGTTGATGGCATTGGGCCAACACATTCTTCTTGCTCCCGAGGGTGAACTCAGCACCGACGGCGAGCTCGCCGAGTTCAAGGCGGGGATTGGACTACTGGCGGTCACCCTCGGCGCACCGGTCGTACCCATGAGGCTCGACGGTCTCTGGGGCACGGTGCCGATGCACGCGCTGTGGCCAAAACGTCATAGCGACGTGACGCTACGCATTGGTGTACCGCAGCGCTTCGCTTCCGATGCGAAATACCGTGAGGTCACCGTTGCCCTGCATGACGCAGTTCGAGCGCTGTAGTGACGTAGTTCCGCTGCGGGCGATTTAGTTGGAGGCCGCAGTACGCGCGTCACGAACAGCGTGGTTCAGAGTGATCCAGAGGATCTTCGCGCTCAACTCTCCCGTTTCGCGGGGCGTCCGGTAGACGTGCGCGAAGGCGGCAAAGCCGGAGAGGTGAATAGAGAAGGTGTCGAGGAGCCACGACGGCGGCTCGCCGGGTGCGTCGAGCGCGCGCCACGCGTCATTCAGCGCAGTGCTGGCGATGCGTCGACGAATCTGGGGCGTCTTGGCGATGAAGTCCGTGACGTCGTCAGAGATTCGAGGTCGATCAACGTGCAAGTCCCAGAACGCGCGCCCGAGACTGCTACGAAAAATTTCGTGGACCGAGACAGTCGACTCGATGAGCCAGGATTCCAAGTCCTCATCGGCGGAGGGAGCTTTGGGAACGCCGACCTCGAAGAGCCGTCGGATTTCTTCGAGTGTGACAAGCAACAGCTCGGCGTGACTTGAGAACTGGCGAAAGACGGTCCGTCGGCTGACCCCCGATTCACTGGCAATTTGATCGACGGTCGCATCGAGTCCCCATTTGGCCACCGCAACCATCGCGCCCTCCACGATGCGAGAGCGGGCGTGACTGCGTGAGTCATCACGCAAAGTGGGCCGTGGTGAGGGAAGAGAGTCCCCGTCGTCGGCGGTAGTCGAACCTGTCTGGCCGGAATTCGTCATAATGCCACCATAGCGCGTCATCATGGCATGCTATAGTGCCAAAATGACATTTACACGGGCCAGTCGGTCGCGTCGCGAACTCCGACGAAGCGCTGAGAGCGCCGCACGGCGCTTTGCCGTCCTCGAACAAGTCGCTCATCGCTCCACAGACTTCATGGTCATTATCGACGAGGCTGGCACCGTCGTCTACGCCAATCCCGTAGCGCTACTCCTCTTTGGCATCTCGCTGGAACAGAGTCTCGGGACGCGGGCCTTTCGCTACATCCACCCCGATGACGCGCGTCGCGTCGCCCGACGCTTCTTCACGCTGGCTCGCATTCCCGGAGCGTCCATGAGCGACGAAGTGCGCGTGATCGTGGAAGACGGCACCACTCGCGACCTCGAAATTGTTACCACGAACTGCCTCGATCATCCCGATGTGGCGGGCATCGTCGTCAATGGACGCGACGTGTCCGAGAGACGCGAGTACGTACGAGAGCTAGAAGCTCAAGGTGAGTGGCATCGTACTCTCGCCGCCAACTCTTCGCACATCACGCTGGTTCTCGATCGGGACGGGACGATCCTCTACGCCGGCGCCTCCAACGTCAACGTCTCGGGGCGCGAGTCCAGCGAGCGGGTCGGACACAACGTCTTTGAGACGGTGCATCCCGACGACTTTGAAGCGTGTCACGCAACGTTTCGTGAGTCGCTGCGCGTGCCGGGAACGCTACGACCCGAGGTATATCGGTTCTTCGACGCCTCAGGAGAGACGCGCTCCATCCAGTTCGTTTTGACGAACTGTCTCGATGACCCCGCGATCAAGGGAATCGTGGTGAACGCCAACGACGTGACCGAGGTTGCGAACCTAACCCGCGCCCTGCAGACACTTACCCAGGGGAACCAAATTATGGTGCGCGCGAGCGACGAAGCAACGTTGCTCTCCGACGTGTGCGACGCCATCATTTCGTCGGGCTCGTACCAGCTCGCCTGGGTCGGCCTCGCCGAGGACGACCACGCAAAGACGGTTCGACCGGTGATGTCGTCGGGTCGCACGTCCTACCTCGATGAGGTGGAGTTCAGCTGGGGCGACAACGAGCTCGGACAAGGCACGACCGGGACCGCAATTCGCACGGGAACAACGCAGGTCGTGACCGACATCCGTCACACGAACGTGCACACGCCGTGGCTCGAACCGGCGCGTCGCTATGGCTTCCTCACCGGATGCGCGTTTCCTTTAGTCGTCGCCGGAGCCACCATCGGGGCTCTCACTATCTACGCCGCGCAACCCGGAGTGTTCGGTCCCCACGAGATCGAACTTCTGAGCGAACTCGCTGACGACCTCGCCTACGGCATTGGTCGACTTCGTGACGCCGCTCGCCTCGCCGAGCACGATGCGCTACTGCGTGAGTCCGAGGAACGATTTCGGCTCGCGTTCGAACAGAACATGGCGCCGATGTTGTTCGTCGGTCTCGACGATTGCGTCATCGCCGCGAACGACGCCTTCACACAGCTGATTGGATTCAGTCGCGAGGAGCTCATTGGCCGCGATTCCAAACCCTTTACGCACCCCGACGACATCGGTATCACCGAAGAGAGCCTCCGCCGAGCAACGGACGACGGCACGCAGCAAGATCGCTACGTCAAGCGTTACTTGCGAAAGGACGGTCGCGCGGTCGTGGTCGAGGTGTTGCGCTCTGCGGCCCGCGACGCGAGTGGCAAGACCCTCTACTACGTCATTTCGGAGCGTGACATCACCGAAGAGCGGGCCCTCACGGCCCAGCTGTCGCACCAGGCGCTGCACGATCCTCTGACTGGGCTCGCCAATCGCGTGCTCTTCGATGACCGGCTCGCACGCGCGGCGGGTCGCGTCGCGCGAGAGAACTCGCTCGGCGCGGTGCTCTTGCTCGACCTCGACGATTTTCAGGGCGTGAACGACGTCCACGGCCACTTCGTCGGCGACCAATTACTGGTGGCGGTGGCCCGGCGATTCGAGCTGGCGCTGCGCTCGACCGACACCATCGGACGATTCGGCGGCGACGAGTTCTTGTACTTGGCTGAAGGATTGTCGTCGCCGGCTGACGCGATCGAGGTCGCGAACCGGCTCCTCGACGCACTCGCCGAGCCCTTCATCATTGGCAAAGTGCAGATCGAACAGCACGCCAGCGTCGGCGTGGTGGTGTGGCAGGGCTCGAGTAAAGATCCCTCCGAGATTATTCGTGACGCCGATGTTGCCTTGTTTGAGGCGAAGACGAAGGGCAAAGGGCACCACGTCATCTTCACCCCGACCATGCATCAACAAGCCATCAGCCGGTTCTCGCTCATGCAGGAACTGCATCAGGCGTTGCAGAGCGGCGAACTCGCGCTGCACTACCAACCGATTGTCGATCTCACGACGAAGGAGATTGTGGGATTCGAAGCGCTGATGCGTTGGAAGCATCCGGAACGTGGATGGGTGCCTCCGGCCGTCTTCATCCCGTTAGCCGAAGAGAGCGGAATGATCTTCGAGTTGGGATCGTTCGCGCTGCACCAGGCGGCTGCCGCGGCGAGTTCGTGGGGGCCAGGAGCGAGCGGCGTTCGCCCGTACGTGTCGGTGAATCTGTCGGCACACGAGTTCCACGAACCCAAGCTGGTGGGTCTCATCGAGGAAGTATTGGCGACGAATTCATTGGAGCCGGAGCGACTCGTCATCGAGATCACCGAGACTGTCATGTTGCGCGACGCTGCGGAGGCGACCAACGTCATCACGAGCCTCCAAGAACGTGGCGTGGGCTTCGCGTTGGACGACTTTGGCACCGGGTTTTCGTCGCTTTCCTACTTGGCGTCGATGCATCCTCGCCTTATCAAGATCGACCAGTCCTTCGTGCGTCCGGTCTACGAAGGAGCCCGGAACGACGCGCTTCTGGAGACGATCGTTTCGCTCGGCAGCAAACTCGCGATCACCATGCTCGCCGAGGGCATCGAGACTCCCGCTCAACTCGAACGCTTGCGTCGGATGGGCTGCGAACTCGGCCAAGGATTCCTCTTCTCTCCGGCCGTACCCAACGAGGAAGTGCCGTTCCTCTTCGCCGCGTTGTCGGACTAGTCCCCTTACTTGCGATAAGAGAAGAAGCCCTGACCTGACTTTCGGCCCATCAGTCCGGCCTGGGTCATGCGCGAGAGCAGCGGCGGCGGAGCCAAGTGAGGCTCCTTGAACTCTTCGTAGAGAGAGTCGGCCACGGCGAGCGTGGTGTCGAGTCCGATGAGGTCCGTCAGGGCGAGGGGACCCATGGGGTGAGCACAACCGACGACCATCCCGGTGTCAATATCCTCGGCGCTGGCAAATCCTGACTCCAGCATGCGTATCGCCGACAACAGGTAGGGGATGAGCAGGGCGTTCACCACAAAGCCGGCCCGATCGGGCGAGGTGATGACCTTCTTGTTCAACGACTCGGTCGCAAACTCCGTTGTTCGTGAGGTGGTTTCAGGACTGGTGAGCAGAGACGAGATCAACTCAACCAGGCGAAGGACGGGCACGGGGTTGAAGAAGTGCATGCCGATGACTTGCTCGGGCCGCTTGGTCGCCATGGCCAGCTTGATGATGGGAATGGACGAGGTGTTGGTGGCCAGAATTGCGCCGGGATCGACGACCGCCGCGTCGATCTTTCGAAAGACATCCAGTTTGAGGTCTTCATTTTCAGCGACGGCCTCGATAACGATTTCTCGGTCGGCGAGGTCCGCGTAGTCCGTTGAGTACGAGATATTCGCGCGTATGCGCGAGGCGTCGTCGTCACTCATCTTGTTCGAACCCACCGCCCGCGAGAGTGACGCTTCGATGCGGTCCTGTCCGCGCTTGAGGGCATCGTTGTCCGACTCGATGACCGTCACGACGGCGCCCGCGCGCGCCGTGACTTCCGCGATGCCCGATCCCATAAGGCCGCAGCCCACTACGCCGATACGTTCCATTGGGACCTCCTCGAGCGTCGCGCACGCGTCACCCGGATGACGAGTCTAGAGCCAGGATTCCGAAGGAAATTCCGCGCGAATCGGATGGCTACGATGGATCAGTTAGGCGCCACGTCGTCACATCACGAAGGAGTCCGGCCATGGACACGGTCAACGTCATAGTAGAAATTCCGCGTTTCAGCCAGAATAAGTACGAGTACGACCACGACACGAACACCATCAAACTGGACCGACACCTTCTCGTGGCGATGGGATATCCCGCGGAGTATGGCTTCATCCCCGACACGTTGGGAGGCGACGGCGATCCACTCGACGTGCTGGTGATCACCGAGTTCCCGACGTTTCCGGGCTGTCTCATTGAGTCGAAGATTCTCGGCATGTGCATCATGACCGACGAGAACGGGCGCGACGAAAAACTCATCGCGGTTCCGGCCTACGACAAGAACTGGAAGTCGGCGACAGATATCACCGACGTGCCCGACGAGATCCTCGACCGGATTCGCCACTTCTTCACGGTGTACAAAGATCTCGACGAGGGCAAATGGGTCAAAGTCGAGAATTACGTGGGTCGCGACGAGGCGCTGAAAGAGCTCGAGGCCGCGCGCGGTCGCTACGTGAAGTAAGAGGGTTCACTTCTGGCTTGCGACGCGCGGAGGGCTCGCCGAGAGCCGGTACGCTGAAACAGAGCAATTTCGCTCCGGTGCCCTTCTTAAGCCCGCGCCCGGCGAACCAGACCCCCGAAAGCACGAATAACCGTGAACGCTGAACAGTTTCCCGAATCCCTGCAGCCAGTACTACGGGCGTTTCGCATTGACTTCAAGCCCCTTACCCCGCCGTCGCCGATTCGTTTGCTGTTCGCCACCGTGGTCGCGGTGGTGGGTTCACTTCTCGCCGATTGGCTGCTGGTCAAGCTCGGCACGCACGTCTTTCCCTCGCAGAAACATTTCGTGCACTTTCAATTTGATGACTACGCCAAGTTGACGATCATCGGAGTGGCGATTGCTTGCGCGGGTTGGCCCCTCGTCACGACGCTGACGTCCCAGCCGCGTCGACTGTTTTTACAAGCGGCCATCGTGATCACCATTGTCCTCTTCGCTCCTGATGCGTACATCTGGCACAACGGCGCGAGTGGCAAGGCGGTCTTTGTCCTCGTCTGGATGCACGTGGCGATTGCCATCGTCACGTACAACGCCCTGGTCCATTTGGCTCCGGTCGGGCGCACCCGGCGCCGACAGCGCCCGCGACACTCGCGCTAGGCCGCGATCCCTCGATGACTCGCGTCGCAGCTCCATTTGCTAATATCTAGTACTTCCATAGGAAAAAAGGTAATTCCCGCAGCGGGCGCACGAGCCGCGGTCTACCTCTTCCTTCGAGACGCGCGACGAGAGAGAACATGTCCACGGCCCTAGCAAACCCACCGTCGACGCCGCCGCGCCCGGCGACACGATCGCGCTGGCGCCGAGCGCGCTCTCGCGT
>JBAQZL010000102.1:0-44808 GCA_049790955.1 Acidimicrobiales bacterium
TCCGCCGTCCTCACCAACCGATCGGGGCACGTTCTCCGACTAGAGCTTGTGGCTCAGATTGTTGTAGTGCTCACCGACCAGCGGTTCGGTGTCATCTTCTCAAAAGGCGATGACCCACACCATTAGAATGTTGACGTCGGCTCTCCGACACCAACAGTCTCCGAGTGCCCCGACCTACGGCTGTTTGCCGAGAAGCTTTGGAAGAAGCTGAGAGGTGATGGCTCGCTGAACGAACGGTGACAGATTTAGCGAGGCTAATTCTTCGACCTCAAAAACGCCTATGCCACTTCCTTCGTGCAAATGGATGTCGGTCGGATTGATGCCACCAACGACGTAATAGAGCGAGATCAAACTCCCGTCGCCTTCGTGATCGCACTCCTCAGTGAGAAAAATCGGATCATGGATATCGATCTCAGTCTCTTCTCGCATCTCTCGCCACAAAGCGTGCTCGATCGACTCACCATCTTCGACCGCTCCTCCGAACCCAGCCCAGCATCCAGGATGGAATATTCCAGGCTTATCGTCCCGATGGTGCAACAACAGCTTGAACTCATCGGTTACGACGAGCAACATGGCACCTCGCCTTTGAGGAAGATTTTGCGAGGGCACCGTTTGAGGGTACCAATGACAACTAATGAACTGTCAGAGGGCTTTACATAGTCTCGAGAGCCGCCAATGCCTAGTAGCAGATCTGTTGTTTCGGGTCACGCAACAGAACACACGGCTCAGCTCAACCGCCAGTGGGAGGTTGCAGACCTGTCGCGTCGGGTCTGCGACTGGCTACATCGTCCGTATAGTCTTTGGCACAGCAGACGTGGCGCTAGTCGGTGAGCGAATCGAGGTTTTGATGGATACCTTGAAAGCGCGGCATCGTGAGAACAAACAGCACCCGCTCTTCTTTGTCTTCTTTCTTCATGCATGCTTCGGGCCGCTTCTCTACGCCGCCGACTTGAGTAGCAAGGGGCAAGACGTGCCCTTAGGGCTGTACATCATCGCGGAGGTCGTGGTCTTGAGTCTCGCTCTCTTTTTCGGGCTCCGACGTCAGCGCAAGTAGCTCGGAGTTCAACTCGAATTTGCGGTTGGTGGTCCCGTGGTTGATAGTCGGCGCGAGCAATTGCATCGCTCCCATCTCAAGTTTCGTAGTCAGTGAATGCTCTAGGGACCAATCCCTGGATGCGACTGACGAGCTCAAACGCCAGGTCGTCGAGAGAACGAATCGAAGTGTCAACTTCAAGGTCGTAGTCGATTCCTGCATGGACAGCAGCAAACGCCTCCGGGGGAAGGTCGATCGGTCCATTTAGTCGGTCAGTTCGTGATTGCTCTCGTCGAATCGCCACCGATAAGGGGCAATGGACCCCAATGAGTACGACGGGGAGATCCCTCAAGATGGATTTGTAGAGCTCTCTTCGAGAGGGGGAAATGATGGCTTCCGCGATCACGTCGTTCCCAGCCCGGGCCATCTCGCTAATCGCATTGAGGTAGCCCGCCATTACGCGGTTGAAAAGGGTTCCGTCGTCTTCGGTCCAGAATCTGTCGAGGTATCCATGACGAAAATCATCGAGCGAACGATGAAACCAGGGAGTTGTAAACGCCCTTTGAAGCGACAGCGCAAGGCCGGTCTTGCCAACACTCGGAGGTCCGTTTAAGAGCGCGATGCGACCGCAAATATGAACATCCGCATCGTCTGATATTGAAGACATCACCCGAATGGTAGTGATCCTTGATTGCTGGTGTCTTCAGCGTTCCGATTTGACAAGGTGCACTGACAAGAAGACGATTATTCGAACCATTACTTCCACGTCAGCAGTCAGTTGGTGACGAGCGCAACTGAGACCTGCCAGAGGTGCTTCGCGATTTCGGTGTCGAGCGCCCACTCTTTAACCCCGTGAGGATGCTGAGCGAGATCGGCGTCATTCGGTACGGTGTAGGCCTCGCGACAATCGTCGAGGTAGTGACCCCCCGTATCTGCGAATTCGGGCGCCACTGCAGCGACGAGACTTGTGGCGGCGCCTTGCTCGACAGTCTTGTATTTGAAGAGTCCCGCGGCCTCAGCAGCTTCAAGCGAAGCTCTCTGGGTAGCTGAGAAGTTGCGCTGCAGACCCGTGGCAATACCGCCAGGATTTACTGTGTTCGTGACGATGTAGTCAGATTGCCACAGGCGAGTGGCTTCAACAGAGAATAGAGAGTTGGCTGTCTTAGATTGCGCATACGCAATTTGGGGGTCATAGGCCCGACGTTCGAATTGTAGGTCATCGAAATCGACGCCAGCACGCATGTGAGCCGTGGAACTGAGTGAGACGATCCTGGCTCCTCCGCGTTCCGCTGCTCCGATCACCAGCGAGTCATGCAGACCGACGGCGAGGCGAAAGTGGCCAAGGTGGTTCGTTGCGAACTGCAATTCCCAACCTTCGACCGTGCGTTCGAGGCCGCTTGTGACGATGCCGGCATTGTTGATCAAGAGATGTAGCGGGCCGTCCCACGCATCGATGAAGTCGGTGACAGATCGCCTGTCTGCAAGGTCAAGTTGAACCACGTGAGGCCTTGGTGCACCAGTCGAACGCCGGATTTCCTCCGCAATTGTGTTGCCTGCATCCGTATTTCGAACCGCAAGTGTCACCTCGGCGCCAGCCGCTGTCAGGACGCGAGCGGTCTCGACACCGAGCCCGGAAGAGGCTCCGGTGACGATGGCGCGCACACCACTTAGGTCCATACCACGCACCACATCATCCGCGGTACTGTCGGCGTCAAATGGGGTCGTGATAAGGGCACGGGACGTCATTGTGTGACAATCTTGGGGGCTTCCGCCCTGATGAAGAGGCAGGCATAAATCGCGCCATCGGCGCACACGTAAACCACGAGGTTCTCCGTTCCGGCCAGCTTCCGGGACAGGAGAGTGAGAACAATTTCTCGTGACCGAGATCCAGGTTCACATGAGTTTAAGTGTAATGGCCAGCCTTCGAGCAAAAGGAGGGCGCGAGATGCTGACACTCGTGCCAGTGCCGAGTACGACTCACGGTGGGATCAGACAGAGAATGATTCGCGCGTCGACAGCGGTAATCGACGTAACGCTTTCGACTGCCCCGCAAGGCACTCCACGTTATTCCCCGCCTGAGATTGTTGACTTCGGCTCCCCGACACCAACATTCACTGAGCACTTCAATGGCCAATGAACAATTGCGGATACCTGCTGCAGGAGCCAAGTCCGTTCTGAAATTAGGAACAGGCCTCTTCGGCTGAGAGTTGCCCGATGAGGTACCACCCAGTCCACTGTGTCTGGTGCGCATTGAAGAATGACGCAAGTTTGGCCGCACTTGTCGTTTTCGCGTAGTACTTCCAGATTGTGATGATTCCATCAAGGCGGGTCTTGATCTTGGTGTTCGGTGCGTCCGCGGCCATTTGAGCGAAAACCGGCTCGGCTTTTTCTCCAAAGGTGTGCCAGGCCGCAGCGGTTTTAGCGGTCGGTACGCCAGTAGCGCTGATCGGCGCGTGCAGCTTGCCCTCGAGCCAGGCGCGGTACTGCGTGCAGAAAGAGCTTGACGCTCCACTCGGAGACGCCGTTATGCCTAGAGGGACTAACAGAACACCGGTCGCGATGATACTGGCCAACAGGACCCGTGGGCGTGGCATCGCGCCTTTGAAGTGAGCGAACATGTTCATCCTCCCTTTCGAATGTCCTCGGACCTGATGGCGCAATGACCCATCAATCCATGTCCTTGGACCGCGGCTCGAGATGTCGATTGTTTAACACACTTGTCCCGAGTGCGCTGGGACAGGTAGGGATGACCGGGCCCCGAGCTTGAAACATGGCAAATTAGATCAAGAAACGAGATTCGTCGCTTCGCCACGTTTGAGAAGTGAAGTTCGTCTCACGACCTGCTTCGCCACCGAAATGACTGGTAGCCGCGGCAGTAGTTCGTGCGGGAGCGGCTGACCTACTTGGCCAGAAGCATAGACAGCTCGACCGTCCACCTCGTCTTGCGAGGTTCGACCTCCGGATCGGTCCAGAAGGCCTCGTAGCGGCACGCAAATTCATCACCCTCGGGGACGGCCCTACGGTCGAGCACCAAACCGTTGTCGCGTGCCCAATCCTGCAAGGCCTGATTCGCTCTACGAGCGTGGTCTTGGTACTTCATCGTCGCGTAACTTCCCGCAGCCATCGAGCCACGCCGTAGCCTCGGGGATACCGTGTGCGCCGGTCCAGCCGTGAAGTACCCCGCTTCGAGGTCCATTACTCCGTCCATGTTGATTACGTGTAGCCGGAGAAATCCATAGCCGACAGTCTTGATCCCGGCCTCCGTGATCTCGGCTCGCGCCTCTGCCAGAAGCCGGTCTCGCGCCGCCAACATCCCCCGGAAGGGCGTTATGACGCGAATCCCCACGTACGGGATCGCGGAACGAATCTCCACTCTTGCTGGCTCGACGATCTCCATCTGGACGACCGTATACGACCGGACCGGATCTACCAAGCGGCGGAGTTCAAGCCGCCAGTGCTTGGTATCAGATCTGTTGCTTCGGATCTCCGACACAACGATCTACGAGTGGGTCATCCACCAGTGCCCGTTTGTATTTCTCGTCATAAATTTGATCCATGCAGTATGCGGGTGCCGTGATGCGAAGGACGTACCCGGCAACGCGTACCATCGGCAAGCATGGACGGCGCAGAAGAGTTACTCGGTGGGGGATCGTCTGAAGCTCGACGCATAGACGGAGTCGTGTACCGACTCGCACGTCCATGGACGACCACAGTTCACACGGTGTTGCGGTTTTTGGAAGATCAGAGCTTCTCCGGTGCTCCGCGAGTAGAAGGCAATGGTTTTTCCTCTGATGGCTTCGAAACACTCAGATACATTGAAGGTGACGTCGTCCCTCCAACCGGCCTGTCGGAAGAGGGCGCCTTTGCGGCCGGAGCACTCCTTCGTTCGGCTCACGACGCGCTGAGGAACTTCAACCCGGCGGGTGATGAAGTCTGGATGCCTTGGTGGGGTCGCTCGTTATCCGGCGACGAATGGATTATCGGGCACTGTGACGTGGCACCGTGGAACCTGGTTTGCACGGACGGAGTCCCGATCGCCCTGGTCGATTGGGATAGTTGCGGGCCGGTCGCGCTTCTGTGGGAACTGGCGCACGCGATTTGGCTCAATTCTCAATTGTTTGACGAAGATGTGGTCGAATCCCACGGACTGCCATCCGCTCGAGAGCGCTTGATATTGGCGCGGCAGATCTGTGACGGATACGGCGTCGCTCTAAGAGTGCGTAAGCAACTTCCGGACGCAATGATCGAGGTTGCCATGAGGACTGCGGCTCAAGAGGCAGTCGATTCGGGAGTCACCGAGATTGGATACTCTCCCGTGCAGTACGGACTCCTTGGTGGCGGGGAACCGTTCAGTGGACACGAGTTGGCTTGGGCATTGACGTGGCGTATTCGGAGTGCGCGTTGGCTTCTTGATCACCGATCAGCACTGGCGGATGCTCTTGAGAGGTAGTGGCCGGCTCGGAATCTAGGGCCACCCCGAGTCGCACTCCGGTTCAAAGCTTCAACTGATACTCATCAACACGTTCCACGATTTGGAAGCCCAGCAGTTCGTTGATGGAGATTATGCGGGAGTTCTCGAGGGCGTTCCAAGTCTCGAGTCGAAGGGCCCCGGGAATCTCCCGGAGCAGGTTGAGCAGGTTGGCGATCTTCGTGGCGAGCCCAAGGCGGTGGCCGCGATGGTCAGGATCCACGATGGTGTTCCATTGTTCCGCGACGGCCGGCTCATGCGGCCAAGATCCGATGTCAGTGAAGGCCACTAAGCGACCGTCGCCATCGACGGCGCCCGCCGCGAGACGCCGTCGCCCAGAACTGAAGGCATCGTCCTCTTTCTCGCGCCAGCGCGAGGCATCCCATATCTCAGGCTCCAACGACAGTTCGCCACGCGGAGTATTGGTAGACATTCGACCTACGAGCCTCGCGACACCATCCACGAGATCATCAGGAGCACGATCAATCCACGTAACAATCTGATAGTCGGTGTCTCGTCCTTCGATTCGGGTTCTTGCGAGGTTGTCGAGCTCACCGCCGTCGACGTGTTTTAGGTCGAGCTCTCGACGCAACCTCGCAAGTGCTTTCGTCGCGCCCATGACGCGTGAGAACGCACAGCCTGGTGACTCCTCACCTACACGCGAGCCGACGGTCCACACCGCGTTCGTCCGGCCGTCGCTTCTGACGAACGAGAGAATCTCCTGAGCGAGCGCGGTACCTACGCCTCGACGTCGCCGAGACGGGAGCACGGAGAGCGAGACTGCAGCACTAGAAAGGTTGTCCCGCATGGGAAGACGTGCCGTGCCGTAGGCGACGTCGACGCCGTTTTCGACAGCCACAAAGTGTGCGTATCTCGCCGAACGCTGGACGCCCTTGAGTTGGTGCAGGACCTCTTCCAGCGAGCCGCCAGCCATGCCTGGGTGATCGACTGGAACGCACCTCAACGTCAGCGCCAGCCATCGCTCTGCTCCGGCGGGGTCGCTGATTCTCTCCAACGTAATCACCTTGGGATGCTATTCCAGGCCGGTTGACATCGTTCGTGGACAGTCAATCGATTCAGCCTAGGGATCCAGCGTCATCAAAGTAGTTCCTCGAACTCTGATTGAGTCGTCATGGCGACTGTATGGTCCGACGACAAGAACGAGAAGATTACCCAGTGGCTCAAAGACGAACCCCACAAGAACGAGCATGGGAGTGAGCCGCAGAAGTGACTTGGGCGGCTTCAAGCAAGGCAGGTAAGGGCAAATTCTCGAGCACAACGTTGCGCACGTCGGCCCTGCGACACCAACGATCGCCGACGGACCTTTCCCGGCCATTGTCAAACTCATATACCGAGTCAGAGATTGAAAAATTAGGTCAAATTGCGGTTTGTGTCGAGTTCGAGAATCTGACGCTCGAGATACGCCTGTTCGACATCGTTCTCGCTCAACGCGACTGCTTCCAGGTACGCGTCGCGAGCATCATTGATTCGTCCAAGCTGCCGTAAGAAGTTTGCGCGAGCGCTCGCAAGATACGTATACCCCGCGAGTTGTCGTTCTCCCGCGATTTCGTCCAGTTCGCGTAGCCCTTCACCCGGGCCTTTGGCAAGTCCGATCGCTACTGCGCGATTGAGCGCCACAACGGGGGACGGCCAAGTCTCAAATAGGACGTCGTAGTACTGAACGATCTCGGCCCAGTCAGTGTCTTCCCATCTTGGGGAGTTGGCGTGCACGGAAGCGATGGCCGCCATGAACACGTATCGCCCCGCGTCTGGGCGAGAGAGGGCACTTCGGACCATCTCGGTACCCTCCGCGATCGCTTCGAGGTCCCAACGCCCGCGATCTTGTTCGGAAAGTAAAAGCAGCGTCCCGTCGGAATCGGTGCGCGTATCACGTCGTGCGTCGGTCAGTGTGATGAGCGCCAATAGGCCAGCCACGTTGGGGTCAACGGGCAACAGTTCTCTCAGCATTCGAGCGAGTTGCAGAGAGCGCTCCACGAGATCTCGACGCATGAGTTCGGCCCCTGAAGGCGCGGTGTGCCCCGTCGTAAAGACGAGGTAGACAGCGGAGAGTACAGCATCGATACGCTCGGGCAATTCCTCGGATCGGGGCACTCGATAGGGAATGTGTGACAGCGCGATCTTCTTCTTGCCCCGAGTCAGGCGCGCTGCCATTGTCGACTCGCTCACCAAAAACGCTCGTGCGACCTCTACTGTCGTGAGACCACAGAGGAGGCGAAGTGTCAATGCAACTTGGGTGTCGATCGAGAGCGCGGGATGACAACACGTAAAAATGAGACGAAGGCGATCGTCAGATATCTCCGGGATCTCAACTTCTCTAACTGGGGATGTGACGTCGGGTTCTGACAGGGTTGCGAAAATCCGCTCTTGTGAGTTCTGTCGTCTCAGGACGTCGATGGCTCGTCGCCGAGCAACGGTCGTGAGCCATGCACCGGTCCTTTCGGGAACGCCCGTGAGCGACCACGCGTTCATCGCTCGCGCAAACGCGTCTTGCACACACTCCTCGGCCACGTCGAGGTCGCCAGTGACTCTCACGGTCGCCGCAAGGACGAAGGCCCACTCTTTCTGGAAAGCCAGCGTGACTGCGGTGGCGACATCGGCGGGACTGTCTGGGTTTGTCAGCGAAAGACCCAGATCGGTCGGACTTCGACTCCGCCGAATTCGGCCGGAACCTGACTTGCCATAGCGATCGCCGCGTCAAGATCTGGTGCTTCGATCAAGTAGTAGCCACCGAGGACCTCTTTGGTCTCGGCGAAGGGCCCGTCGGTCACAACGAGCTTGCCTGTGGCGTCGCGACGGAGCGACGTCGCAGTCGTCGTCGGCTGCAGGGCGTTACCTCCGCGGAGCGACGCCCCGTTGCGTTCGCCAAATTCGTTGTGGTTTGCCATGATTCGGTTAGACGTCTCTTGGTCGGCGCCATGAAGTGCTTTCTCATCTTCGTAGATGAGGACAAGGTATTCAGACATCGTTTCTCCTTTGAAGGCTCGACGTTCGTGCCTCACCCTTACCGACGTTCGATACGTGACGAAATCGACAGTAGTCCTAGGAATATTTACATAAGGCGATTCCACGTGCTCTGACGCCAGAATCCTGCGACCCGCCAGCTCTCCTTTGCTGCATGCGTTTTCCGAACATGGTGGTTCGCAAGTTCATCCGTGATAATCGGATTCCAGCTCGATAAATCCCGGGCGACCGTGAAGGCAGTCGAGAGTACTTCAACTGACTGAGGGCATAGGTTGGGTGGTAACCAAGCAGAGGGACACCGATGGCAATTCAACGACTTCGACGTTGGGTGAGTTGGCTCGCTCCGGCGCTGATCTCGACAATGATCTTCAGCTACGCAAGCCCGGCGGGCGCCGATGGAGCGAAGTCCGTCTCTTTGAACATCGCTGACTACGCGCTCGCCACAGCCACTCACGAGAAACCTGCTCGAGTTGTCAGCGCGGCCGATGTCATAAATGCCGTCAGTCTGACATCAGTCAATACCAAGGGCCTACTTTTGCTGATGAACCTTGATGAAGTAATTGGGTACGCCCGAGTTGTTCTCCTCTTTGATCAGAATCCTTACTCAGATACGTGCATTGACTTCCCAAACAAGGTTGACGCAGCTCCGCGGATCATCCGTTGCCCGCACGAGGCTCAGGGTCTGTTGAACAGCCGTCCGGGAGTGATGAACGCCAGCAGCGAGGCCGTGGCTTCTGCCGCACTTCGCGGAGAAGCAGTGTCAGGTTCTGATGTTGCGGTTGCGGCGGCGCATTATCAGTTGACTGTCGTTCCAAAACCAACGTTCGCGTCCGGCGAGGGAGGCATCGTCAAGTTCGGAACTTTGGTGGAAATGCCTCCGAACCTAAAGTTCACGGTTCATATCTGCGTGCGATTTCCAAAAACCGCGTACGGCATTCCCAAACAGGTGGCCTGCTGAGACACCACGATCTAAAAAATGGGGGATACGTTGCGCCATCACCGACGCTCGTCATGAGCTTCCCGAATTGAGGCCAGCGCTTGGCCGTAGATCGTTTTGCTCTGGCTCCTCCGAAACCAGGCATCGCACGATGGCTCCTATCATCTGCTGTGATGTCACGTTCGGTTTTGGGTGTTCTTGCTCTTGTTGTGGCCGTAGCGCTTTCTGCTGCTCTTTCGAACGATGCGGGTGCGGCAAACCCGACCTGCAAGGCGCGCGTCACCAACCCGCACGCCGCCAATTACACCGAGGCTCAGATCGTCGTTCAAACGAAGCCTGGCGCCCGAGTAGCTGAACTGAACATGTTGGCTCAGCGCACCCAACGCAAAGGGGAGTTGCGAACTCGCACGGTGTGGCGTACATCTACTTCAAGGTTTCTTTTGTTATCAAGCGCGAAGTAAGGATTGTGACCGTCATAGCGGAAAAGGGAGCGGTCACTGAAACCTGTCGAACGTCCTTCGATCCGACCTAATCGGTTCGGTCCTTAAAAGTCGCCAGTGCTTGGCGGAAAACGTTGTTTCGACCTCCGACACCAGCAAGTTTCGGCACCTTCAGCCCGGTATCACTCAAGAAGTCCTTGGTTAAGTATCTACTTGACAATTGTCGTAGGACCAGCAATACTTAAGCATATGCTTAACCAAGAAACCCAGTTGGATCTCATGTTCCACGCTCTGGCTGATTCCGGCCGTCGAAGCATGTTGCAGCAGCTTGGTTCCGGCCCTCGCTCCGTCAGTGATTTGGCTCGACCTTTGTCGATGACGCTCGCCGGCGTGGTTCAGCACATCCAGATCTTGGAGGTCAGCGGATTGATCTCGTCATCGAAGGCGGGCCGAACTCGGACGTGCCGCCTCAATCACGAGGCTCTGAGCGCCGTTGAACAATGGATCGTGGACCGTCAAAGTCACGTCGAACACCAACTTGATCGGCTGGACGCATTACTCAACCTCGACATTAGTAACCAATAAAGGAGAAACGAATGACCGAACGAAATGTCACGTGCAACACATTCATGATCGAGCGAACGTTGGCTGCGCCACCCGAACGAGTATTTGAGGCCTTTGCAAACGTGAACGAAAAGGTTCGATGGCTAGCGCCGCTAGATGGCGAAGCAGATGGCGAAGGGTTCGCCCACGCTGAGTTTGATTTCAAAGTCGGAGGTCACGAACGATTCACTTTTGTTGAAGAGGATGGACGAAAGATGAGGTACGACGCAACCTTTTACGACATCGTGCCAACACAACGAATTGTGTACAGCTATGAGATGTACTCCAACGAATCGCGTATATCAATTTCGGTTGCATCTATTCAATTTCTAGAGGCAGCGAACACAACCACTTTGGTGTGGACGGAGCAAGGGGCGTTTCTCGATGGTCTTGACACTTCTGAGTTGCGAGAAGGTGGCACGTCGTGGTTGGTCGACAACATCGCTGAATACCTTGACGCTAGAAGTTCGTCAGATGCGAGATGAACCCATAATCAGCCGCTAATGAATGGTGGCTTCTGTTGCGTCAGCTCTCCGACACTCGACATGCTGCGCGCAGTTGCTGTCTAACCAACCTGGTTGTGTAGCAAGCAAAACTCATTTCCTTCGGGATCTGCCAGAACAATCCAAGGTTGCTCTCCTTGACCCACATCGACTCTGACTGCGCCCAGGGCGAGGAGTCGGACAAGTTCGTCTGCCTGACTGCATCCCGTGGGCGACACGTCGATGTGCACTCTGTTCTTGACGGTCTTCGGTTCGGGCACGGGGAGAAAAACCAGTGTCAAGTCCTTGGATTGGTCAGCCTCTGGTGCCGTCATCCAAAACCACTGGCCCTCACTCTGGACCTCACGCTGGACCTTCCATCCGAGGACTTCACTCCAGAACGCGCTCACCGCACCCGGGTCCTCACAGTCAATGACGATCTCTCGCGGAAGACTTCCCATTTTCGTAGTGTCTAGCACTTGCGGCTAACTGCCAGCGCTGGGTGGCTGGCGCAACTGTCGGCACTCGATTCGAGAGTCCTGTCAGTCAGCGTCGATAATTGGAAGAAAGGCACGCCAGGGGCCTACGGCCTCGGTGTACTGCTTGGCCATCGTTTTGACAATTTGACCGACGTGATTGAGATCATGAACTACCCACGTGGCGAGAAGCTGGTCGAGCCTCACCTCTCCAAAGTCAGGGTGGACGCCGCGCGTGCCGAAATTCTCTGGGGAAGCCAGGGTTTCAAGCGACAGAAGGTTTGCGTTTCGCACCTCCGAAAAACGCTCTAGAAGCTGGGGGAGACCCACGCCTTTGAATCGCTCGAATCCAGCCTCGCGATCAATCGACTCGAAGACCCGATTCGGACCGTGTTCAAGAATGATTCGAGTCCGATCGATCCAATCGCTCTCCTCGACGAACGTCATGTGCCCCACCACTTGGTATGGCGTCCACGCTCCGGGACTTTCGCTTTCGTATGTCCACTCCTCGGAGAGTTCCCCGAGCAGCACCTTGAGGAGCAACGGTGTTTGACGCAGCACTTGCGAGGCAAGCTCAAGCGAATATTTCATGACGCCGTCCGTGATGTCGATGAGCGAAAGTTCAGTGTAACTTGCATTCATTTCGTCTCAGTGAAACCCTTGCTTCCTCAGTCACATCAGAGAATCAATGTCACCTGGGCGGGTCGAGTGGCTCAGTTCACCGTCACTTGTGCTGTCGGAACAGTCTTAGCCGCCATTGCGAAGTAGCAGATCCGTTGCCTCGGGTCTGTGCCACAGAGCTCGCTCACGCGAACGGTACGGCGAAGTCGCAATAGGGGACGCTCGTCTCAGTGACCGGCTCAATCGCGAGGTAGGTGATTCGAATGCCAAGATCCTCGGGCTTGAGAACGTGACTTTGCGAGTCGATGTCATTCTCGAGCGCCCAGGCGCGCAATGCCTCCGAGGCGAGTTGCCAGTGAACTGCCGGCTTTTCTCCCGGGCCAGCCGGAATCGTATCGTTGGGTAGTGCGACGTACGCCTCACGATGTGCGGGTTCGGTCCGCAAACTCAACTCCGGATAGTTTGACGCCAGCGCCTTCGCGTCGGACTCCGGGACGGGCTTACACCACTCGACGGGGCCGTCGCTGTCGGCGCTCACCTCACCCCAGTAAATGGAGAACATCGCACCTTCTCGCCCGCTCATCTTCGGCAGCGGGCGTTCGCGGAGGATTGCGATGAACTCCTTGCCGAGCGCCCACGCGCCTTTTTCGTCGACGTTCCGTTTCAGGCAGAGCACGCTGCGCTCGGGTATCTCTCGTGTGGCAACTTCGTACATAAAAGAACTCTTTCCTTTGAGTTTGTTGACGAGGTAGTCGGCGAGCTCGCGGCGTGCGTCGTGTCCGGATTCGACCTTCCGCCAGTGCTCTGATATGCGCTCTGCGGCGTCAACCGGATCGCACGCGAGCAGTTCCTTGATCGCGGCAAGCGGCAGGTCGAGCTGGCGCAGCATCGCTACAAGACGCGCAGCTTCAAGCTGTGTGTCGTCGTAGTAGCGATAGCCCGAGTCTTTGTCGACCCGCGCAGGAATCAGCACACCGAGTTCGTCGTAAAGGCGAAGTGCCTTGACTGATAGACGCGACCTTCTCGCGAACTCGCCGATGCTGATTTCTTCCATGCAACTCTTCCTCGTCATCGCGCTGAACAGCACGACACAGCAAGTATGCGACCTCCCCCTGGGTGAGAGTCAAGTCTTGCGTTCACGCAGTCGCACTGTGCTGCTTGCGTACTTGGGCCACCTGCGTGCTAGGTTCTCGGCGATCGTAATCCGACGGTAGGAGGTGAGACCCATGAGCGCAGTTTCCACAGCGGGTGCTCCCCAAAACAGGATCGTGCTACTCAGGTAGTCACCACCGGGAGCGCTCGACACGCTATTCGCGAAAGGCGACTCCCTTGACCACATCACATTCTTCAAATCCGCATTACACCTTGAGGTCGGACCCCGACCGGCCGAAGTCCGACCGAAAACAGCCGCGCGTCGACACCATGGAGCGAGTGCACACCGCGAGTGGGCGAGCGTTGGTTCTCGGCGGTGCCGGATCGGCAGGCAACGCATGGTTGATCGGCGTCGTCGCCGGCCTCTTTGAGGTCGGATTGGACGTGACCGAGGCCGACCTGACCATTGGGACATCGGCCGGCGCGACCGCGGCGGCTCAGATAACCAGCGGGGTCTCGCCGAGCGACCTGCTTACGAACATCCTCGCGGCTCCGCCCTGGCCACCGTCCGGTTCGGTCGGATCCGACCGAGGACCTGCTCCAAATGGACCGGCGCCGGATCATATGGAACAGACGGGCGCAGTCATCGCCGCTGCTGAGAATCCCGCCGATATGCGCCGCAAAATGGGCGCGGCAGCGCTCGAGACGGATGCGGCGTCGCACGGTTCTGCGCAAGTGCAGTGGCGCGCTACGATCGCTGCTCGGCTTCCCAATCAGAATTGGCCGCAACGGCAGTTGCTCATCCCCGCGGTCGATGCACATACCGGCGAACCGGTCGTGTTCGACGAAAACAGCGGAGTCGACCTAGTGGACGCAATCGCCGCCAGCACGTCCAATGGCTTTGGTGTCCCTCCGTATGACATTGGCGGTAACCGATACATCAACGGCGGCTACCGGCGCAACGAGAATGCCGATCTCGCAGCCGGGTACGCACGGGTCTTGGTGCTGTCACCTTTCGGCGGTAGATCACGATATCCGCTGGATTGGGGTATGCATCTCGGCGCGCAAGTCGACGAACTGCGCGCACGCGGAAGCGGAGTCCAAACGATCTTCCCGGACGCCAACTCCGAGCACATGTTCGGCGCCAACGCAATGGATCTATCGCTGCGGCCGGCCGCTGCTCGAGCCGGCTACGACCAAGGTAAATCCTTCGCCGAGCAACTCAGCGAGTTTTGGAATTGACACCTTCGTCGACTCGTCCTTCGACAACGTCGTGAATCGGGAGTAACAGTTTTGAATAATGCCACGTTCGTAGCGATTGAGGACGAACGCTGCGTTGTCAGTCGCCGATCAGTAGACAAGCCGTGACCCATCGGCACTTAACGAGACACTCTGACGATCTGACCAGTTTTCGGGTTCAGCGTAACGACGGCACCGGATGGTAGTGAGTGCCAGGTCATTGCGACAATCTGCCCAGTTCTCGCGTTCATCGTAACGACGGTACCGGGTAAATATTCTCGCCCCGAAGCGATTACTTGCCCGGTAACCGGATTCATGACGAAGTAGACATTTGGTCGGGCCGAAGTTGACGGTGCACTCGAAAAATGCAGCGCAGCGATACCGAGTGACGTCAGAATTATTGCTCCGACTGCCGTCCTGCGGAACCATGAATGTCGCCCTTTTCGCATAGTCGTCACCCTAACTTGCTCTTCTCGGCGACACTTGTTGCGCAGAGGTCGCGGCACGATCGATCCAGCGCCAACTGACTGACATACTTCATCGACCAAACGCCCACGCCAGCATCTGCGGGAATTCTGCTCGCCACAGCTTGGCGCTGTGTGACACGTCGCGCTCATTCATCACGACGTCCGCGCCTGCCTGATGCAGAGCGACCGCCCACTGGGTCGCGTTGTCGAGGAAGAATGGTTCCAGTGTGCCGGCGAAAAGGTACACCCGCGGAAGCACACTCGGCAGCTCGGGAGGCGGTTTGTAACCGCCTCCCGGCGAACCAGCGAAGACTGTGCCGTAGACATCTGGATGACGAAGCCCCAGCGCGAGCGCCAGCTCTCCGCCCGCCGAGTAACCAAACACCGAGGTGCTTTCGGAGGGCAGCGCGACTCCAAAGCGCGACTGCACCCATCGGCGGACGTCTTCGACGAAAAACTCCTCGTGTGCGGCGAACTGATCCGCATCAATGACGGGCGAATATTCGGTGAGCCGCGACATCTCTTCGGACAGCCCGTGTACCCCAACGATCATCGTGGAAGGTGAATCGGCTGTTTCGAGAATTCGGCCCCACTTTGAGATTGCCTGACCGTCGCCAGCGAAGACGATTGCTTCGGGCGGACTCGGTGGAACGTACACCGTGACTTCGCGACCACCGTCGTACTCGAACAGCGTCTCAGTGACGAATTCACCCACTATCGGAACAGAATCTGAAGTTTCGTGACCGCCGAGATCACCCACTGGTCGTTCATGGTCGGACTCCTTGCACCAACGGAAGTGTCAAACTCTTGAAGACGCTAGCGGACAATGGGTCGATGTCGGCCTGAAACGGTGGTTCTCTGGCACTCGCCCTATGGAGGAAGTGAATCTCTTGGTCGCTTTTGTAGCGTGGTCTTGTGATCGAAGTGCGAAGAGTCCGCCCTACGGAGTACGACGACGCGGGAGAGGTCACGGCCTCTGCGTGGGAGCCCCTAGGTTCGCCTGATGACCAAGAGTGGCTCTCGTTTCGGGCTCGTATTGGAGATGTCGCCAGTAGGGACGCCGTCGCGACCGTCTACATCGCAACGGATGGCGATCGCATCCTTGGATCGGTGACACTCGAAACGGAGAAATGCGTTGTCGATGAGGAGAACGCGACAAATCTGGCCCCCGAGGAAGCGCACGTCCGGGTCCTCGCAGTGGCTCCAGAAGCGCGGCGTAGAGGCGTGGGCCGGATGCTCATGAGTCATTGCGCCGACGTCGCGCGCCAGAACGGGAAGACTCGGCTGACGCTGAATACGTCAGTGACGAACTCGTCGGCGCAGCGGTTCTATGAATCGATCGGCTACACGCGTGAACCGGATATCGAGTTGGAGGACGGCTCAATGTTGTGTTCATATGAAATGAATGTGGAATGACTTACAGCGGCGCGGTGACTGGCCGGTGAGACTGGCGTCGACCGACAACCATTCCCTGTTTAGGGTTCGTCTGGCTTCGGCGCGGCCGGGGGATAGTTTCCTGTCTCAGCGCCGACCGCTTTGCCGATGTTAGAGACGTGGAGGTGAATTTCGTCTAGTAGGTCCGTTGCCTTTTTTACCGCTTCGGTCAGTTCCGTATTCTCTTGTATCAATTTCTTGATGTCGTCAGTGTTGGCGGATGTATGCAGCGCAACCTCTGAAGAGATGGAGTCTGCCCGCTTCGCCGCGATGAGTAGAGCCGCCGCCTGTACGCCAGCCATCATCGATAAGAACAGGTTGAGCAAGATATAGGGATAGGGGTCGAAGGCTTTGTGATGCAGCACGTGCACAAAGAAGAATGTGTTCACGAGTGCCCAAAGGATCATCACCGCGAAGAAGCCAAAGACGAATCCCCACGACCCCATGATGTTTCGCATCCTGTCCGCCGCGCGCTCGCCTAGAGAAAGGTCGTCACCCGAGCGAACTCCAGGGTGCTTGTGCCAGAGGCTCTGAAAGGGTTTGGAAGTCACGGATGAATCGTTACACATTCTTCGAATTCGATGCAGCGACGCGATCTGACGACAAGTTATTGATCGGGAGGTACACGTGTCGGCGCGGACTTGGGCGTTTTTTAGCCGAGACGCTCCGCCAACTGCGCTCGCACTGCTGGCCACTCGTCATTCAGGATCGAAAAGTACACGGTGTCTCGAACGTAGCCAGTCCAGGTGAGCCGGTCGCGCCGCAAGATGCCTTCTTTGACCGCGCCAAGTCGTGCAACGGCGGCTTGGCTTCGAGCGTTACGAGTGTCCACCCGGAATTGAACGCGAACTGCCCCTGAGTCGAAGGCGTGTTCCAGCATCAGCAACTTCGTCTCAGCGTTGACGCCACTTCCTCGTACGCCGGGATGAAGAAACGTCGTGCCGATTTCCACCCCTCCCTGATCGGCCAAGGAGGTGTAATAGCTCGACATTCCGACTACCCGAGAGTCCGCGCGACGCCGAATCGCGTAGGACATCCGTTCGCTTACCGGCGCACCACAGGCGACGGACCAGTAACTCTCAAAGCCTGCGCCGGTGGGATTGATCGGCATGATGTCCCATGATTCGAGATCGCTGTCAACCGCCGCGCGCACCTCTTCCTTGAGTTGTGTCACGAATGGTTCGAGTCGAATGTGACGACCTTCAAGCTCTCCGAATTCGATTTTCACGGACTCTTTCTATCAAACCGAACACATGTGGAAAGGTTCACGAGGGTTTTGATACAACCTTCAGGGCCGGTGAACGGGTCGGGGTCCGTATTGGCGCGACGTGTACTCTCGTCCCCATGAGTCAACGACTATCACCACCATTTCGCGCTGATCACGTCGGCAGTTTCCTTCGACCAGCGAACCTGCTCGCTGCGCGAGCCGACTTTGCCGAGGGACGCCTCGACGCGGACGGCCTTCACGCGATTGAAGACGCCGCTGTCCGCGATGTCGTCGCCTTGCAAGAGGATCTCGGCCTGCAGTCCGCAACCGACGGCGAGTTCCGTCGTACGTCGTGGCACATGGACTTCATTTACCAACTCGGTGGCATCACACGCACTGACGAGAAGCTTCAAGTGGCCTTTAAGAACGCCGAGGGAACTACCTCATTTACCTCAGCTGCGCTCAAGGTGAGTGGCAAAGTCGCTATCGACGACACAATCTTTGCCGACGCCTTTACGTTTTTGCAGTCGACTGTCACAACGGCGATCCCCAAGCTCACGATTCCCTCTCCGAGCATGGTGCACTACCGCGGCGGCGCCGCCTCGATCGATCCCACTGTGTACCCCGACGTGGAGGAGTTCTGGAGCGACCTCAGCGCCGCCTACGCCGAAGAGATCCGCCGACTGGCCGCCCTCGGCTGTACATATCTTCAGCTCGACGACACGTCGCTGGCCTACCTGAACGATCCGGCGCAGCGTCAGATGATCGCTGAACGCGGCGAGGACGCCGATCACCAACACCTGCGCTACATCAACCAGATCAACGCCGCGATCGCGGGTCGTCCCGAGGGCATGGCCATCACGACCCACTCGTGTCGGGGCAACTTCCAGTCGTACTGGGCAGCCGAAGGCGGTTACGAGTTCGTGGCCGAGGCACTCTTCAGCGAGCTCGACGTCGACGGCTTCTTCCTTGAGTACGACGACGCACGCTCGGGTGGCTTCGAACCGCTGCGCTTCGTGCCGCCGGGAAAGATGGTCGTCCTCGGGCTCGTGACGACCAAACGGGGCGAACTTGAGACCAAGGACCAGTTGAAGCGACGCATCGACGAAGCGAGTCAGTTTGTTCCCCTCGATCAACTCTGTCTCTCGGGCCAATGTGGGTTCTCCTCAACGGTGGAGGGCAATAGTCTCACCTTGGATGAAGAGATCGCCAAACTCCGACTCGTCGTCGAAACTGCCCACGACGTCTGGGGTTGAGGCATCTGCACTCGGGCCTCGCACGCCGGCGACTACGACGGCGGTCGTTTCAGGAACCTCAAATAGAACGCCGTGAACACGAGGACAATTCCGATATTTACTAGCAACCGCTCCAGGAATTGGTGGCTGAGGAACAAGACGTCTACGCCGACCACAACAACTATCAGCGAGAGCGTACAGCACGACGGTTGTTCGTGTACTCATTAGTCCAACCTACTCAGACTGACCGAACAGATCGTCTGCCGCTGGAAACTGTGGACATCTCCCCTGGGAGAGTGCCTCGCCAACCAATCGAAGGGGGAGCGATGCGTTAGAGAATTCCTGATACCTCGTGGACTTCGCCGCAAGGTACTCCGAGCGAGGCGTGGTGACTCCGCACGGCCTCGGCATCAGGCGCATCGAGAAGGCAATACACCTTGCCGTCGGAGTTGTGAAAAAGCTCCACTTGACGAACTCCAAATTGATCCGCTTTGTGATTCTTGGCGTCTTGAGTGATTTGTGCGACGGCCTCGTCAGGCAATTTAAGGTCGTCGTGGTAATCCATGAACTGCGGCATGTCCCCCCATTCGTCGGCGTAGTCCGAAACTCGTCCCTCGCCGTCCTACTGGCGGAAAATACACCGATTCTGTGCTAAACGCAATCGACAAACTGATTGAAGCGTCAACTCCCAGAGGGAGTCCCCTTTGAATCCACGAGTGAACTTAAGTACGTCTCCATATTGTCGTAGCTGGCTTCGAAGCCGTCGGTCTTGTCCATGTGGTCACGGCCCGCCTGGTCACGGAAGGCCAACCTATTCGTCAACGTTGTCACCCCGTTAGTTTCGCGCAGCTCTACCGTCTCAACGGCCTCCGCATCTGGCCATCCTTCGAACAACCACGTGTCGACGATCCGCGTCGGAGGCACGATCTCCAAGAAGGTGCCACGAAACGAGCACTCGGTTCCCTCAGGCGTCACGAAGACTTGGTGGTAACTTCCTCCGACACGTAGGTCGATATCGCACACCGTCATCTTGTCCTGAAACGGAGCGAACCATTTGCCCAGGTGCTCGGGCTTGGTCAATACGTCAAAGACGAGCTCGATCGGAGCGTCGAATTCTCGCGTCACGAGAATTTCGAGATCGCTCGGGAATTCTATGGTTGCCGATACATGGCGGTGAGGTGTCATTGCTGTTCTCCTTTTTGTTGTAGTTCCTTGATGTAGTCGTCCATTCGATCCAGACGCTCGTTCAGCGCCCGCTCGTATTTCTCCATCCAATCGTGCAGGGGACGAAGGTGCGAGGGTTCTAGGCGGTACAAACGGCGCCGGCCCTCCGCTCGACACTTGACAAGTCCCACTTCACTCAGTACTCGCAAGTGTTTTGAAACCTGAGGTTGGGACATCGAGAGGTCGTTCACGATTGCTCCGACTGCCTTTTCGCCAGTGATCAGCACGTCCAGGATTTCACGACGGCGCCCCTCGGCAATTGCGTTGAAGACGTCCGATGTCGTAGAGGAGCGAGCCACGTTTTCAATATATATGCCGGTATCGACATATTTCAAGATTTTTCGGACGCGCTGGGGAAGCGGCAGCTGGTGGATCTTTGTTACCTGATAGGGAGGTATTTCATTGCTGTGTCAACAATGTTCGCCCGCCACATCAGGGTCCTCATGGTCTTGAGGTCTCGAGGTTCGCGCAGTGGGGCCGTTATATCGATGCGGGGAGGACGTTGGCGATGGCTTTCGCGATGATTGAATATCCCGCATTGTCGGGGTGGTCGTTCGGCCCCCAGGGCGCAGCCCGGCACATCCATGTGGTCTCGCACGCCATCGCAACGTTCTCGGGAACGACCTGGCCGTCGTAGTGACCGGTCACCTCGGTATCGCTGAGTTGGAGAGCGGATGGAACAGGCGCCACCGCCATCTTTGATGCCCTGAACGCCGTATCGAGGGCCGCGTCCATTTCGTTCATGGCCCGCAATGTCGCATCGGAGTTCGCCGGTCCCAAGGAAGGAACGAGGTAGTGGCCCAAGTAGGGATCTCCGTAGGGAACGCCGACGAACACCACGCCAGGACCCGCGGCCGACTCCAATCCGGAGAGCGCCTGTGGCAAGTCTTTTTTGATGAGCGACACGCTCTGCGCCACACAGCTCCATTCAACCGATGCGAACTGCAGACACGGCCGAATATTGTTGAATCCGACGTCGATCGTTACGACGCCAGTCTCTTCATAATTGTCGCGTAGAAAGCTCTCCGCACGACTCAGCTGAGAGACCGTCGCGCTGCAGGCGTCTCCTCCGGCGACGAATGTCTGTATCGTCTCGCCCGGACACGCGATGTTGTCGAGGGTCAGTGGCGAGCCGTTCGCCACCAATATCGCGTCCAAATCATTGGCATAGCCGTTACTGGTTGCCGATTCGTTGGGCCCACCCGGACCCATGGAGCCACTCGGCTCATAGCCTTTCGCGGCCGATGCCCCTATGACGAGATAGAACCCCGTACTCGAACTGCCCGCAATGGCTCGAACACCGAGGGTGGCTCCGATAGTTACCAGCATCAGGCAGATGATTCCTACTGTTCGTCGACGAGACGAAAGTTGGAAATGAACCATAAGAAACTTCTAGGGGGTTCACATAGGCAGAGAATAGGAAGTGATTAAATCTTTGATGTGCGTCGGCGACGTACGGCAAATACCTATGGTTTTGACCCGATCCCGTGAGTGTTGTCTCGATTAGCCCGTTGGAGGTTCAATGCCTAAGTTGCGCGTTCAGGCAATATCCATGTCGCTCGACGGCTACGTCGCAGGTCCCAGCCAGAGTGAATCCGATCCACTCGGCATCAACGGACGGCGCCTCCACGAATGGATGATGGACACGAGAACGCTGAGATCTCAGATGGGGCTCACCGGTGGGACGACGGGGATCGACGACGAGATCGTTTCGGACGAGTCCGTCGAGATTGGCGCCACGATCATGGGCCGAAACACGTTCGGCCCAATACGGGGTCCGTGGCCAGACGTTGACTGGAGAGGATGGTGGGGAGAAGACCCGCCCTTCCATTGCCCCATCTTCGTACTCACCAACTACGAGCGTCCTTCGTTTGACGCCGAAGGAGGAACATCATTTCACTTCGTGACCGACGGGATCGAGTCGGCCCTCCGTCATGCTCAAAACGCGGCCGGTGACAAGGACGTGTCGCTCATGGGAGGCGACACGGTGCGTCAATATCTAGCCGCCGACCTGATTGACGAGATGCATATTGTCGTGGTGCCGATCTTGCTCGGCGATGGCTCGCGACTGTTCTCGGGTTCGGACTATCCACTCGATTGGGAAGTCACGTCGAATGTTGCATCCGACGAAGTCAGTCACGTGCGGTTGACTCGAAGAAGGAGTTGAAAACACTGTGCGCGTTCGTATTCGTTCAGCGAGCGATATAGCCTGACACATGGCCCATGCCGAAGGACCTTTCAATAGTCGACCATTTGATCACCGCCAGCACGTCAAGTTCGCTTGGTCCGTCCTCAAAGAGGTGCCAGTCGCTGACGCGGTTGAGGTAGTGAGCACAGAAATTCGAGAGTTCGCGGTAATCAACGCTCCGGGGAAGTATCACCAGACCTTGACGGAGTTCTGGGTGCATCTCGTCGCTCATACGCGCGAGCGTGGAGACATTGACGCAAGCTTTGACGAACATTTGGCTCGTTTTCCAATTCTGATGAACAGCAGTGCGCAGAAGCTTCACTATTCGCCAACGGTTCTCGCTTCGGATCGCGCTCGACAGCAGTTTGTAGAGCCGGACCTATTGCCCGTACCTTGATTTAGCCTGTTCCCTGATCGATCCTGTACTCCATCGATGACCGGACTGTCGTATTCACTCGTGTACTTCCTCAGACAACTACGAAAGGGATGAATGCGACGCCTAGAAAAGCTCCGTGTGATTCCGGCGGTGCTGTGTCTCTTGTTTCTGATGGCCATCTCTGGTGGGCAAGTCGCCAGCGCGTCTGGCAAGAACACGGAAAAGAGTAAGACCACCGCAATTGACATTCGCATCGTTACTCAGCAAGGTCTCGCAATAGCCCTCGCCTCAAACGTGCTCCAGAGTCAGGTCACGGTCCTGGCGGACTCCATCAACGGAGGGTCTGAATGTACTCCCATGAGTGCGGGAACCGGATCCTCGAAGGTCGTGCGGAGGGTGATCTCCGGTGACGTCACCGCTTCAATGATCACGATCTATTACGGCGCAGCCTGCACACATCCGTACATTGAGGCCAGCGCCCACATGGTCAGTTCGGATACGACCGACGCCATTACTGAAAGCGCTACCTACATTGGTACGTCTGGTACGACCCTCGGTGTCCTTCACGTCACCGAGGACGCCGTCACTTCGGCGGCGCACCTTGCGGTACACGGCACCGGCAGCTTCACACCGCACGACGGTGCGGCGGTGGTCCATCTCGGTCTCGCCTGCGCCATACCGACCGGCAGCAACGTCCCGCCACCTTTTGTCTGTGAGGGAGGAATTGCGCAGACATTTTCCAAACTCGGAGTCTCTCTCGGGTCCGTCACGCCTATCACGCTCACCCTGAACGCGGCCGGAGCAGACCAATATGTTGTCCACTTCGCCTCGACGCACTCAACTATGGAGCGGGGAGCACCTGGCGTGCTTTCGATTGGGACGACCGCGAACTCGCTGCTTCGCGTCACCGCCGGAGGGACAACCTTTACGTCCGATGCCACCACCGGAATCGCCGGGAGATTTGCCTTGTTCCCTCCCACCCCGACCCGTTGGGCGATAACGGATCGAGCGACCAAGGTGACCTTCATGATCTCCGTACTCAACAATGCGAGTCGACAACTTCGCGGATCGGTGACCACGGTCGCGGGAAAGAAGCTTGCTCAGTTAAATGTTGATCGTTCCGGAACGGGATCCATTTCATACAAGGGTGGCGCGACCGACTCAATCACCAACTGGCTTTTGAGCGGCTGAATTAAGGAGCGAGTGCGATTTCGATGCGCACGCGCGGATCTTTGTGAATACACAGTTCACTATTAGTGAGAATCGATGACCGAAACTGATGATGCTTGTGGTTTCAGTCGTGCCCTCTATGTTGGGGTTGACGATTACGTAGCGGAGATCAAAAGGAGTCAATATGGAAATCATCCGAAATCCTGACGGGAGCCTGGTGGTGCCAATTCCAGAAGGGCGGCATCACGACAGTGACGACGCCGCGGAAACTCCGAAGGACGACAATGCTGAGGTCGTCGCCGAGGCGACAACCCGGACATTGCATCCCGGTGAAGGTGGCTACAACGAGGCTCTGGCCGAGTGGGATCTTCAACAGAATCCAGATCGCGCCCCCGCCGTCTCAACGGCAAGTGGTCGAGAAGAAGCCATGGAGGTGGTACACGCCGTGGCTGAGTCGCCAGACCATGACGTTGCCGGTGCGCTCAAAGAAGTCAACGACCCTGAAGCGAGCGGGGAGGCACTGCGGCACGTGTTGATTGGTGGGACTCACTCGGTCGAGGCCTTCTCCGAAGAAGTGGCAGAAGCCGAAGGCGGCGAGCCACTTCCGGCGCACAAGATGACCAAAGTCATTGGTGAGGTTTTGGCGGAGTTAGATAAGCCGTAGCCGTCCTTGCGTCATCGAGTTCGGTGGCGTTTTACCACGGGCTCATCGAACACTGACCCACCTCGCACCAATTGCCATGACTTACTATTCGCTCTCGTGACTTCTGATTCTTTCGACGATGCTCGTTCGATCATTGAAGCATCTTCGTCAGTCGTCGTCATCACTGGAGCGGGTGTTTCGACGGGATCCGGGATTCCTGATTTTCGAGGACCGGAGGGCGTCTGGACCAAAGATCCGGCCGCCGAGCGCCGCGCAACCATCGAGGCCTATATTTCTTCCCCCGAGATTCGTACAGCCGCCTGGCAGAGGCGCCTTCTTCTTCGGTCCAACCCCGCGTTACCTAATCCGGCACACGTGGCCCTCGCGGCTTTCGAGCGAATGGGCAAACTGAAGGCGCTCATCACTCAAAACGTCGATGGGCTGCACCTAGCGGCCGGTTCGGATCCCGAGTTGGTGATTGAAATCCATGGAAATACCCGGTTGACGCGATGTCTGCGGTGCGGGAACGAGATTCCAACCGCGAACATCCTTGACCGGGTAGCGGCCGGAGATCTCGATCCTCACTGCCGCGCGCTCGTGGACGGCGAGGTGTGCGGGGGACTTCTAAAGACTGCAGTCGTGAGTTTTGGTCAGTCGCTACCCGAGCGTGAGTTTGCCCGCGCCGAGTACTTGGCCAAGACCTGCGACCTGCTCATGTGCATTGGCTCGACGCTGACGGTCCACCCGGTGGCAGGGTTGGTGCCCATGGCGGTGTCGCGCGGAACTCGACTGCTCATCGTCAATGCCGAGCCCACTCCCTTCGATGGCGATGCTGATGTTGTCGTGCGTGGCGACATCCCCACGTTGCTCGGCTCACTGTTGGGCGTGTAGTAAAGAGGCGAATATCGGCAAGACGTAGGTTGAAGAGTTGTTGTACTTAGGTAGGTCGTCGGCTGCAGTTCCATGAAGAAGATTTGAAAGAATGTATACGTTCTCCTACGAGGGAATCTCGTAGCCTGTGAATTTCTTTAAAGCGCAGATGGTGCGGTGCACTCGCCATTTGGTCTCTCGGAGAGCCTCCTGAACGGAAAGACTCTTGAGCTATATCGAACATATTGTCGAGTTCGCTCGAAGCCTTTCTCCTCTTGTCTCGTTGATCGAGAGGCACTTAGCGTTTTAGTGAAGTTGTATTCACATCAGACAAGGAGAAAGCAATGCGTGGACGTTACCGAGTAGTAACTGCTTCACTTCTATGTGCTTCACTGTCGCTGGGTGCGGTTGCCCTCGGCGCATCGGGCGCGGGAGCGTCTTCTACCAAGGCGAAGTCGACCACTACGGCGACGACGACCTCGAGCGCGGCGACCAGTTCGTCGAGCTTGGGAGGGCTGTCGTCAATCGTGTCGTCGCTCCTCCCATCGCTCCCAGCGCTGCCGTCACTGCCAACCCTGTCGTCTATCCCGCCTTTGTGCACGGAGTTGTCTGGAACGCCGGTGTGCGGAACAGCCTCGACCCTTGCCGTAATGCAAGAGCTCAGCTCGATCCAAAACTGGATTCAGGAGTTCTCTACGGCGGCGGTCGCGAAGGTGCCCGCGACGTAGTAGTTGTCAACACTGTTCGGTTCGGGGCCGCGAGTTCACCTCTCCCAGTGAAATCGCGGCCCCGAACTCTTTGCCAAGGCTCTTTCTAACGCGGGTTCAGCATCTCGCCGAGCGAGAGGTACGCGCGGGTGTTTTAGTTCTGATGACGAAGCGGCGAGTTCAAGCCGGTTCTCTCGTTTCAAGCGTCGCTAGATCGCGCTCGGTATACCGCCGGTGTTCCCACTCCTCATTCAGGATTATGAGAAGGCATCTTCGAGCAGTGAAACTCCGTGACGGCGGCCATCCGGGCGCCTCGACCGGTGCGGTCTCCTCGTCAAGAGATGCGGGCGTCAGACTCTCGACGACCGCGCGCACCGTGGACATACGATCTCGTCGGAGTGCGAGCACCTCCTCGAGTGAGGGGAGCGCATCGCGGTCCCGCGGCAAGCCGATGTCGTCGGGCGCTTCGTCCCAGGGCAGTCCCAAGGGGTCCCACGGAGCCGGGTCTCCCAACACTGCTCGATTGATCCATGAATCGGTAGCGAAGACGAGATGACGAAGCGTTTCGATGAAGGTCCACTCGCCGTTCACAGAGACGTGAAGGAGATCGGGAGGAAGGGCACGAGCTCGCTCAACCGTCTCGCCCCAAAGTCGCTCAACAATGTCCCAGGCTTCAACGAAGCCCGCTGGGTCAACGGGGCGCATCTTGGCTCGGAGGGGATAGCGCTTGTCGAGTTCGGCTTGAATGAAGGGACCAACATCGACGTCGTTGATCCGTAGATTCTCGACCTCGCCGTAGATATCAACGTTGATCAAGTCCACGCTTCGCATCACGACTCCGCTGAAGTCGACGGCTTTGAACTGGGCGTCGGTAAAGTCAACGCGTTCGAACCGTGATCCAGTGAGATCCTCATCGATGAAATCGGCCACGGCCAAAGATCTTACGAATTACCTGTGGCAGCATCCTCGTCAGGGAGGACCTGACGCCGTAAGGTAAGTCCTGACACCCAGGGAAAATAGGCGGGAGGCACTCGTGGAGTCGACCGAAGAACAGGCGGCGGCATTCTGCTCGTTTTGCCTGAAACCGAGCCACAAGGTGGCGAAAATGGTCGCGGGACCTGGCGTTTACATTTGCAACGAGTGCGTAGTTCTCTGTACTCAAGTCATATTGAATCCGCCATCGGCGCCGTTTGGATTGACGACGTGGGAAGAAGAACTCACAATCGAGGCCGTGCTTGCCAGCCTTCCTCAGTTGGCGGCCGTCGGGACTCAAGCGGAAAACAACCTCAGCCGTTTCGTGAAGAAGGCCAAGGAACTTGGGGCTACCTGGGCGGACGTTGGGACTTCCCTGGGCATGACTCGACAGTCGGCGTGGGAGCGATTCTCTGGCGAGGAGTAGGGCGCTCCGCTCGACTTCAGTCGAGCGACGTTAGCGAGTGGATTCGTCTATATCGATGACGCAACGTTTTCGTCAGAGACGGGGAAAGCTGAACATCAGCGTCACCGGGATTCGAAAGAGCGAACTGCTCGAAACTGCGCGCCAGCGAAATCGACGCGCTCGAACCTGATCCAGTGAGATCGGTATCGACGGAATCTACCCTTACGCAGAATCGTGTCATCTGTTCACTAAGGATTTGTTGTTTGAGAACTATGGATGGAACGATTGCTCACCTAGGATTGTTGGTGATTCAGGGGCATGTGACTCTTGGTTCACAAGGAGAGTCGGCATGCAATCTTGGAAGAAAGTGATTCTTGGCGTCAGTGTGATCGTCGGTATTGGCGGAGGCGCCATCGTCGCAAGTGCGTCAACCACGACGACCGCAAATGTTCGATACTCAGCTTGCTTGAGCCCCGGAACGGGAACACTGTCGAAGGTTACGTCCGGCGCAACGCCGAAATGCGAGTCGGGATCTCGGGTCATTGCCTGGAATGAACAGGGCGTCAAAGGCGCGACCGGTGCCACGGGCGTAGCCGGTACGAGGGGATCGCTCTGGAGCACCGGCACTACCGAGCCGACAGTTACTTCGGGCCAACAGGACGGCGACTTCTATCTAGACACCGCAACGGGGAACGTCTACGAGGTCGTCGCAGGCAGCTGGACTGTTAGCGGGAGCCTCGTTGGGCTTCGGGGACCGGCTGGAGCCGCCGGAGCCGCCGGAGCCGCCGGAGCCGCCGGAGCGAGAGGATCGCTCTGGAGCACCGGTACTAGCGCACCGACAGTTACTTCGGGCCAACAGGCCGGCGACTAATACCTCGACACCGAAAACAACAACGTCTACGAACTCGTCGCTGGAACGTGGACGCTGGAGGACAATATTCAAGGTGCTGCGGGGTCCAGTTATAACTGTTCGGCTGGCTTGTATCCCGGAATCGACATGGACGGGTGTGCGCTCGGCGGGGCGCACTATTTTGCCCTGAACGTTCCCGGAGCTCAGTTCGCGGGAGCCAACCTCGCGAGCTCATTCTTGTATGGTGCCTCAAACTTTGACGACGCGAACTTCAGTGGCGCGACTTTGACGTCCTCATACCTTTACGACTCGGCGACTTTTCAAAACGCGAACTTCTCGGGCGCAAATCTAGCTAGTTCGTATCTCTACACCGGCGGCGATTTCACCAACGCGAATTTCACCGGTGCCAACCTTACGAACGCAAATCTCTACAACGGCGGTATCTTCACAAACGCAAACTTTACAAACGCGAATCTGACCGGCGCGAATATCGTCGGCGGGGTCTTCACGAACGCCGTCTGGAACGACACGACGTGCCCCGGAGGAACAAATAGCAGCGCCTACACGCCTCAAACCTGCGTCGGTCACTGAGCAGGCAACGTTGCCGTCAGCGGAGTGCTTGAAAGAGTGGATGTTCACGAGCGGCGATACTGGTGTCATGGCTGATCGAAATGTCATTGGTGGGGAGTTAGAGCCGTGTGGCTTCGATCCCGTCACGGGTTTCTATAGAGACGGATGTTGCACTACGGGCCCTGAAGACCGAGGTAGTCACACCATCTGTGCGGTCGTCACGGCTGAGTTTCTTCATCATCAGATGAGAATTGGTAACGATCTGACCACGCCGATGCCTCAATACGGATTTCCCGGACTAGTACCGGGAGATCGTTGGTGCGTCACCGCTGCGAATTGGTTGCGTGCTCATCATGATGGAGCCGCCGCCTACGTGGTTCTCGCGTCCACGCACGAACGCGCTCTTGATATCGTTCCGCTCGAAGCCTTGCGCGAGCACGCCGTTGATGTGCCGTCTGGACCCGGTGATCTCGACGCCTAGCTAGTTCTTGCTGGAGTCGTCTGTCTGAGGCGCGTTCTTCGACACGTACGGCGGAATGTCGGGATGGTGCTCAATGATGTGATCGAGTTTGGCGTGCAGCTCGGCGGTTTCTGCTTGGAGATGTCGCTTAACGAACCTTTCGAGTGCCTTGCGAAAGGGTGGATAGAAAATTGTCGTGGCAATGGCCGCGAGTATGACCCAAATGAGGGTGGCCACCACGTCACCCGGAATGCCACCGGACCCGCCCGCTGGCCAAACCCAGCGATCGACAAATGTTGTGGCAATCACGCTTGCTCCCTGCTCAGATGTTCGTGCATCGCCGGGTGCTTCAAGGCGTGCTCTTTCTGTAGAGCTTCGTGGTCCTGTTGGTTCGTGTGCTTATGGCACGTTTCATAGTGCGTTCCGCGGACCTTTCCCAAACCACCCTTCAGCGCTGGTCGCCAGCAGCTCTGGCACTTATGACGGTGATAGAGCCCGACGATGCTGATAAAGATGGCGCCCTCGGCGAAGTCGGCTCCGAATCCGCTCCAGAACGCGTACCACTTTCCCGATTCATTGGCGACGCCGGTTACTTGAAGTATCCAGTGCCATACTGCCAAAAGAATGCCTCCAGAGCGAAACAGAATGTATCCGTCCGGGAAATTTTATCTTTCGCTACCCGTCTAACGCGCCATGCTCTTCACCTGCGTTCAGCGCAGCTGATCCCATCTGACAACAGTCATTGACGTGATTTCACGTTCACTATGGCGAGCGAGCAACGATGACAACAGGTAGCGGCGGAGTTCGCCGCTCTCCCCGGTCATGAACATTGACGATTGCGTCAAGCATCCATTCTCCTGGAGGCACGGTGTAGCCAAGACTCTTCGTGAACGACGCTGTGCCTACGAGGAGCGGAACAGCAACGGTCTCTCCGGGAGCGATTACGAACTTGAATAGCGGCATCGTCTGCGCGCCAACGAAACCGCCAACGACGTCGAGCGTCGACGGGTCCAGGATTCGTGCGGTGATGACGCCGTTGGTATTGAGTGTCACTTCGACAGCCCCGTGGTTCGAGAACTCGAGCGAGCCATGCGCTACTCCACCGGACGCCACCTTGACGCCGTCGGAAAGAGAGACATCAACGCCTTCCAGGGAGATTGGCGGCACGTCGGGTCGGAGGGTAGATGGTCGATCAGCGGACTCTGGGGGCATAGGAAAGGCGAACGCCCCAACTTTTAAGTCGATGGTATCGCCGAACTTTCTTAGAAGAGTTGCGGCGAGGCCTTCCTGATCGGCCCCAAGCGTGAGTCGCAACCTGCCTCGGCCAATGCCGGACATGAGAAGAGCCCTCGGTGCCTTCGCGAGTTGGCGAGCCTCATGCAGCATCGTCTCCAATTGAGTCCGAGAGAACTGCGTTTGTCGCACTTCGAGAAACTCGGGATGGTCAACGAGCGCGCGAAGTGCCAGGTCGTGCGCTTCGAGGTGTGAGCCCGCGAACAGCGCCACCATACGCACAGTGGGCTCATTTTCAAAGAGCACCTCGGTCCAGTCGTCGCGGTGTTCGTCGCCGTAGGCGCGGATGATCTCGATGTCGCCACTCAGCCTCGAGTGCACGTACTCGCGTTCCTCGGGCGGCGGTGGTTCACTCACATCCACATTCTGCTTCGCCGTCGAAGTTGATGGCGACTACCGCACCTCGAGCATTGGGGACGATACAGGGTCAGGTATCGTATGAAGACCGGTGTAGTGAATGAGCGCGGGCATATGGCGGCGTCGCACACCATCCGATCAGATTCCTAAGGACAACAACATCATGACGATCTTCGCTGGCGTATGGAACGTAGACCTTCACACGGCCATTGGCAAAATGGACGTGGTGTTCAACATCACCGACCAGGATGGTGCAATTCTCGGAACTGCCGTTACGGACAAAGAGACGGTTGAATTCATCGACGCCGTCGCTGACGGAAATCGCCTGACGTGGACGCAGAAGGTCACGACGCCAATGAAGCTCACCTTGAAGTTCGAAGTCGAGGTCGAGGGCGACACGATGACAGGTACGGCGAAGGCGGGGATACTGCCGGCGTCAAAGCTTGACGGCACTCGCACCTCCGCGCACTGAGAGCGTTGCTCCTTGTCCGAGAGAGCAGCTGAAACACAATAGAGGCTGGTCATAGTCTGAAGATTGTGACCGCGCCGCATCTCTCCACCGACGAAGAAGCGGTTCTGCTGGCTCGTGCGCGCGAAGGTGATGAACGCGCGTATGAGGCTCTGATTGAGCGCCACCGTAGTGAGTTGCACGCCCATTGCTACAGGATGCTCGCTTCGGTGCACGACGCCGATGATGCGGTGCAGGATGCTCTCATTCGCGCCTGGCGGGGACTGCCTGGTTTTGAATCGCGGAGCTCAATCCGCACGTGGCTGTTCAAGATTGCCACCAACTCTTCGTTTGATCTTTTGAAGAAGCGCTCGCGTCGTGAGCTACCCGTTGACTCCACAGCGCGCGCGGGTCCGGGTGAATCTCCCGGTGCTGCAGTCCTCGAGGCCGCGTGGATGGAGCCCTACCCCGATCGGCTTATCGAAGCGGGGGAGAAATCACCGCATGCACGGTACGAAGCGCGCGAAAGCCTCGAGCTTTCGTTCATGGTCGTGGTTCAAAACGTGCCGCCTCGCCAGCGCGCCGTCTTCATATTGCGTGAGGTGCTCGGCTTTTCGGCCAGTGAAACGGCGGATCTTCTCGACATGAGCGTGGCGGCCGCCAACAGTTCTCTCCAACGAGCGCGAGCGACGGTGGCCGATCGAATGCCTCGAACGACCCAGAGCGCAGAACTTTCGCGCATTGGAGACGATCGCGTGCGGGACCTCGCTGATCGCTACGCCACCGCGATTGATGAGGGGGATATTGCGGGTCTCATGGTGCTATTGACCACGGACGCACGGTGGTCAATGCCCCCACATCCCCACTGGTACGAAGGTCGACGAGCCATCGAGGAGTTTCACGAGCAATCCGTTTCGGGTGAGCGTTGGCGTCACCGTGCGACGTCCGCGAACGGCCAGCTGGCCATCGGCGGTTACACCTTTGACGAGACTCGAGGGAAGTACGTGGCGACAGTACTCGACGTCTTGACGCTGCGCGACGGCTTGGTCGAGTCGGTGACCGCGTTCATCACGGCTGACGTCTTCCGGCGTAACGGCGAAGCCGACAACACGTACGCGGGATTAGTGGAGTTTTCACGCTTCGGGCTGCCCGAGGAACTGATCGAGTGAAAGTTGTGGAAACCTACCGATTAGTTTTGGCGCCGGGCGAAGTCTTATCTAGTAAGAGAATTATGAGAGAAAGAGGTAGTTATGGTTGCCACGTACGACGACGCTGGTCTACTTGTTCAATTGATGCGATGGGACACCGAACTGGGAGTCGGCGACGCGCTGGCCAGCATCTTTGATGAGTCGTTTGATCCAGAGAAGGCGGCACCCGACGACGCCAATATTCGGAAGATTCTCTTCTTTGGCGAGGCCGTCGGCGCCCTCGTCAAGCACAACGTGCTCGATCGCGACCTGGTTCGCGACGTGTACTGGTTCGACGGCATGTGGAGTCGCGTCAAGACACACGCGCTGGCTGCCCGCGAGCACGAGAATGAGCCATCACTCTACGAAAACTTTGAGCTGCTGGTCTCGAAGTAAGCGGTCCAGCGACGCGAGTACTCGGTAGCGCGCTCGTTGCTATTCTGCCTTCGTGCAACTCGAGTTCGACGGCGAGATCTTGTATTGGAGAGGACCTTCGCCTTTCCACTTCGTGACGGTGCCCGAGGCGGAAAGTGTGGAAATACACGCGGTCTCCTCGATGGTTACGTACGGCTGGGGGGTGATTCCCGTGACGGTGGAGATTGGCGACACCAGTTGGTCGACATCGCTCTTTCCCAAAGACGGCGGCTACCTCGTACCAATCAAGTCTGCAGTGAGAAAGACAGAGTCCTTGGAGCTCGGAGATTCGGTGCGCATTGTCATGACCATTGAGGTGAAGTACTGACGTCTCGACGATTCAGTGGCGGCGACGGGATTTCGAGTTATGAACAACCGCACGTTCATAAACCGGTTACCGTAAGCGAATGAGCTACGAGTACACCGAGGTCTATACGGCCATTGGCAAAAAAGGGTGGCGCGAACTTGGCGATGCCTTGCAGAAGCTGCCGGAGGATGGCTGGGAACTGTTTATGGCGGTCCCCATTATCGGACTCACGGCAATCTTTCCGGGGTACTCGGGAAGTCGCACGACGGCGATCATTCACTACTTTCGTCGGGAAAAGGCGTAGTCGCCAAGAAGATGTCGAGTCGCGTAGAGGCGGCTCAAGAGATAGCCGAGATGGAAAGGGGAGTGCAACGAGAACCCTGATCCGCCGATTCGCACTTCTCGGAACGCTCGTCGTTACGCCGTTGCTGGTCCCGACCGCGAGCGGAGCTAGCGGGACGTCGCCATCGTGGCCCTACTCCAACGGCGATCTTTCAAACACCCGTGACGCGACGACGTCAACGATCTCTTCAGCGAACGTCTCAAAGTTGAAAGAACTATGGTCTTTCGACTTGACCGGTAAAGCCACCCGTAATGTCGGCGGGTACGGTACCCTCGCCGCGAATCCCATTGTGCAAGATGGCGTCGTGTACATGCAAGATCTCCACTCCAACGTGTACGCGTTGTCGCTGGCCACCGGTCATCTTTTGTGGGACTACATCGTGAACCTTCCCGAGAAGAGTGGCCCGGGTCCGAACGGTGTCGCGGTCGCCAACGGCGTGGTCTATGGCGAATCGCCCACTGTCGCCTTCGCCCTGAAGGCCTCGAGTGGCCACAAGGTGTGGGCCGACAAGAAACTCCTGAAAAAAGGCCAAGGGACCTTTGGCATCCAGCCCCAAGTTGCGAACGGTCGGGTCTATCTCGCGAGCCAGTACGGGTCGGGGAAGGGTGGAGGACTCTTGATCGCGCTGAACGCCGCGACCGGGCACGAGCTGTGGAAGTTCAAGACCATGACCGGTCCGGAACCGGGAGTCAACAGCCTCGGACTTGGTGCGGGCGGAGCGTGGGAGACACCGCTGGTGAGCCCGAACGGAACGGTGACCTTTGGCGTCGGGAACCCGTATCAAACCGATGGCGAGGCGTACGCTCAGCCCGCGAAGCTGCTCTACTCAGACAGTGACGTGACCCTTGACGCGGCGACCGGAAAACTTCGCTGGTACTACCAAGGCGTCACCAATGACTTCAAGGATTGGGACATGCAGGCCTCGCCAATATTGGCGACAGTGAGCGGCACGTCGGTGGTGATCGGCGGGGGCAAGATGGGCACTGTCTATGAGATGAACGCCGCGACCGGCGCTCTTCGTTGGAAGACTCCGGTCGGCGTTCACAATGGCCACGACAATGACTCGCTCAATGCGCTCACGCACGCGAAGAAGTTGGACTTGCCCTTCACCTATGAGCCGGGTGCTTTGGGGGGAATATTGACCAACATGGCCTACGCCGGCAACGTCATCTATGTTGCGACGTGCAACGTGCCCTTTGCGTTCACCAACGATGGTCAGGTCAATGGCACTCCACCATCGAAGGCGGCGGTGAGTGGTGCGGTACTCGCGCTGAATGCCACCACCGGCGCCGTCGAATGGAGTACCAAAGTGAACACTCTTCCGGTCGGCGCGATGACGATCTCCAACGACCTGGTTTTCACCACCCTCGTGAGCGGTGAGTTGGTTGCCTTCAATCGCGCGACCGGTGCCGCAGTCTTTACCCAGAAACTACCGAGAACGACAAATTCGACGCTGGCCATCGCGGGAAATACCATCATCGTTCCCACTGGTGGTCCCAAGTACGGGACGGCGAAAGGGAAGTCGCAGATTATTGCCTATGCGGTTCCGAGTTGATTGCGCTATAGCGGCGCAGTTGACGTTGACGTGTGGCACGATGGCCCTAAATTACTGATCATGACAGACATTGATGAGCACGGACGTCCTGAACCTCCGCTCGACGGGGACGAGACGGCCACGTTACGCGGGTTCCTCGATTATCAACGAGCAACCTTTGAATGGAAATGCTCTGGGCTCGACGCAAAAGGAATGAGCGCGACCGTAGCGGCGTCATCGATGACACTCGGCGGCATGATGAAACACCTGGCTCTCGTCGAACAGTCCTGGTTTTCGGAGAAGTTGCGAGGGAAAGAGGCTGCAGCACCGTGGGACGTCATTGACTGGGAGAAGGACCCCAACTGGGAGTGGCGCACCGCCAACGACGACGCGCCCGATGAGCTTCGAGATCTGTGGCGTCGCTCAGTGGAGGAGGCCAACGCCATGATCGATGAGGCCCTGCACGAGGGCGGAGTGGACCAGTTGGCGGTTAGAAAATGGCCCGACGGCCGGGCACCAAGCCTTCGCTGGATTCTCTGTCACATGATTGAGGAGTATGCACGTCACAACGGCCACGCTGACTTGATCCGTGAAGCGGTGGACGGACAAACTGGCGAATAGCTCGATGAGCAACGAGACGATTCGAGAGTTCTCCGTTAGCGATCTCTATGAAGCGTTGGACGCGAAACGTCTCGCGGGCGAACTCAATTGGCAACAAGTGGCAGATCAGATCTGGGACATGTCGAAGGTTTTGAACGAACGACGTCACGACCATCCGATTAGCCCGTCCACCCTGAAAGGTATGCGTCAACGCGACGCCACCAGTTGCCAGCACGCTCTCTTCATATTGCACTGGCTCAATAGATCCCCCGAGAGTTTTCTACGAGGTTCGTCGAATGCTCCGGGTACCCCGTTGCCAAACGTCGGGACGGATCGCCGTCTTCGCTGGAATCTCGCGACACTCTACGACGCGACGAACGCCCAACGCCTTGATCGGGCTCTTAGCTGGTCCGCTCTGGCTGAGATACTTCGCTGCACCCCGTCGCAGTTGACGGGACTACGTACGGCCAAATTTGCGACGGGAATGAAGCTGGCGATGCGCATCGTGCAATGGCTCAATCGTCCCGCCGTCGATTTCGTGTACGCCGCGAAGTGGTGAGTGCGAGCGCCCGCGTTTCTACGCGGCGTAGCACCCCGTCGCCGGAGTGCTCGTGCCCGGTGTGCCGCGTGACGCCACGCCTTTTCTCGGAGTTACATTGAGCGTGACACCGTTCCACGAGATGGCGTAGTACGGAGCGTCGGTCGGCCACGATTCCAAAAGAGCAATGCCGCTGGCGGATGATGTCGCCCACGCTGTACCCGCGGGCGGCGCGGAACTCTCAAGGGTCCTGTACGTCGCCAAGGCCGCGTTCACTGCCGCGTAGTTGCCTAGGCACGACGACACTGCGGCTTCGTTCGCTTCCGTGCCAATGCTTTTCACGGTTGTCGTGGTGGTCGTACCGGCAGAAGGTCCACTGGAGTTCTTGGGCGAACTCGGGCCGCTCGAGATGGCGATCGTCACAGTAATTCCGAGGATCACGACGACGGCGAGCGTTGCGACCATGCCGACACCGTTTTCGGATTTGGTGCGCCCGGCTCCGCGTATCGCGCGTGTATTCCTGTGGGTCGTCTCTCGCATATTCGATGCCTACCTAACTTGATGTTACGGCCAGGTGCACGAAAATCGTGGTTCTTGAGTGTCGCCAAAGTGTGTGCCGCGCTAGGCGACTCCGTCTGTGACTACGAAGTATTCGACGTTGCGGTCAACGCTTGCTCGAAATCTTTCAATAGGTCGTCGGTATCTTCAATGCCAACGGAAAGTCGAATCAGAGCGTCATCGGTCTCGTTCGTTCTTTGCGCTTGGTAGTTCGCTTGATTGCTCCACATCGCAGATGGGCGCGTCGCAATCGAGTGCACCGATCCCAAGCTGGCTGCGCGAGTGGTCAGTCGTAGGGCGTCGAGGAGATCGTCTGCGCGCGCGGCACCGCCCGACGGCGAAAACGAGAGTAGGCCGCTGAAGCCGCTCATCTGCTCGCGTGCTAGATCGCTCTGAGGGTGAGAGGGGAGGCCGGGGTAGAACACATGGTCAACGTCATCGCGGGTTGACAACATCGTTGCGAGAGCCATGGCGTTGTCGTTGTGACGTTGCATGCGCACGTCGAGTGTGCGCAGTCCTCGCAGCAACAGCCACGCGTCGAATGGGCCTAACACCGATCCCAGCGCGAGGTGCGTGCGCCAGATTTGTTCGACGAGCTCATTGGATCCCGCAATGACCCCCGCAGACACGTCGGAGTGGCCGCTGAGATACTTCGTTGCACTATGCCAGACGAGATCAGCACCGAGCTCGTGGGGCCTTTGATTGATAGGCGTGGCGACGGTGTTGTCCACCACGACCAGGGCGCCACGCTCGTGGGCCACATCGGCGCATCGGCGGATATCGGTGAGAGTGAGCAGAGGGTTGCTCGGCGATTCGAGCAGCACCAGGCGAGTGGTTGGGCGTATGGCCAGGGAGAAACTTTCCAGATCATCCTGGTCGAAGGCGGTCGAGGTGACGCCGAACTTCTCGAGGAGTCCGGTGATCAAACTCGTCGTCCCGGGATACGTCGTGCGCTGAAGGACCACGTGGTCACCCTGGTTCAGCAAACTGAGCGCCATTGTTGAAAGTGCCCCCATGCCGCTCGCCGTGACGATGGCTCTTTCCGTGCCCTCCAGCTGCGCTACGAGTTCACCGACTTGGGAGTGGTTGGGGTTGCCGTAGCGGGTGTAGAAAGTGTCCGAAAAGTCGCGGTTCGCGACGTCGAGGAACTCTTCGTTGGAAGTGGCGGCGAAAGTGGTTGCCTGATAGATCGGCGCGACAACGGCCCCGTCACGCGATACGTGGTCTCCGTGAATCGCAATAGTTCCGGGATGATCGTTGTTCTCGTCGCTCATGAAATCGAGTCTTACATCTCGCCTGATATTGGAATCACCTAGTTGACTAAACCACTAAGACTTGTAGGATAAACCGCAGCACGACTCCGCGTCAGAGTGACGCGGCGATGATTCGAAGGAGCGGCAATGGGCGAATGGGGTTTTGAGACACGTCAGATTCACGCGGGAACGGCGCCTGACACGGCAACAGGCGCGCGCGCAATTCCGATCTATCAGACCACGAGCTACGTCTTTCGCGACACCGCCCACGCGGCGGCGCTCTTCGGTCTTGCCGAGCTGGGCAACATCTACACGAGAATCATGAACCCCACGCAAAATGCCTTCGAAGAACGCATCGCGTCGCTCGAGGGTGGCGTTGCCGCGCTCGCGGTGTCGTCGGGGTCATCGGCTGAAACGATTGCGCTCTTGAATCTGGCCGAAAACGGTGGACATATTGTGTCGTCCGCATCGCTGTACGGCGGAACGTACAACCTTTTTCACTACACCTTGCCGAAGCTCGGCATCGAGACCACCTTTGTCGAGAATCCCGACGACTTTGAGGAGTGGAAGGCCGCGATTCGCCCGAACACGAAGGCATTCTTCGGTGAGACTCTCGGTAATCCCAAGGGAGACGTGCTGAACTTCGAAGGAGTGTCGAAGGTCGCCCACGATCATGGGATTCCTCTCGTTGTCGACAACACGCTCGCCACGCCGTTTCTCTGTCGCCCGTTGGAACACGGTGCTGACATTGTGGTGCACTCGGCGACCAAGTTCATCGGTGGACACGGTACGTCGATCGGCGGCGTCATCGTTGACGGTGGTCACTTTAACTACGAAGAGAGCGGACGTTTTCCAGGTTTCACGACGCCCGATCCCAGCTACCACGGGCTCATCTTCGCGGAGCTGCCCGAGCCGCTGTTTCCCGCGCGCTACGTACTGAAGGCTCGCCTGCAGTATTTGCGCGACATTGGCGCCTCCATCGCTCCTTTCAACTCGTTCCTCTTTCTTCAAGGACTCGAGACGTTGAGTCTGCGCATGGAGCGCCACGTCGAGAACGCTAATCGTGTCGCCAGTTGGCTCGAAGCGCGCAGCGACGTGAAGTGGGTCAACTTTCCGGGCCTTGATTCGAGTCCCTGGCACAACCTCCAAGAGCGCTACCTGCCAAAGGGTGCCGGAGCGGTGCTGGCGTTTGGCATCGACGGGGGCGCCGACGCCGGACGGGCGTTCATCGAGGGACTTCAACTGTTCAGTCACCTCGCCAATGTCGGTGACGCCAAGAGCCTGGCGATCCATCCGGCCACGACGACGCATTCCCAACTCACGGATGAGGAACAACTGACGACTGGGGTCAGCGCCGACCTCGTTCGCCTCTCGATCGGTATCGAGTCCATCGACGACATTCTCGCCGACCTCGAGGCTGGCTTCGCCGCCGCCAAGGGAGCGTGACGACGCCGGGCGACTACTGGCGCCTCGGCGACGATCCTGGGTCGCGTCGGTTCGTCACCCTCGCCGGACCAGACGGAAAGGGCTTTCTCCTTGAAGGAGGGGGCCACCTCAGGGAGGTGGTTGTCGCGTACGAGACGTGGGGGACCCTCAACGCGGAACGCTCGAACGCGGTCCTGATCGAGCACGCGCTGACCGGAGACTCCCACGCCGTCGGCGACGCGGGTCCGGGGCATCCAACGCCGGGCTGGTGGAACGGACTCATCGGTCCGGGACTTGGCGTCGACACGAACGAGTGGTACGTCGTCTGTTCCAACGTTCTGGGCGGCTCCCAGGGAACGACGGGGCCCTCGTCAATTGATCGCGACGGGCGACCATTTGGTTCACGCTTCCCGGTGATCACCGTGCGCGACCAGGTCGATGTCGAAGCGGCTCTCGCGGACCTCCTGGAGATCGCCACGTGGCACTGCGTAATTGGCGGGTCAATGGGCGGCATGCGCTCTCTCGAGTGGGCGGTGGGGTACCCCGAGCGTCTGGCGCGCAGCGTCGTACTCGCGGTCGGTGCCGCCTCGACGTCCGACGAGATTGCTCACAGCGCCTTACAGGTGCGCGCCATCAAAGCCGATCCGGCGTATCACGGTGGCGACTATTACGACACGGGCGAGTCGCCGAGTTCGGGTCTCGCCATCGCACGAGGTCTCGGCCAGATCACCTATCGCACCTCCGACGAGTTCGACGCCCGCTTTGGCCGCTCGGCGCAGAACGACGGCGACGTCTTGCGCAACGACGTCTACGCGATCGAGTCGTACCTCGGGTACCACGGAGAGAAGTTGGCCCAACGCTTCGACGCCAACAGCTACGTCGTGTTGAGTGAGGCGATGAATCATCACGACGTTGGTCGCGGGCGTGGCGGCGTCGCTGCAGCGCTCGCCACGGTGAGAACTCCCATGACGGTGATTGGGATCGACTCCGATCGTCTGTATCCGCTGCGCCTTCAACGCCAAATCGTCGAACTCACTCCGAGCGCCGCGCCCTTGTCGGTGATCACCTCGAGCGTGGGTCACGACGGATTCCTCCTCGAAGTGGACCAGATAGGAAAGATCGTGAAGACCGCTCTCGACGAGTGATGGCGCCACCAGGAACTCTCGTCGAACTAGGTTTTCCCTATGCGTCGACGTGTCCCGATCACACTCGCCCTCACTTTCGCCACGGCGTCGAGTGTCTTCTTGGCGGTGGGGGCCGAGGGCGCTTCCACGACCTCGACGACCTCAACGTCGACCACGACTACGGCACCAACCACGACAACCACGTCGCCACCGCGATCCGTGGCTCCGCTGACGGGCCTTCCGTATCCGAAAAGTAAGTTGAAGGATCGTTCGGCGCTGACCATCAAGATCGACAACACCCCCGAAGCCCTGCCTCAGTACGGCATCCAGGACGCGGACGTGATCTACGAAGAGATCGTCGAAGGCGGCATCACCCGACTGGCCGCCATCTTTAACTCGCACGTGCCCTCGGTGGTTGGCCCCGTGCGTTCCGTCCGCCGCACGGACCGAGAGATCGTCTTTCCCATTGGGGGAGTGTTTGCCTTTTCCGGGGGTGCCGAGTACGCGGTGCGCAGCATCGAGACTGCTCCGGTGAAGCTCTACGACCAGACCAACGCGGGCGACACCATGTATCGCGATCCCGACCGCGATCCGCCGCACAATCTGCTGGCGAACGGAATCCTTCTTATGGACAAGGACGGCAAGCCTCGTCCTCCGCCCGCGCTCTTTAGCTATCTCACGCCGTCAGAGAAATTCAACGGTCCCAAGGTCAAGTCCTTTGTGGTCGGTTTCGAGAGTGGCTACGCCGTGACGTACACCTGGGATACGACGAAGAGATCATGGGACCGATCACTGTTTGGGTCCCCTGACGTCACGGCGAACGGCGTGTTGTTGTCACCGAAGAACGTCATCGTGATGACGGTGAACTACGTCGGGGGCGTCGGGGTGATCGACTCCTACGCGCAGCTCATCGGGTCGGGGCCCGTCGCGGTCTTCAGCCAAGGTCGCGTGGAGCGCGGTACCTGGTCGAGGAGCAATCTGCGTCACCGCGCGATCTACAAGAACGCTCAGGGCAAGATCATCAATTTGACGCCCGGTCAGACCTTCGTTGAGCTCATGGCCGTCGGCGAAAACGTCTCCGTGACGTCGGGCTGACTTAGTAGCGATCGCGCATCACGGCCAGGGCCGGCCGACGACGCCGCAGAAATCGGACCATTCGAGCGTCTCGAAGTGAGCGCGACCACGAACGCGGCGCGCGAGAATAGGCCCAGCGTGCGATGAGTCCCGCGCCGAGGCCCGTCAACAACGCCACCGCGTGTTCGACCCCGTCCACACCGGGAGCGATCAGCGCCGCGATGATCAGCCCGAGACTCAAGAGAATCGCGGAACGATTCATGCGCATGGCGATGAGAAGACAGGCGCCGACGGCCGTGGTGGCGCCAGAAGGACCGGTATCAAGGAGTCGCGCGAACGCCGGGGTGAGGCCAAAAACGTGGATGTGTGGGGTATCGAGAAGGACCCGCGCGACCAGAGTTGAACCCACGTGTCCCGCCGCCGCCACAAGAAGAGTCATGCTTCGTCCGAGAATTAGTTCACCGAGTCCAATGACGACGAGAAGCTGCAATATTGCTCCCCAGAGCGGGAGATAGGCCGTGGGCATGAACAACGACATTGGTAGACGTAGAAGTTCCGTCGATAACGGCAACGCAGCGAAGACGTCGCCCGAACGCCACAACTCGGTGTGCACGGTGTGAACGTGGAGCAACAACGAGACGGCGACGCAGGCGAGTGCCAGAGAAAGGGCGAGCCACGGTCTCGTGCCGTTCGCCCAGCCCACTCGTGTGGCCAACCAAAGTCGCGCGAACTCTGCACGCAGGCCCTTGTCGCGAGCTACGTCAACGTGTGGCCTCGAATCGAGGCTGGCCTGACTCATCGGCGTCTCGGCGACGCATCAACATCACACGACATAACGAAACCGTACCCGAGAGATCTCCGCGCGTGACTTGTGGTCGGGGTTTCCCCCTACGGGACAGGAGTAACGAGTGCGCGCTGAAAGGTCAGTGCGTGCCGAGCATGGCGCGAATTGACTCGCGCAACGAGTCCATCGTCGCAATGACGGCCGTCGGCTCATAGCCGCAGTGAGCCATGCAGTTGGCGCAACGCTCGTCGCGTCCACGACCGTACGCTGACCAGTCGGTGGTCTCGACAAGCTCTTTGTAGCTGGTGGCGTAGCCGTCGGACATGAGATAACACGGACGTTGCCAACCGAAGACTGAGTAGCTCGGGATACCCCACGCCGTGCACTGGAAGTCCTGCTTGCCCTCGAGGAAGTCGAGGAAGAGCGGAGAGTGGTTGAGGCGCCAGCGCTTGCGGTGACCATCGGCGAAAGCTTCCTTGAAGAGTTCGCGCGTCTGCTCCACGCCCAAGAAGTTGTCTTGGTCGGGGGCCTTCTCGTAGGCGAAGGCCGGCGAGATCATCATGGCGTCGACCTTGATGTCGTCGTTCAAGAAGTCGAGAACGTCGCGCACCGTCTTAGGTTGGTCGGTACTGAAGAAGGTGGAGTTGGTGCAAACGCGAAAACCCTTGGCCTTCGCGGCCTTGATTGCCGACACCGCTTCGTCAAAGACGCCGTAGCGATTGACGGCGAGGTCGTGGCGCTCTTGGAGACCGTCCATGTGAATGACCCACGAGAAGTAACGCGAGGGCGTGAACTTTTCGAGGCGACGCTCAAGAAGGACTGCGTTGGTGCAGAGGTAGACGTAGATCTTTCGCTTGATGAGTTCGGAGACGATCTCGGCGATCTGGGGGTGGAGCAACGGCTCGCCGCCGGCGATCGACACCATTGGTGTGCCGCTCTCCTTCACCGCGTTGAGGACGTCCTCAACGGAGAGGCGCTTGCGCAAGATCTCGGTGGGATATTGAATCTTGCCGCAGCCCGGACACGCCAAGTTGCACGCGAAGAGCGGCTCGATCTCCACGATGAAGGGGTAGTACTTGGTCCGCTTGATGCGGTGCTTCATCAGGTAAGTACCGATGCGGAGATTTTGGCGAAGGGGAACGGCCATTACCGTACCCTAGTCGGAAGGGCGAAATGAACGGTCTCTTGCACGATGCGTTCCTCACTTAGATGGACGGGTCCGAGCGACGCGAGGGAACTGACGACGCCCTCTACGAGTACATCAGGCACGGAAGCACCGGCGGTCACGCCAATACTCCTCGCGCCGGAGAGCCAACTCAGTTCTAATTGGCTCACGTCTTCAATAAGTTCGGCGCGACAGCCCTCTCGCTGTGCCACTTCCACGAGTCGCGCCGTGTTGGACGAGTTGGCGGAACCCACGACCAGCATGAGGTCGCAACGGTGCGCGATCGAGCGAACGGCGTCCTGGCGATTCTGCGTGGCGTAACAGATGTCGTTCGTGCTGGGCCCGGTCACGTCGGGATACCGGGCCCGTAGCGCGTCGATCACTTCGGCCGTTTCGTCCGTGGCGAGCGTTGTCTGCGTGAGATACGCCACGGGCCTCTCGTCAAGTTTGAGCTCGCCGACCTCGTCGACGTTGGCCACTAGCTGAATGTGCTCGGGCGCCTCGCCGATGGTTCCCTGGATCTCCTCGTGATCACCGTGTCCGATCAGCACCACGTTGTAGTTCTGCGCGGCGTAGCGCCGAGCTTCGGTGTGCACCTTCGCTACGAGAGGACAGGTGGCGTCGATGATCGTGAGGCTTTCACGCTCGGCTCCCTGTCGTCGAATCTCCGGTGAGACGCCGTGCGCCGCGAGAACGACCACTGACCCGTCGGGGACTTCGTCGAGTTCTTCGACGAAGATCGCCCCTTTTCGTTCGAGGCCATGAACCACGTGAAGGTTGTGGACGATCTGTCGACGGACGTAGACCGGGGCGCCGAACTGGGTGATGGCCCGCTCGACCGTGTCAATGGCTCGCTCAACGCCCGCGCAGAACGATCGCGGTGACGCGAGAATGACTTCGTGTTCACCGCAGGCTTTGGCCCAGCGCTCGAGGGGTGCGCGGGCCTGCGAAAGCGCGCCGAGTGCGCGTAAACCTCCGCGCACGGGGCCGCGTGAGCTGGTGTCGGAAATAGCGCGTACCACGGCCAGTGGGTTGTTCGGCAGATAGTCCATGACCCACGAGGACTCCATATCGACGGCCAAGGCGCCCGACGCGGCGAGTGAGGCGCGTCCCCCGGCTGAGACATACGTCGGCGACGTCACGAGCGGCCCGTGATAGACGGTGAACCGCGCTCGTCGAAACTCGGCGCTCAACAAAGACGACCCCGGGAGATTTCGCGACGTCGTCGATTCGGTGCTGCGCAGTTCACTCG
>JBAQZL010000103.1:0-1778 GCA_049790955.1 Acidimicrobiales bacterium
GTCAACGTTGTGGTGGCCGAGGAGCCGACCACGAGGGTGCTGATCGTGGCGGCGTTGTCTGAGTCCCACTCCGTGACCACCGGAGCCAGCGTGGGCGCAGCGCTCGTGGTCCCTGTCTTCGTTTTGAGCGTGACGGTGACCTTCGTGCCACGCTTCTCGTGCCGGCCGGCTTTCGGGGCCTGGCTTGTGATCTTGCCGGTTCTCGGGCCGGTGATCTTCCCGACCGTGCAGTGCGCGTGCTCGAGCTTCGTGCGGGCCTGTGCGAGCGTGTCGCCGGTGAGGCGTGGGACGATGCAGCCTGTCGCTTTGGCTGTTGCGGCGGTGGCGCTTAGGAAGCGTCAATTGATAAGTCGAGGCTTGATGGTGTAGTTCCACTCGCCGTGGAATGAGTCTTGGGTGAGGTTGATCGCTGCGAGTTCGGCGTCGGAGACTTTGACGCCGCGGGGGTAGGCGGTCTCGTCGAGTTGGGCGTAGACCTTGAGGCCGGCCGTTGACGTCGTCGCGCCGATCAACTCGACGATCGCTTGACGGGAAATGAGCGGCCGGCCGCGCCAGTTACGAGAGATGAAGCTGAACAGTCGGTGTTCGATCTTGTTCCACTTCGACGTTCCGGGCGGGAAATGGCAAACCTGGATCTGAAGGCCGGTCTCCTCGGCGAGGCGCTGTAGTTCGGTCTTCCACAGTCGTGTGCGGTTGCCGTTGGAGCCGCCGCAATCGGCGGTGATCGTCAGCGTCGTCGCGTCGGGATAGCGCGGCTTGCCGAGTTGCTGCCACCAGCTATGGATCGCAGCGACGGCGAAAGCGGCGGTGTCGGCGTCGATCCCGACACTGACCCAGCCCTCGTCGTTGGCGATGTCATAAACCCCGTAAGGATTGACCTTTCCCAAATGCTGGTCTTTGAAGTCGTGGACACGGACCGGGATCGGATCGCCCTTCGGGCGCCATTCCCGACCGCCGTTCTTGAAATCCCCGACCAACTCTTTCTTCTTCGTGTCGACCGACACCGTCGGTTCACCGGCCGCGAGCGCCGCCGCGACGGTCTGGTTGATGTGACGGAACTGCGCGTCACGATCGGGATGGCTTGATCCCTCTTTCGTCTTGCGGTTGCCCTGAAGGCTGTAGCCGAGCGACCGCAGATACCCGGCGACCGTTTCATGGCTGACCTGATGCCCGAGGTCGCGCAACGCGCGAGCAAGCGCTCGGACACTCTTCGCCGTCCACAGAAGCGGCGATTCGGGATCGCCGCGCGCCTCGTCACCAACGAGGCGCTCAAGGTCAGCAAGCAGTGTCGGGTCAGATTCCGTCAGCGGCTTCGGACCGCCTCCCGGGACGCGCACCCGGCCCGCCGCAAGCGGTTCACCAGCCCGCGCCTCGTGCATCCCACGACGCACCGTCCCCTCGTTCAACCCCGTCGCTCGGACCACCGCGGCCTGCCCGCCACGACCATGCGACAGCGCCTCGGCGCCAGCCCATACCCGTCGTTGGCGCTCGTTCAGCTCACCCGCCAACGCTCGATAACGCTCACCGATCGCAGCCTCGTCGATCACGCACCAAGAGTTCTACACAACCACCCAAAACCCTCGACTTGTTATCTGACGCTTCCTTAGCCGAGCAGCGACTCGCCGCTCTGGGAGCGGACCTCATGACGGTCGAATGTACGCCCTCGTATCTAACGTCCAACCCCGCGTCGCCACAGTCCAGCCCCGGCCTGGCTTCGGCGTTTGCTTCGAGTCGGTGACCATGACGCAAGGAAAGTCAGCAGCTTGTAGCAGCAGTGT
>JBAQZL010000104.1:0-7414 GCA_049790955.1 Acidimicrobiales bacterium
GTGCGACAGTGCTCGCGGTTCCTTCGTCGTTCGCCGTGGCGACCGGTCGCGTCCACTGGAAGGTGTTGTTGCGTGCGCGGGCTATCGAAAACCATGCGTACGTCATTGCGGCAGCCCAAGCGGGCACGACCGAAGAGGGAGTGTCGTCCTACGGGCACTCCGTAATCATCGGACCGTGGGGCGAAGTGCTGGCTGAATCGGAGGTCGATGAAGAGGACATCATTTACGCCACCGTCAGTAGCGATGAGGTGGCTCGACGACGCTCTCAAATTGACGTGTGGTCTCTGCAGCGCCCAGATCTGTATGAGTCGCTCAACACACTCGATCGCAGTGAACCCGAGCCCGGGTGAGCGCCACCGAAACCTCGGACGCCTTCGGCCATGCCGTCTGGGACTGGGTGAACGGGGGCACCATTCCAGAGATTGTCGAGCGCGACGACGGCTACACCGAAGAGGGCGCCGGACCCGAGGTGTACCTCGCAGGGGCGTCGGGCTGGCCGAGCGCCGAACGCCAAGCCCTGCGATACGTGCGCGGTCGAGTCCTTGACCTTGGGTGTGGCGCGGGTCGCGTCGCGCTGCATCTCCAGATGCGCGGAGTTGACGTGGTCGGTCTCGACGCGTCGCGCCTCGCCGCGCGTGCAGCGCGCCTGCGCGGCGTCGAGACCGTATGGTGCACGTCACTCGAAAGGCTCGGCGCGCGAATCGGTGGTTTCGACTCGATTGTGTTGTTCGGAAACAACTTCGGACTGTTCGAGACTCCCGATCGTGCCCACCGACAATTAAGGGAGTGGGCGCGACTGGCAAAGCCGACCGCTCGGATCTTCATGGAAAGTTCGAATGCGTATGGCGGGGGAGCGCCGGGATTCGATCGGACCTACTACCGGCGCAATCGAGAAAACGGCCGGCCGCCGGGAGAGCTACGTGCCCGCTATCGCTACGGCGATGCGGTCGGCGGGTGGTTTACGTGGCTCTTCGTGAGTCAGGCCGAGATGCGCGACATACTTCGTGGCACGGGCTGGCATCAGTCCCGCGTTTTTGGCACTCGACTCGGGGAACCCTACGTAGCGCTGCTTGAAAAGGACTAACCGCGATCCTGCGAGTCGATTAGGCAACCGGATCCGCGCTCGGGTCAATCAAGTGCTTGATTTTTGCGTACGTGCTCGACAGGTTCGGTCCGCCCAGGGTCGGCAACACCACCTTGCCGCGTTGGACGACTTCCGCGCTCGGACACCCGCCAAGCTGAAAGACAACCCTCGTGAATGGTGTCGAACTCGTCGACGCCGCGAAGCTGATTGTCTGGGGCAGCATCATGTCGTCCGGACAGGCTCTGTGAAGCGTGTCGCTTAACGGCAAGGCGTTGATCAACGCGCGAACTTCATTGATGACGGCTTGGTTCTTCACGGTGAGAGAGCCATTGGCGGTTCCACTCGTGCTGATCGTCGGGGAGCTCCAATATAAGACGTGGGCTCCCGCAGGTACGAACTCGCGCGGCGACTTTGAGGCAGCTACGGCGGGCACGGTCGAAAGCGCCAAGGTCGCGCCCAACACCACGACGACGGCGGTTGCTCGAAGGGCCAAACGGCCGCGCGCCGTGACCTTCCCCGAGGGGCCGCTCGCGCAATTCCTGCGGCCACGCCATGAAATGGTTTGACCTCTGAAGGACATCAACCTGAACGTACCAGGCAACCCCCGTCAGCGGACGTCGACTGGTTGGTGGTGCGACTTAATAGCCAAAATCCGGTGATTTATTGCGATAAGGAATCCGTGAGGCGGTCGAGGAATCCGACTTGGCCGTGAAGAAGCTTGACTCTCGCTTCGGCGATAGAGAACCACCCGGCGCGATCAACTTCGGGAAAACTAACCAAGGTTCCTGATTTCGGTGGCCATTCAATTTCGAACGTATTGCTGGTGATGTGCTGCGCGTCAACGTCACCTTCTGTAGCCCATGCGTGCACCCGCTTCGCACTCGACTGATCAAGTTCGCCCAGATCTCGCCGCGTTCCCACCGGCGGACTCTGTCCCAGCTCTTCTTCGAACTCACGCTCGGCGACCGACAGTGGCTCCTCGCCTAAATCGAACTCACCTTTGGGAATCGACCACGCTCCGTCGTCCTTCTTGGCCCAGAACGGTCCGCCCGGATGGACCACGAGTACTTCGAGGTCGCCTTCATCATTGAAGCGGTAGAGAAGCAGTCCCGCACTGTGTCGCGGCACTCGATTACTTCACCGCTGCCAACACGTCGGACGCGATCAATCGCACGTGGTCGAGGTCGTCCATGTCGAGCACTTGAAGGTAAATGCGCGAGACACCGATTTCGCGGTATGTCTCGATCTTCTCAATGAGTTGCGCCGGCGTTCCGACGAGTCCGTCACGAGACATTTCGTCCACGTCGCGTCCAATATTGGCGGCCCGTCGGGTGATCTCCGCGCCGTTCTTGCCGCAGCACACGACAACGGCCACGGATCGCAGAATTGATGCCGGGTCGCGGGCGAGGGCGGCGCACGCCACGTCAACGCGCTCAAACTGAGTTTTGATGACGTCGAAGGGAGAGAATGGAACGTTGAACTCGTCGGCGAAGGTCGCCGCGAGCCGAGGAGTGCGCTTGGCTCCGTGTCCTCCAATAATGATCGGCGGGCGCGGTGACTGAACGGGCTTTGGCAACGCCGGGCTATTCGTCAGCGAGTAGTGCTTGCCATAGAAGTGGTAGGTACTTCCCACCTCCGTCGTCCAGAGTCCCGTGATAATGGCGAGTTGTTCTTCGAGTTTCTCGAAGCGTTCAGCCAACGGAGGGAAAGGAATTCCGTACGCGGTGTGCTCGTCATCGAACCAACCGGCTCCGAGTCCGAGCTCCACGCGACCTCCACTCATGGCGTCAACCTCTGCCACGCTGATGGCGAGTGGCCCCGGGAGACGAAACGTCGCCGACGTGAGGAGCGTTCCCAATCGGATGCGTTTCGTGTCGCGCGCGAGCCCCGCCAAAGTCACCCAGGCGTCGGTCGGACCGGGAAGCCCGCTCATTGCGCCCATCTTTAGGTAGTGATCGGAGCGAAAGAACGCGCCGAAGTTGCCCTTTTCGGCGGCGAGGGCGAGTCCGAGGATCTGTTCGTATGTTGCGCCCTGCTGGGGCTCGCAAAAGATTCGCAGTTCCACCGGTCAGCCTCCTCGAAAAGTCGTGACCACGTTCTACCAGCACGAGACTCCAGTGGTTCGAGTCACATGTCACTCGCTCTTGAATGTGCGACTGATTCTTCATCTCGCTGGACACGCGCATAGAAATCGATTCATACTTTGTGCCTGGAGCAACTATTGCGCGAGGAGATCACGATGCCCACCGTGGCCGACAACATCATCTCAACTCTTCAAGCGTCGGGGGTCCAGCGAATCTATGGAATACCCGGCGACTCGCTGAACGGTTTCACTGACGCTCTTCGTCGTAACGGGAAAATCGAGTGGACTCACGTTCGCCACGAGGAAGCGGCGGCATTCGCGGCCGGAGCGGAGGCCGCCGTCACGGGGGACTTGGCTGTTTGCGCCGCCAGTTGTGGACCGGGCAACTTGCACCTCATTAATGGCCTCTTCGACGCGAATCGCAGTCGGGTTCCGGTGCTGGCCGTAGCCGCGCACATCCCGAGAGATGAGATTGGTGGAGGATATTTCCAAGAGACGCACCCCCAAGAACTGTTTCGCGAATGCAGTCAGTACTGCGAGTTGGTGAGTATCCCTGATCAGTTGCCGCACGTGCTCGAGATCGCCATGCGCACGGCGATCGAACGGCGCGGTGTGGCAGTCGTCGTCATCCCCGGTGAGGTTTTTCTCGCTGACAGTCCCGACTCATGGACCGTCCGACCAATGTTTAAAACTGAGTCGATATATCGCCCGGTCCACGACTCGCTCGTACGGGCGGCCGAAGTCTTGAACGGGGCCAGCCGCGTCACGATTCTGGCCGGGGCTGGCGTTGCCGGCGCGCACGATGAACTGATTCAACTCGCGGCGTCGTTGAAATCGCCGATCGTTCACGCGCTGCGCGGTAAGGAGTACGTCGAGTACGACAATCCGTACGACGTGGGCATGACGGGACTTCTCGGTTTCGCCTCGGGATACCGGGCCATGGAGCACTGTGACGCGCTTCTCATGTTGGGCACTGACTTCCCCTATCGACCGTTCTTTCCCGAGAAGGTCCCGGTCATTCAGGTCGACGTTCGTCCCGAACAGATCGGTCGTCGCGTCCCGGTCGACGTCCCATTGGTGGGCACGGTCAAGGACACCATCGAAGGACTGCTGCCCTTGCTGACAGTGAAGTCCGATACGGAACACCTCGACCAAATGACCGATCACTACCGTCGCGCTCGGGCCGATCTCGACCGACTGGCTAGCCCCGCGAAACCCGGCGCACCCCTGCACCCTCAGTTCGTGGGCGCGGCCATTGATCGTTTGGCGAACGATGACGCGATTTTCATCGCCGACGTGGGCACGCCGTCCATCTGGGCGGCACGGTATTTGCACATGAATGGCAAGCGCCGACTGCTTGGTTCGTACGTACACGGATCCATGGCCAACGCGCTGCCGCAGGCAGTTGGCGCGCAGTCGTGTCAGCCCGGTCGTCAGATTGTGACACTGACCGGTGACGGCGGACTCGCGATGTTGATGGGCGAGTTGGTCACTCTTCGACAGCAGCATCTCCCGGTGAAGATTGTCGTCTTCAACAATGGGGCTCTCTCGTTTGTCGAGCTCGAGATGAAGGCGGCCGGATTCGTCAATTTCGGCACCGATCTCAACAATCCGGACTTCGGGGCCGTCGCGCGGGCCATTGGCGTGATGGGAGTCACGGTCGACACGTCAGATGAACTGGAGGGAGCCTTGACGTCAGCCTTCGCGCACGACGGACCCGCGCTCATTGACGTTCACGTGGCACGTCAAGAACTGTCTCTCCCGCCGAAAGTGACTTTGGCTCAGGCGAAGGGCTTCGCGCTCTACGCGACGAGGACCATTCTTTCTGGAGGGGCCGATCAAATCATCGAACTGGCGAAAACCAACCTTCGCGATTTGATCAAAGAGTAAACGGCTGGTGACAGCGCGGCAGCTCGCTGATTGACCTCCGTGGCCCCACGATCGTCGAAAGTTCCTTACATTCGCGGGCGCACGATCGTTGTATTAGCACAATATAATTTTGGTCAGGCACGAGTGAGATGGAGGAGTCGCGTGGCTGACACGGGTTACCGCCGGCGCAGTCTCATCTTGGCTATCTGCTGCATGAGCCTTTTCATCGTAGGCATCGACGTCACGATCGTCAACGTCGCATTGCCATCGATTCAACGTAATTTTCACGCGTCTGTGAGCGACCTGCAGTGGACGATCGACGCCTACTCACTCGTGATCGCGTGCCTCTTGATGCTCTCAGGATCGATGGCCGATCGTTTTGGCCATCGTCGAGTATTTCAGATTGGCCTCTCCATCTTCGCGCTGGGTTCCTTGCTCTGTAGCCTCGCACCGGGACTCGGTTGGCTCGTCGCCTTTCGCGGATTGCAGGCCGTTGGAGGATCGATGCTCAATCCCGTGGCCCTTTCGATCATCGTGCGGACGTTCACTGATCCAAAAGAGCGCGCGAAAGCGATGGGAATCTGGGGGTCAGTCTTTGGCTTGAGTCTCGCGCTCGGGCCGGTGCTGGGTGGCGTATTGGTTTCTGGAATTGGCTGGCGTTCTATCTTCTGGATCAACGTGCCCATTGGCGTAGCAGCAATTGTTCTCACGCAGATCTTCGTGCCGGAGTCGAGGGCCACGAGGGCACGACGCATTGACCCCTACGGGCAAGGGATCGTCGTGGTGATGTTGGGATCCCTAACGTACGCCATCATTGAAGGCCCCAATCGCGGGTGGAGCTCTCCGATCATTCTCGGCTTGTTCGTCCTGAGCGTTCTGAGCGCCGCGGCACTCGTTGCGACCGAACTTCGTCGGCGCGAGCCACTGCTCGACGTGCGCTTCTTTCGTAGTGCTCCGTTTGCCGGCGCCAGCGTGATTGCGGTAGCCGCATTTGCCGTCTTGGGCGGTTTTTTGTTCCTCAACACGCTCTATCTCCAAGACGTCCGTCATTACAGTGCCCTGGAGTCAGGACTCTTGACCCTGCCGATGGCTGTGATGCTCTTCATATTTGCCCGCGTGTCCGGACATCTCATTGCCAGTCGAGGGCCGCGCCTGCCCCTCGCACTCTCGGGAGCTCCCCTCGCCGTGGGCGCGCTTCTCCTCACGCAACTCACGAGTCACACGTCGATTTATTACTTGATACTCGCCTACCTATTGATTGGTATTGGCTGTGGTCTCGTCAACGCGCCAATCAGCAACACCGCCATGTCGGGAATGCCGATTGATCAGTCGGGTGTCGCCGGCGCGGTGGCGTCGACGAGTCGCCAAGTTGGTTCATCTCTCGGCGTAGCCGTCACGGGATCGATCGTGGCGGCGGGGACGGGCGCCGCATTCATCTCGTCCAGTCACGCTGCGTGGTTCGTCATTGCTGGCTGTGGTATCGCCATCATTTTTCTCGGTCTTCTCTCGACGGGGGAGTGGGCGAAAGCAACCGCCCAGCGAAACGGGGAGCGACTCACGCGTCGCTCCAAGGAACTCGTCTCGTGACCCCGGCGCCGTCGCCAGAAAATGACGTTGCGACGCGAGTATGGACGGCACTGAAGAAGTTTGTTGACGCCAACGAACCTCGCCGAGAACTGCAGGAGATCCTTGGGCTGGGCCGAGGATTCGGTCGCGTCAAGCTTCTTTTGTTGCTCGTCGACTCGCCGTTGACCTTGCGCGACATTGCCGAAGCCCGCGGCATCGACGCTCCGTACGCCACGGTGATCGTTGACAAACTTGAGGGACTGGGGCTGGTCGAACGTACCGCCCATCCTGACGATCACCGACGCAAATTGGTGCAACTAACCCCGGCCGGGCGCGAAGCCGCGAGGCTCGCCGCGCGCGTTCTCGCCGAGCCGCCGCGCGCTCTCGCCTCGTTGCCGTCAGGTGACTTGGCGCACCTAGAGGACATCTTGACGCGAATCACTGCCAAAGGCGAGTAGTCCGGGCAACTTCTGATCGGCACGTTGAGCGCCAGATTTTTAGGCAGCGATGCGGTTCAGTTCAGTGAGGTCCTCTTCGGAAAGGGTGAGAGTGGCTCCCGCGACGTTCTGTCGCAAATGCGCGACCGACGATGTTCCCGGGATCAGCAGAATGTTCGCGGATCGCTGCAGTAGCCATGCGAGCGCGACGGCCATCGGGGAGGCCTCGAGTCGAGTCGCGACAGACTGCAACTCGTCGGCCTGCAACGGAGAAAAGCCCCCGAGCGGGAAGTACGGAACGTACGCAATGCCCTGCGCGGCGAGTGAATCGATCAACTCGTCATCGACTCGGTGGGCCAGGTTGTAGAAGTTCTG
>JBAQZL010000105.1:0-51641 GCA_049790955.1 Acidimicrobiales bacterium
CGATTGATTAGCCAGAGATGTCCACCGGGTTTCAAAAGTTTTCAGGGCGATCCCCCGGAACTAGTGGAGGATATCGAGCGTTGGGAAGCCGATGTCTCGACCGCGCTTGAACCGTGGCCTTCGTATCGCGCTCAGTTTTCTGGACCAGTAACGCACGGTGATAGCTATTTTTGGTCAACCCAGGAGATGGAAATGCGAATGAATCTCTTAATGGCGATCGTGGAGATTTTGGCTTCGAGGGATTCCTCACTCCTCAATAATCTTTCTCGTATGAGTCATCGGAAGAGGGCGTAAAAGCATTGGCCTCGCGGTTGAAACCGACGAATCCACTCAGTACACTTGTGCGGTTGGGCACCTAGGACAACAGCCGCCTGCACCGAACTCGGAATGCATTTGTGTCTTCTGAGTCAGAACGCGCACCATCAGTGTGAAACCACCGCTTCGAGGGGGACTGAGATGACAACGACGGGCCTTCCGACGCCTAACCGCGGCCCAACTCGCTTCGACGAACTCAACGACGTCCTCGAGGAACTCGTGACCGTTGCCCGGCGAGTACTCGCGAACAACTTCATCGGCGCTTACCTACAGGGATCCTTTGCCCTTGATACCGGGGACCTAGCGAGCGACTGCGACTTCCTAGTTGTCACTCGCGGACCAGTCACGCCGGTTCAAGAACTCGGGCTACGCGCATTTCACGACGAACTTCCTACCAGGGAGGGCTTCTGGAACCGCCACATGGAAGGCTCGTACGCCCCGGCGGACGACCTAAAGACGCTCAGCGGCCTCGGGCGCGACTGGCTCTACATTGATCATGGCTGGCGTGAAATGCAGTGGCACCAGCACTGCAATTCCGCGGTAGCTCGCTGGATTCTGCACGAGTGCGGCGTTACTCTCGCCGGCCCGCCTGCGAAGGAAGTCGTGGACGCGTTGCCCGAGGGCGTTCTGCGAGAGACAATGCGCGTGGAGATCCCTGCATTCGCCGCGGACCTTCTCAGCTGGATTCCCGACATTGCGGGTTTCCAGCGCTACGCGGTGGACATGCTATGTCGAATGTGGTTTACGTTTGAGACGGAGGAGGTCGCGCTGAAGTCTGACTCTGTCCGTTGGGCGCTTCGGCGCCTCGATGCACGTTGGCACCCGCTTCTCCAAAACGCGATCGATGACCGCCTTCTAGGCTTCGATCCCAAACAGCGGCCCGCGAAGCATTTCGTAGACGCAACCCTCGAATTCGCCGAGCTCATCACTGCTTCAGTGCAGGACAACTCTTTGAATCAGCGCCCCGATCATGAGATAGAAAGAAGGTCGTTGCCGCCGAGCGTCATCTACCTCATTGGTTCACTAGCCGTCGGAAAATTTACGGTTGCCAAGGCCATAGCCGAGATCAATGGTGCTGCCGTCGTCGACAATCAACTCATCAATCTTCCAATTTTCTCACTTTTAACTGAATGGCCCGATGCCGAAGTCACCGATGGCATGTGGAGAGAGATCGATTTCGTCCGGGACGCCGTGTTTCGAATGATCGAGGAGGTCGTTCCGCGTTCGGTGAGCTACGTCTTAACGAATGCCCTTGAGGATGATCCAGAGTCTCACGCGCTCTATGAACGGGTGAAGAGGATCGCAGCCAGTCGCGGGTCAACATTTTTGCCCGTCATGTTGACTTGCGAACTTGAAGAGCAACTTCGACGCATACCGGAACCGGCTCGAACGCAGCGGATGAAGATTGACGATCTCGAGAGGGCAAGACACTACATCGAGAGCACTACGTTTTTCAATCCAAACGAAGAGGACGTGTTCACTGTAGACACAACTTCGTCTGAGCCTTCGCGCATTGCAGAGTTGATTCTTGAGGAATTACGAGAAAGAGAGTCAAGCGGATCCTCCTAGCTTCTCCTTAGAGCACAGCACTCTCCTCATTCCGAAGGGGTCATAGGGAGAGCCCTTTGTCAGAAAGACCTATCGCGTGGCGGCTGGCGTATCGACGATCGCTCAGATGCCAGTGCACTTCGTAGCGTCCTTGCGCTAGGGGCCACAGCAGGCGTGGGCTGAAATCCTGAGGTAAGAGGACCGTCGCGCCAATCTGAGCCTGAAAAATCTGATTGAGGGACCGGCAGAGTTCCTTGCCATCCTGGGAAATGGTGCAAAAGGCACTCACTTGACCGATTCGTTCGGGGCTGGGAGCTTCGGGGGCTGACAGGAATATCCCAACGTTGTTCGCGTCCATGAAGAGAGCGCCAGCCGTTGATCTCCATATCCAGCGGGCCTGCTCTGTTTCTTGGTCCTGGCGCTCTTTTTGCTGTCTCCGCGATCGCATCGGCTTTTTCCTGCCTCCGGCCATCTACCCGCCTGGCTACAAACGTCACTTGTCCGGCGTCGTGTAGCCACATGGCGAGGGCGACAATCGCCAGCGGCCCGAGAATGAATACTGGCCAGATCGGGACCTTTCCAGAACTCGCGAAGGTGGCCAGCCACCAAGCCAGTGAGGACGGGGCCAGCACCTCAAACATCAATCGCCAAAAGGGTGCCCGGGAACTCCGCTCGCCGCTCATGGCGCGAGCTTAAACCCGGTCCGACCAGGATGCCGACGCCCTAAGCCGGCGCGAAGAATCGCACGTCGTGAACAACACAGTCAAGGCGGAGCCGTCGTCATCCGTCTGCGACCAGTGGGTCAAGTGTGATCAGTAGCGGTCCCAATCCCTCGGGTCGGACAAGACGTGCCGCGGGAGCGCGTTGAGCCAAAGCACGCAGGCCACTGAGGGGGCTATAGAAGACGCGCTCTTTCGCATAGCTGAGCTGAACACAATTCAAGAAGTGAACGGTCCTTGAGTCGGCTTCTCGCCATTCCGGCTGTTCAATAAGCGCGATCGCGTACTTGGGACTGACTGGAAGCGCGATGGTAGTTGTTCTGGCGTACGAAACGCCCGCAAGGGGACCGAGCCCCCGGTGGCCCGCCATCATCGTGGGAGCAGGGTCGTCTGCAATCAGGAACTCTCCCGACCCCACTCCGGCCTCGAAGACTTGGATGCTCGTCCGCGATAGGAGCGCGTTGAGCTCGTCGATGTTTGCCATCAGGCGCGCTTGCCAGAATTCGGGAGTATCGAGTGCGTGTAGAGCGCGGTCAGCCTCCCATTGAACTTGCGCTTCCAGTGCTTCAGAGCCTGCAGCATGGAATCCTGTCCGTCGAAGAAACGCCAAAGCGAAAGCTTCGGGATTGTGGCGCAGTTCCCTCACAAGATCTTCACGAGCGCGAGGTACAACCACTTCATGGACAGCACGTCTCGTCAAACTGCGAACAACGTGCAGTGCGATGACCTCTTTCGCGAGCTCGATCATGTCGGGTTGGTCCAACAGGGTTCCGTCGCTGAGAGCCGCGTACAAGGACGGAAGTCGAACTTCCGTCCCCTGCCAGCGTTTCTCTGTCGCCGTCGGCTCATGTTCGACAAAATTCCAGACGAAACCCACCTGCACGGGATACTTCCGGTGAGCCTTCCCGTCAATTAGGTTGTACGACTCGAGTTGACCGGTCGTAGGCTCGGTGAATTGGCGCAGGATGCCCTGAGACACCGTGTGTTGCCGTCGGGGAATGTTTTTGTCTGCCATTTCGTTCGAACCCGACGACAATCTCGACGCGACCGGATCAGCCTCCAGAAAACAGTTGATCAACGTCAATGTCCGACCCAATATCGGCCGGGGCTGGGCCAGGGCGACGACGCCAACCGAGAGTGAACGAATCGATCGTTCGACGACGCCAGACGGGCGTCGCCGCGAGCAGAGCATCGGGCTCGGGTAGCGTCCCTTCTGCCCGCAACTGTGCCAGCCGCTGTCGGCTCACACTGAGAACCTCCGTAAGTTCTCTACTGCCGTACACCTCGAGCTCCGTGACGTAAGTGTTCGCGTCAATCGCGCTTCGCGATATCACTTCGCTCTCGGGGAGACGCAGCGTGCGCACGCAGTGCGCAATCAATTCTTCGCCGTGAGCTTCGGCCTGAGAAAGCGATCGGACCTGGACCAGCTCAGTAGCGGAGAGTGGGACGGCATCAAACGATGGGGAAACGGCTGGCAGTCTGCAGCCGCTCAGTGCCTTCATCGAGGATCGATGTGCGTTAGAACGTTCTCCTAACGGGTGCGTGACGTATTTGAGTCCCCAAGTCATGGAGTCGCAATCCGAACGTGGTAGATGTGTTCGAAAGGCTGCAGAAAGGGTCCGATCTTCCATTGACCGATGGCGTTTGCCATCCAGATGATGTCGTGGGTCGGCGCGAAATATAGAAGAGAGAAAAGCAGGGCGATAAGGAACCTCCTAGCCCAGCGCGCGGCGCGCTTGCCGAACAAGCCGCCCAGCACCCAGTCGAACAGTGTCAGCAGCGTATCCACGGCTGCCTACCACCCGCCTTCTTCGTTATTCGTCGTCTGTTCCTCGGCCACGAGGGCGGTCGCCGTACGATCAAGAGTGAACCAGCGCGTCCTCTCAAAATTTCGCGCTCGCACAGCCGGAAGTGACCACGTGGCGCAGTCCCGGGAGCATGACCAGCGCGAGGTTCGGAGGGTCGGACCATCGAAATGAGCACGCCAGTGGTTCCGATCGTGATGCTCCCACTCGCCGGACTGAAGTTGCAACAGGCCAGATAGCAGCAAGAGCCCCGCTGCAGCTGAGAGGAACGGAAGCGACGCGTCGTTGTGGACCCCGGGAGTCTCAGAGGGGACTTCACCTTCGGCACACGCGAAGGTCGGCGTATCCGGAGGAAGTCGGCAGGAAAGGCACCCGTCCTTGTCCGGAAGGTGCCGATGGAGTTCGGCCGTCCACTCTCTACCTGTCGTGGCGTGAATCACGGCGGGATGTCCGAGCTGAGCGATCTTGGCTCGAACAGAGTCCTCATTGGCGACGGGGATGATGACATCAGGCAGGGGAAGGTCGAGCTCGCGAAACTCGTCCCACCTCATCCGATGGGCGTCGGCACCGGGCAGATATCGAGCGACGGCCTCACTCTTGTAGGTGAACGCTGCTGGATCTTCGTTGGCATCCGCGTCGAAGGACGTAAGCGACCTGTCGAGATTGAGATGTTTGATGTGGTCGTCGTCAATGACGTGCCACTCGCCCGTGACGCCGATCAGGCTGAGCCACCACGCCAGACACGAACCGACAGCACCAGCACCCACGAGCCAGACAGTTCCGACATCAACGACATCAAGCTCCAATGGGCCGGTCCCTTCAGTGGTCTCTTCAAGCGTCCACAGCGACATAGACCACGGAAATGCGGAAGGTAGCTTCAGCGCCCGCCTGTACAGGCAGCCGTGGGCCAACACCACGGCCATGCACACGCCGAGAACCGATGAGTTGTCCGTTGTGATGACGAGCGGCTCGTCCCCCACGAAAGCTGTCCAACGATCAGCTCCAACAAAAATGGTGCCACTGGGCGCGTCATCACCAATTCCCATGCAATCCGTGCCCGCCGGGACGACGTCCGTCAACTCCACGATGCGAGCGGGATCCACGGCCGAGGCGAGACGACTGCACGCCTCGCGAAGCGATGCTGTGTTCACGGGTGAGGCAATGAGAAGAGGCGCGTCAGGTACCCCTATGACGAGGTGCCTATGGGACCTGGCCAGGAGATTCACCGCGCTCAGGATGGCAATTTGGCCCGCCACGGTGTTCGCCGTCCCGATCCCGGCCGAAACTCCGACTGGTTCGGTCGGGACGGCTCCGCCTGTGTACTCCCGGCTGCGGCGGTGAAACTCGTCGTTTTCTCGAGACTTAGTCACAGCGCCACCTCCGCAGGCACCACGGTCAGGCTGCTGGTCGTCTGGTCGAGAAGAACCCAGCGCCCGTCTTGAAACTGGTGGGTGGAGAAGCCTTCTGGCAAGTTCAAACGTCCATGGCCGTAGTCGGCGACGACCAGCGAAAACATACCTTCGAACGGCATGAAAATCAGTAGGTCATCGCCGTCAGAGTGGCGGGTGTCAGAGCCGGGGTGCGTGTGCAGTTGGGCGACAACACCTAATCCGTACTCGCGCGCTCGGCGGGAAGCGAAACCCGCGTCGATCTCGTCGACGAACACGGACTGCGACGTCGAGGTGACGCGCGGCCGGATCGAGGCGAGGACAATCGTGTCTCTATCGACTTGCCGCCCGAGCCACCAAACCAGTGACTCGTGTGGCTCTTTGGTCTCTGACTGGGACAAGGCTTTCTGGGTGAATTCCAAAACCGACGCAGCGACGATCAGTCGACCACGTTGCGCACCTGTCGGCAGGGGCGTGACGCGATGAACTGGACTCACGCCGACATCCCGGGGCTCGCATGAAGGTTCACATCGATTGCCGCCAGCATGTCCGCCACCGTGGTAGCTCGACTCACGTCGCCACCTGCGGTCATCCAGCCACTTACGTCCCAGTCGGCGTGGAGACCTTCGTAACCGCGGTACGCGAGGCGGTTCCAGGGCGCACAGATGACCAGATTCCCATGGAAGATGGAGGCGGGACCGCCCTTTGGGAACGAGCTCGCGCTCCCCTCATCGGAGTTCGGTGCACAGAATCGCCATGCGGGAGGTAGCGCCTTGTACAAATCGAACCCGCCATGAACCTCGAGTATTCGACCGCCGTGCGGATGGAACGTTGTCGCGCGAAGTCGAAGAAGCTCGGGCTCCCAGCGGAGGGACCAGTTGTGGCGCCCGGCCCAGGCGCGGGCTGCGTCAAGCTCCGCCTCTACTTGACTCCTCGCGATGTCCTCTTCAACGCTCACACGCCGCCGCCCGCGTCTACCAGCTCGAGCTTCGCGCCATCGTGAACACCGGCGGCTCGAAGGGTCACCGAACGGTCGAGCACGGAACCGTCCTCAACTTGGAACGAGGGGTTCCCGGAGGTGTAGCCGAATGCGGTCGCGGCCTCCTTTGCGGCTGCACCCACGAGTTCCTCGGCGTCAAACGTGAAGTGCTTCGGATCCGGTTGCTTCGGTGCGAAAACGACGACCTCGATCTTGTCGTGTTCGGGGGGATTGGTGCCGTGGTTTCCCTCGACACTGTCAGTGGTGGGCACACTCATGGAGCCTCCTGGTTAAACTATGGTACGGAGGAATATCCTCCGTACCACTGATGATACACCACTCGTTAGCCGAATGCTGCCCTATAGTTCCATTAGTGAGACTCCGTGACTGATTCCCTCAAGGATCTTGGTCGAATGGTGGGTGACTACCGCCAACGCCTTGATCTCAGTCTCAGGGAGGCAGCCTCCGCGTCTGGCGTCCCTGTAGCAACGTTCTCGCGTGTCGAGAACGGGCGCACGCCCGACCTCGCCACCTTCCAGCGCCTCCTCCAATGGATGGGCGAAAGCCCTGATCGGTTCTTTTCGCCCGTGGAGCGCACCGAGAACACCCCGGACAGCATCGCCACTCACCTCAAATCGGACCCTGCGCTGACCGTCGATAATGCGGAGCGGATTGCCGGAATCGTGCGCGATCTCTACCAAAGTCTCGCTAAGCCAGACCGTCGTCTCGCTGTCCATCTCAGAGCCGCCAAAACGTTCACTCCGCCGGCACTGAAATTGCTCACCGATATCCTCGAAGAAATGCAAGAGGCCCTCGCTTCGAGCTCAACCAAGTAGACCTCCGTGAGGCGTGGCTTTAAGGCAGAAGCCGAGCGGCTCGCTAATTCGATCAGGGAACGACAAGGGCTCAAATCAAATGAGCCGGTCTCATTAGAGCAAGCGGCAAAGGAACTTGGGGTGAAAATCGTGGCGGCCGACGAGCTCGTGGATCGGTCACGGCTCGAGGAGCTCGAGGAGCTTCAGGCCGACGCGTTCTCGGCGGCTACGTTTCGCGTCCCCGCCGCAGGACACATCATCGTCTACAACCCGTTGTCGTCGTTTGGCCGCCGACGCAGCGACCAAGCTCACGAGTTGGCGCACATACTGCTTGATCATGACGTCCGAACGGTGGAGAGGATCGGCTCGATGCAGTTCCTCACGTGCGACGTCGAGCAGGAGGATGAAGCGAATTGGCTCGGTGGCTGCCTGCTCCTGCCGCGTCCGCTCCTCCTTAAAGCAGCCAAGCAGAACCTATCTCCGTCGGAGATTGCCGAGCGTTTCGAAGTGAGCGAGAAGATGGCGCGTTTCCGTCTAAACGCCAGCGGCGTTTTGGTACAGGTTGGTCGCGAACGTGCTCTGCGACGGAGAAACGTCGCTGAGTGAGGTCGAATGACTGGCCACACGATCGTCCCGTATTGTTGAGTTTCGTTATAATCTAACGTTTCGGTGCGACACTATTTCTAGCGTTGACGAGGACTTATCCATCACCTGCCCGATTTTTGATTCTCGATGACTTGAGGTCGCGGTCACTGGTCGAATACCCGCCATTTGGCGATTTCGGAGTCGAGCTCGTTTAGTAGCGCTCTCGACCGATCGTTGTAGGACTGCTGGTCAAAGTCTCCATCGCCAAACTTTCGAGACGGAGAGAGTTCATGTTCGCGGAGCCGTCGCGCTACCTCAGCAACCCTTCGCATTTGCTCAATCTCGCCATCCATGCTGCGTACCTCCTCGCTCTAGTTGTACACGAGCAGTGTGACGCTCTGCGCGCCCGAGTGATCGGCTCCGACTCATTGATTTCCTAAATTGCGGCGATTGCCTGCGCAGGTCTGATTGTCACGAGTCTCGGCATGACAAACACACAACCAAACAGGGGCCGGGTCCTCGCAGACACGGCAATCAGGGAATACGTGGCGCGCTACAGCTCGAACCGATTAACCGACGCGCAGCGCGACAGCATGATGCCCGATATACGCAAGGCCGTCATTGACGCACTACCCAATAGCGATCGAGAAGCGAGGTCGTGGTTGACCATCGTCACGGGCTTCATTGCCGACGTGGCTCCCGCGGATGGCGGACTCCTGGACTCGCATTTCAACGATGCCGCCATCTCCCTGTGGGTGAGTACGTCGATGCTCGCGGGCGCGCCACGGAAATCCCTCAAAACTCGTAGGGGTGTCCTCAATAGAATTCTCCGCGCCCACAGGGGTGTGGCTTCTGACGCCTCCAAAAACGAGAGGGCTCCTCGGTCCCCCAGTCGCCCACTGGAGGAAACTCAGCTAGGTGCATTGCTGGAGGCCAGCGCATTGGATAGTCGATCGGCGCTTCGGGGCTTCTTTGCGCACATCGCGGCAGGAGTGCCCCTCGGCATTAGAGGCGTCAGATTCAAAGTCGAGGAGCTCGAATTGGCCTCCTCAGGCGAATCGTGGCGGCTCGCTGCCTACCGGAGCGCATGCGCCCTAGCCGGCGACTACTTGCTTGGCGAGGACTGGAAGGCCCTGAAGGACGTCGCGAGCTCGCTCGACATCCGCCTGACGCCCAGCATCGCGATGCAGACATTTCGATCCCTCGCTGTCACGGATGAGGGACTCAGTCTCGCTGAACGATTGAACACGTACCGAATCTCCGGTACAGCCCTCGACACGATCGGTCGCCGACTCCCTCCGATATCTGGCGAGGACCTGAAAACGACCCGGATTTGGCTTCGAAACGGCCATCGAAGCGGCTTGAGCGCGTGCTCGTCCATCTCAGTACAGTCAGGAAGACCGCAGGTACGTGGGGCAGAGGGGGACGCGAGAGTCTTGACTCGTAAAACCTCACGCGCGGCCGCCAAACGGCTCGCAATAGAGCACGCCACTGCAGCCGCAGAGAAGCGTCTTCGCGCGCAGCCCGTTCTCGACTACATCGCCAGCTTCACACCGGACCAGGACGACGCAATCTGGGACTCGATCGCCGAGACGGTTCGGAGCGCCGTCGCCGCGTGCGGCTTTACGTCCATTGAGTCCGCTCGCAAACACGCGGTGGTACTCGCGGCCTTTCTGCGTTGGCGTGCCCTCGGGGGTCACTCCACCGACGTTGAGTCAAGCCTTACTTTCGAGATCGTCGACGCATACTTCGTTCACGGTATGCCCGATCTCGCGGAGCGGTCCCAACGCGATTATCGCTCCCGGCTTCGACACCTGGCAGAGAAGTGCAACCCCTCAGTGAAGGCGCCGCCGTCACTGCGTCTTGGTCACAATCAGGTCAACCCTCCGTACAACGAAAACGAGGAGCGTGAAGTTCGCCGAATGGCCATTACGCAGACCGTGCCCGAAGTTCGCCGGCGACTTTGTGCGATCGTCGGACTCTGTGGCGGGTGCGGAATTTCGTCGACAGAAATCAGAGCTCTTCTTCGTCGCGATATCTCGATTGACGAGGACGGCACGATCACCGTCAAAATAACTGGCGCGCGGCCGCGCCGGGTCGTCGTTCGTCGCATCTACGAAGGACACGTTCTCGTCGCCATCGAAGGACTTCGCCCGGATCGACCGGTGCTGCCTCCGTCGAAATCCGATAGCCCCATCACCGCCATCTTGAAGGGCGCTGACGTCTACGAAGGATGCCCGGCCATTGACACCAGGACACTTCGGACTACATGGATCTGCTGGCTCATGCGGCAAAACATCCCGCTGCAAGTCGCGTTCGCCGCATCGGGCCTGCAAAGCTCACGAACCTTTTACGACATGCTCGAGCACCTTCCGGCGTCTGACGGGCTCTCTGAACTACGCGACGGAGGTGCGAAGTGAACAATCGCGCCGCCGTAGAACGCGTCCGCCTGTTGGTCGACGAGTCGAAAATGGCATACCGTCTGGTTGCGGGCATGGGCCGCGATCCGAAAGGCCGGAAGACATGCCCCGAAACCGTGCGGCTTCTCCTCATTGGCCTCTTGCTTTCAATCGAGGAAAACAAGAGTTGCACAATCACGAGCGCTTATCACGCGCTCACGGAGCGAATGGACATCACTGACCAGATTCGTCTTGGCGTCAAAGTTGGACCGGGTCCACGAGACTTCGTCAAGCGCGACCGGTTGTACTACGCCGCTGACATGCTCTCTAGTCGTCTCGCTTACGGCCGGTCGGTCGAGTTTGAGCTCACCGTCGACGAGCGAGATCGACGCCACAGTGTTCTGATCGACGCGTGCAACGCTCTGCTCGACTACACGGCGGAAGCCACCGAGGTTGACGACAATCAAATCGCCATCGACGCCACGGCGATCTGGGCGTGGCTGCGCGGCAAGTTCTATCCCAAACCGACGGCGGAAGAAATTGCATCGCAGAGCGACGAGATCTTCCGGGACGGTTTCATAGAACTCGCCAGCGCCACGGTGGCCAAGGGCGCACTCAAGGGGGTTGATGACCTGGAAGGAATCGTTGTCACCAATGATCCCGAAAAACTAAAGGGTGGGGACCCCGACGCCGCCTGGTGCGGAGCCACCGCGAAGAACGGCGGCATGGCGCGGTTTTACGGAACGTACGCACACGCCTTGGTACAAGTTCCTCCGATCAAGATCAAATACGACCGCGACGCACGAGCACCTATCGTTCGCCGCATCGAAGTGACCCGATCCACGGACGACGTGGTCGATGTGACGCTCCGTCTTCTCGACAGTCTCGGACAGGATGTGAAAACAATCCTGGTCGATCGGCATTACAGCTACAAGGGCTTCGTGAGGTGGCAGCAAGCACTCATTCAGAGAGGCATTCGACAAATACTCGATCTTCGCTCTAACGACCACAAGGTGTTGCGCCATCCCGAATCGACCTACGTGGACGGCTTCGCACACTGCCCGGCGATGCCGGAAGAGTACTTCGAGATGAAGCGACCCGACCAGTTCGGTACGCAGGAGCAGCACAAAGCATTCGCCGAGCAGATGGAACAGCGCAAGAATTTTGCACACGTGGTCCTCAATCAGATGGACGAACAAGGACGTATGAAGTTACGCTGCCCGGCTCGCGAGTTTCTCGTGGCGTGTCCGCTGTACCGACCTTCGATGGAGATCGCCGCAGAGTTGGGTCTGACTATCGTCAACACCGATCTTCTTCAACTTGAACCCGGCCAAGAGCCCGCTCGGTGCTGCACGCAGAATTCGTTCCGCGTGACGTTGCCGGAGTCTGCCGCCAAACTCAACCAGATCCACTATTGGGGATCAATCGCTTGGTATCGCGTCTACGGCCTTCGCACGCACGTCGAAGGGGTCTTCGGGAATTTGAAGAATCCTCGGACCGAGAACCTCCGTCGCGGCACCATCCAAAAGAGCGGCCTCGTGTGGACGCAGTTAATGGTGACGTTGATCGCTGCGAGCTACAACGTCCGCATGATTCGATCTCGGCACGAGCGGCTTGCGTTTGACCCTATTGAGCACCCGTTACTCGCCCCCGACGAAGAGTCCGTTACACACTTTTCGTTAACGCCGGAATTGGAGGCGTGGATGTTCAACAACTGCGTGAACGAGATGATGACGGAGATTGATAGCAAAGTGAAACTGGAGACGGGTCGAAGTCTGAGATTCGCAACGAAGGGGGAAATCGTCGGGCCTTCGGAGCAACTTGCCCTCAATGAGGCTCCGAACCTCGCAAACGAATAAAGCGAATAGCAAGAGACAATTTCGGTGCGAGGCGTCAGTTGTCAGTGAGTGGCCGAGATAGTACAGTCCTAACTGGGACCGTCCTAGTTAGGACGGTCCGAAGTGAGACCGGACGAGATAGGACACTCATGGCAACTGTTAGGCGTAATCCATTCGATTACGGCGGCCCCGTTGCGGGCCAGCAGTTCGCGGGCAGGCGTGAAGAACTGCGTGCCGTGTCCGACCGAATGGTCGACCACATCGGCATCGTGGTTACCGCTCCAAGACGCTACGGAAAATCGTCACTCATCAAGGAGGCGTGCGCCAGCCTGTCGACAAAAAATCCCGCGCCAGCCATCGTGAGCGTCAATCTGCTGCAGGCCGGCAGCCTTGCCACCGTCGCCGGGGTACTGCTGAGAGGTCTCTATCAAGTACCGGGAGGTCCGTGGCAGCGACTCGCGCAAACGCTGCCTGGGTTCTTGCAGCGCATCCGTGTGCAGCCGAGCATCACACTTGATCCAAGCGGACGCCCGACCTTCAACTTTTTGCCGAACATGGCACTTGACGATGCGTTCAAAGTGGTGACTGACGTCTACGAGGCGCTCGACAAGATTGGAGAGAAGCGACCAGCCGTGCTGGTACTGGATGAATTTCAAGCAGTGGATGATCTAAGTCCGCAACTCCCCGGACTGCTCAAAGCCCTCGCTGACGAGCACCGGCGCGTGTCTCTCGTGCTGGCTGGTTCTCGGCACCACATGATGGAGAATCTGGTGCTTCTGAAAGGAGCTCCACTCCACAACATGCTCGAACACTTCGCGCTCGGTCCGATTCCGGAGGACGACTGGATCCCCTTTCTGCTCGGCGCTGCGCAGCGCGGCGCGCGGCCATTCGCTAGCAAGGAGATCGCCGAATTGCTGTGGCGCTCGTCACGGCCGGTTCCCTTCGACGTACAGAAGCTCGCATACGAGAGCTTTGGCCAGGCCAACGCGAAAATCGATCGCGGAGTGGTGGCCCGATCGGTTGAGGCGCTAGTGCGCCACGAGGAATCTGACTTCGCGAAGAACTTTGAAAAACTGTCCCCGGGGCAACGCCGCGTCCTCAAGCTCCTCGCGACAGGCGGGACCGCGAGTATCGGGTCAGCAGAATTCGCATCGGCAGCAGACCTTTCAGATTCGTCGGCAGTGCGTAAGGCCATAAACGTCCTCGAGGCATCGGAACTCATCGTCAGTCGCGAAAGCGGCTTCGAGGTGGACGATCCGTTCTTTGCTGCGTGGTTGCAGCGCCCCGGCGGCGCCAACTAATCGTGGGGCGCCAGATCTAACACAGCGATGTGGAGGGACACACCCGAAACGACTCACCTACCAGTCGGTCTCGTGCGGAGCGCGGGCTCGGACAAGAGCGCCACTTGCTATGGCACTCTCGGTCCCAAACTAAGGCACCCTCTGCCATACTCCGCTTGAACTCGAACAAAGCGGCGAAGGGCGCCCAACGCCAGGGACTTCATCGGTCAGGGTCTGTTCACACTGGTCTGCCGGCGCCGGACGCTCTCTTCCACTCCCGGCGTCAGACCTATGATACGAAAAGTATTATCTAAGGTCTAGGGCGGTAACGATGACCACAGCGCAACTGGTACGAGAGGCTCGAAGGGGCGGCGGCCTCACCCAGCGTGCCCTGGCGGCGAAAGCCAGAATCGCTCAACCAGCGCTCGCGGCCATCGAGAGTTCCGCGCATGACACTCGTGCCGCATCGCTCGACCGGATAGTAGGTGCCGCCGGCTACCGACTCTTCCTCCTGCCAACCGTGAGATCCTCTGCCGCCAGTTGGGCCGACTACATCTACGAGGAACTCCGATCGACGCGGCACAGTGAGGGAGTTGCCTTCCGCGCCCTCATTGGTCTCAGTGATGACCTCGCCGCCGTACCTGGACCACTTCGAGTCGCCCTCTGCGTGGCGGCCCCGCCGTTGTGCGGTGATGCGCGCTTTGACGCCGCCATCGCCGCGACAGTGGATTACCACCTAACCAAAGACGCACTCCCGCTTCCTGAGTGGGTTCGCGAATCATCGCGGATCCTCTCGGAACCATGGGCGGTGTCTCCCTACACCGACATCTCCGAGGTACCCGCCGTCTTCTTGCTGCACCGTGTCCTACTCGCCGATTCTGATCTAGCTAGCGTGTGACGCGCCGCACTCGACAGCGGAGATTACGAAAAGCAACCTCGCGCGCAAAACTTGGATACGTGCATTCGACGGCGACTTCCGAACGATGACTCGCGTGTCATCTGTTCGACCGCATCAGACCCGCAATTGCCGGTGATGTTCGTTGCCATTCGCGGTGAGCAAAATCATCAACGCTGGTGAATTCTGGAAAACTGCATTGAAGATTTGGGCGCAAAAGCCTTGTTTTGAACGGGGATTGGGATTTGCCCGAATGCCCCACCACGGGTGGATTCTTTTGGGAGTATCCGCAAGCCGTTCGGACAAATAGTCACGAGGCGCAATCCAACATTCAATAGCGATCTTCGAACGATGGCTCTTGTCTGATCCGCATGAACGCATGAGACCTGACCTTGCGGAGTGCGACGGCTCCAAATCGCCAACGCCACCCGCTCTGCCAATCACCGGCTACTTCATCGGGAACGAACGTGGGGTTCACTATGTCAGATGAAACTCAGGAGTAGGTTGCGGTCGTGTCCGTTCGTGTAATCAGACGCTGGCTGACGCTGCTGCTCGCGGCATCGATCGCGTTGGGTGCAGCAGGTGCTGGGGCGGCTAGTGGCCCCCATGTGATCCTGCCACCACACAACCCGACGGGCAATTGGCCTGGGGGAGGCCTTAGGTCCAAGACATTCTTGCAACTGATAAACGACGCGCGCCGCGCTCAAGAAGGGCTTGGACCGCTGGTTCTCAACGTGGCTCGTTATAACCGCTTGAGCATTCCTGATCAACTCTTCGTTATTTCTAACCTGGAGAGGGTGAGCCGTGGCGAGGTGCCAATTTATGGACTCTGGTCAGTACTCGATACCGTGGCCGCCACCGGGGCGCGACTGGGTACGGACCCCGAACCACCGGTCGGCTGGACTAGTGGTTTCGCTTCTATTTGGGGCGACGTACTTCCCGAGCGAACCCAGGTGGCATTGGCATCGGACTTTGAGTGGATGTATGAGGATGGCCCGCCGCCACTGTACGGAAACAGCGTCAACACGGCTTGCTTACACGCTGGCGAGTGGGGGTGTTGGGGGCATCGCGACAACATCCTAGAGAAGAGCGTGGGGAATTCTGTTCGAGGAGGCCCCCTCGTCCTGTTAGCCGGAGCTAGCGGAGGAGTGCGGAACTACCACGGCATGGCGTCGCTGGCCATGGACTTCACGTGGGCTTCGGCGGTACCCAAGACCGGGATCGTCTACACCTGGGCTCGTGCTGTGAGTTTTTTGGGCCTCCCCAAGAGCTATGCGCCAACGAGCACCACAACGACGACGACAACAACGACTACAACCACGACGACGCCAGTCACCAGTACAACTTTCGGGTGATAATCGCGATGATTCCGAGGCGAAGAACTCCTACCTCTCACCTGAAGACGCTAACGACGGGGCGACGTGCAGTCTGGCAGCGAGTCTCGCCGTCCGACACGGACAGCGCCAGAACGACCGTGTCGGATAGTTATCTGCCCGTGCGTTCCCTATGCGTGCAGCCGGGCCAGCAGCACGGCCGACGCTGACCCTCCTCCAGCTCTTCCTGGGTACGACGAATGCGCCGCGCTCTGGTGACCTCCTGCTTGGCATCCTCCACCCAGCAGATGAACTCGTTGCGCGCCAGAGGGGTGATGTCCTTCCAGGCATCGAGCGCCGTGGAATTTGACACCAATGCGATGCGGAGGTCTTCGGGAAGCTTGTGCACCACTCCCCCAGGCAGGCGCTGGGTACTCATGAAGCGAGAGTAGCGGGCGAGTCACGCCCACTGACGAATCGCTCGACGTGCGTTAGCGTCAAAGTGACGCGAAAAAAGGATTGTGACATGGCAACTGATCGTTCCGCACTAAGCAGCCTCGAACGCGAAAAGGCGTCGGTCTTTCATTCGTGGTCGGCCCAGGCGAGCATCAACCCAATGATGGTGAAAGGTGCCCACGGCGTCTACGTCACGGCCGAAGACGGTACCGAGTATCTCGACTTCTCGTCCCAGCTCGTCAACACCAACATTGGTCATCAGCACCCCGCGGTCGTGGCGGCCATCAAGGCGCAGGCCGACATTTTGACGACCATCGCGCCCCAGCACGGATACGAGTCGCGATACCGGGCCGCCGAGCTGATCCTCGATCACTCCTTTGCTGGTGCGGCAAAAGTTTTTTTCACCAACGGAGGTACTGAGGCAGTGGAGCACGCCGTACGCATGGCTCGACTCTTTACGGGACGCACCAAAGTTCTTGCCGCGTACCGCAGTTACCACGGTGCGACGGCGACCTCCATCAACTTGACCGGCGATCCGCGACGCTGGCCCAACGACCGGGGATCGGCAGGCGTGGTGCACTTCTTCGGCCCGTACCTCTACCGCACGAGCTACTACGCAACGAGTGAAGAAGAAGAATGCCAACGCGCACTCGAGAGCCTTGAGAACACCATCATCTTCGAGGGTCCCAGCACCATTGCGGCGATCATTCTCGAAACTATCCCGGGAACCGCTGGGATAATGCTGCCGCCACCCGGCTATCTCGCGGGCGTCCGCGAACTGTGCGATCGCTACGGACTGGTGTACATCGCCGACGAAGTCATGTGCGGATTCGCTCGCAGCGGCGCGTGGTTTGCCTACGACCACTTCAACGTGAAGCCCGATCTTGTGGCCTTCGCCAAGGGCGTGACCTCTGGATACATACCGCTCGGTGGCGTCGTGATCAATGAGGCAATCAGCGCCTTCTTCAACGATCTCGTCTATCCCGGCGGACTGACGTACTCAGGCCATCCGTTGGCTTGCGCCACGGCGGTGGCGACCATTGAAGCCATGGAACACGAAGGCATCGTGGAGAACGCTCGACGCATTGGCGAGGAGGTGTTGCGCCCCGGGCTTGAGGACCTGGCGACGAAGCACCGCATCATCGGGGAAGTTCGAGGACTCGGCGTCTTCTTCGCTCTCGAGCTCGTGACGGATCGAGCCACACGTGAACCCCTCGCCCCGTACGGCTCGAGTTCGCCGGCGCTCAACGAATTGGTCGCGGCCTGTCGCGACGAACGTCTGCTTATCTTTTCGAACTTCAATCGGTTGCATGCCGTGCCACCGTGCACGATTACCGACGAAGAAGCCCTCGACGGGCTCGCCCGTCTTGACCGCGCACTGAGTGTCGGCGATCGCTACTACACCGGAAAGTAGAACGGCCAGCAGGTCCTATGCGTCGTCGGCGCGCCGCACGAGAAACGTTCCCGTCGCCCGACTGACGAGCTTCGCCTCTGCGCCCACGAGAGTCGCCTCGGCGTAGGCGATCTGACGCGTCAAGCGGACTACTTCACCGCGTAGCGCGTACTTTTCGCCGACGAGCGCGGGGCGCAGTAGTTCTGTCGTCATCTCGATCGTCGCTTCCGTACGGTCACGACCGCGGAGGGCCGCGTTAATCGCGAAATTCATGGCCGCGTCGAGCAGCACCGCGTGCACTCCCGCCTGGACTACTCCGTGAGGATTCGCGGAGAGTTCCAGAGCCACAAAACTGCCTTCGGCCCACCCGAGGTCCTCTCCGTCGACCCCGTAACTCTCAAATGTTCCACCGACGGCGGCGAGCAACGCCATGCCACCGTCGCCCAGCCAGCGATCCATATTCTTCGACGTCGCATCCACGCTGGCGACGATAGTTCTCGGTGACCTCTAGGATTCGCGACGTGGGTTCGCCCACGGAAACGAAGGAGTTCAATGCCACACGCCGTCATCGTTGATGCCCTGCGCACCCCCGGAGGGAAGCGCAACGGAAAACTCAAGAACTGGCACGCGGTGGATCTCGCCTCCGAAGCCCTGCGCGCTCTGGCCGCACGAAACGATCTCGACCCGAGTGTGGTCGACGACGTGATCATGGGGTGCGTCTCGCAGGTCGGTGAGCAAGCCTTCAACGTGGGTCGCAACGCCGTCCTGGGCGCGGGTTGGCCCGAATCAGTTCCCGCCACCACCATCGATCGCCAGTGCGGATCATCACAGCAGGCGCTGCACTTCGCCGCGCAAGGTGTCATGGCTGGCGCGTACGACGTGGTTGTCGCTGCCGGAGTGGAAGTGATGTCGCGTGTGACGATGGGCTCGTCAATCGGCGCCGATTCGGGTTGGCCCTTCGGCCCCCGCGTTAGAGAGCGTTACGAGCCAGTCGGTGGGCTCGTGAACCAAGGCATTGGCGCCGAGATGATCGCAGATCAGTGGGGCATCTCGCGCGAAGAGCTCGATGAGTTCTCCGCCGAGAGCCATCGCCGGGCCGCGCGCGCGACGGCTGAAGGCCGCTTCGCCCGCGAAATCGTGCCGGTCCACGTCCGAGACGAGGAGGGCAACGACACCGATGAACTCCTTACCAGTGACGAAGGCATTCGACCCGACTCAAGCGTCGAGACGCTCGGAAAGCTAAAGCCCGCATTCAAAGAGGGCGGAAAGGTCACCGCCGGCAACTCGTCGCAGATCACCGACGGGGCCTCGGCCGTATTGATCATGAGCGAGGAGCGAGCGCAAGAGCTGGGCTACCGCCCTCGTGCCCGATTCCACTCTTTCGCCCTCGCGGGGGTCGATCCCGTCACGATGCTCACGGGCCCGATCCCCGCCACCACAAAAGTCCTTGAGCGCGCCGGGCTGACTCTCGACGACATCGACCTCGTGGAGATCAACGAAGCTTTCGCCTCGGTTGTTCTCGCGTGGCAGCGCGAGCACAAAGCCGATTTCGCGAAGGTCAACGTCAACGGCGGCGCGATCGCACTGGGCCACCCGCTCGGTGCGTCAGGCGCAAAACTCTGCGCGACGCTGCTGAACGAACTCGAACGTACCGACGGTCAGTTCGGTCTGCTCACGATGTGCGAAGGCGGCGGACTCGCCAACGCCACGATCATCGAACGACTGGGCTGAGCCAGCGCGACTATTTATACCCTGTGGCTAGGAAGAACGCCGCGAAGATCGCGACGAGTCCGGCCGCCAAATACCAGGCCGACGTCGAGCCCGGTAGCACCGATAAGTAGTTCAGCGTGATGATCAAGATGCCGAGAATCAAAAGGCCGAGGATGCTCGAGCCATACCAGCGAGGGCTGCGATCCGACCCTGCGGGACGGCGCTTGGTGACGCGTCCTCGCGCGACCGGATCGACGTAGCGCCCGACGGTCTTCTTCGGATTGGACTTCGCAGAGGATTTCGCCATACTCGACGATGCTATTACGAAGCGCTAAGGCGTCGTAGTCGTGGTGGTCGTCGTAGTGGTGGAGGTCGTCGAGGCAGTCATCTGGCAGATGGTAAGTGGAACCACCGAGCCGAACTTGACGGGAGTTCCCGGTTGATCACTCTGACTGGCCACCGTCTGCTGCGCGCCCGGGTTGCACACGGCAGTGGGATCGAGCGAATATGTGGCCGAGAGACCCACGTTGCTGAGTGCAGCATTCGCCTGCGCCTCAGTGTCGTTCGTGACCGTTGGCATGTAGACCGTGCACGGCCCAGAGGACACGATCAAGGTGATCGCTTGTCCCTGTGCGACGAGTGAACCAGCGATCGGATTTGTCCCCTCGACGAGTCCTTGGTTGACCGTGTTCGAACAGGTGCGCGTGACCGTCGTCGATACAGAGAGCTGTTGATTGGCGAGAGCCGCGCCAGCGGCGGCTTGAGTATCACCGGCGACTGAGTCAAGCGCGTACTTCGATCCGGGAGCGAGGACGGTCAAGGTCACCTTCGACCCCGACTGCAGAACTGTTCCCTTGGCCGGAGTCTGAGAAATGACATCGTTCGGCGCCACCGAGACACCCGGCGGAGTAGTGGGTGTTTCATTGATCTTGTAGAACAGATGTTCGTGCGTTAGCTCACTCACGGCGTTCGACACACTCATGCCCACGAGGTCGGGAACCGTCTCGGGTGTCGTGGTGATTCCCTTGCTGACCACGAGGGTTACGAAGTCGCCTTTTGCCACCTTCTTGCCAGGCTTCGGATCGGTAGAGATCACGCTGCCCTTGGGTTTTTTCGACGCCAATCCGTTGACCCCACCGATGTCGAGACCCTGGTTTTTCAGGGTCTGTGTCGCGGTTGTCTGCTGTTGTCCAATCACGTTCGGCATGAACGTCGTCGTGGTCTTATTGTGCGCGAAGAACGCGTACGCCCCACCTGCGATGAGCAAGATCACGAGGATCAAAATGATGCCGCTGTAGTTGCGGCCCCGTCGGCGGCGTACGTCAGTGCGCGGGCCGGTCATGATCGGCACTGAACGCGTACGTTCGCCGCCAACTGCGGCGACCGCACGCGTAGCGTCTTCGCCAAAAAATGCAGTGTCGCGCATGGCGGCGTGAACGGGTTGGCCTTCGCTAAAACGAATCAGATCGGCTCGCAACTCATCTGCCGACTGGTATCGGTTCGACGGTGACTTTGAGAGTGCCTCCATGGCAATGGCTTCGAGATCATGGGGAACAGTGCTCGAAAACTGCGACAACGCAGGAACTGCATTATGAACGTGCTGGCTCGACACCTCGACGGGAGTATCACCGATGAACGGAGGTCGGCCCACCAGCATCTCGTAGAGCACGACACCGAGCGAGTAGACGTCACTGCGACCATCGACCGCGGCACCCTCGGCTTGCTCCGGCGAAAAGTATGTCGCAGTGCCCATGACTGATCCCGCTTCGGCGAGATGATCTTCACTCGAGACTGCTTGCGCGATGCCAAAGTCCGTAACTTTCACTTGACCGTCGCGGGTGATCAAAATATTGCCCGGCTTGACGTCACGGTGAACAACGCCGCTACGGTGCGCATAACCAAGCGCCGCCGCAACCTGAGCGACGATCTGTGCCGAGCGCGCAGCGGTGAGAGTTACTCCTCCGCGAAGCATCTCGGCGAGAGACGTCCCTTCAACCAACTCCATGACAATGAAGTACGTCTCCCCGTCTTCGCCCCAGTCAAAGACGGGGACGATGTTGGGATGTGAGAGGTTCGCGGCCGCTTGCGCCTCGCGACGAAATCGTTCGACAAATAAGGGGTCTTCGCTGAGTTCTGGGTAGAGAATTTTGAGCGCGACGGCGCGGTTGAGCAGCGTATCTTCGGCTCGATAGACCATCGCCATACCGCCGCGGGCGATCAAGTGGGTTACTTGATAACGATTTGAATACAGACGAGGGTCGTCGACGGGCTCCATACTGCGCTAAGCCTACGCTGTCGTGTTCTGAAGCGACGGCGCAAAAGCTGCCGCCACGAGGCGCGCCACCCGTGGTGACCCGCTCAACGACGGCACTAGCGACGAGCCGTGGAAAAAATGACGCGAAACGGTAACACTGGCGTCATCACAAGGGAACCAATACCGACCGGTAGAAGATTCGCGGTAAATGCGCTGTCATGAAGTGACGGGTAATCCTTCCGGGACACTCGCTACCCCGGCGTCGTGGTTGTCGTGGTCGAGGTCGTCGTTGTGGTTGTCCCAAAGGTGCCCTGGGCCCGCTTCCACTGTTTGTAGAGGTTCCTCGCATGGGTGATCGCGTGCTTTTCGGTGGCTTCGCTGATGGTCGCATTCACGTCTCGCCGCTCCGATGGAAGCAGGTCGGCGACGGGATAGTTCGTTTCAACGACTACCTCCGGCTTGTACCAGAGAACACCTGAAGGTTGGCCCCGAAAGACCGCGAGCACTCCATTGTTGTTACCCAGGTAGTACGTCGAATACGCGTACCAGTGGATGACCCCGACGACGCCGGCGGCGACCGCGAGAAAAAGAAAGGTTGCGGCCCAGACTCGCCACGTCACGATTCGTCGTCGACGCGTACCGTCGGTCGAACGAGTTGTCGCCGACGCGGGCGGCGGAGCAGTGCTCATGGTGCGTCGAATCGGCGACGCTGAGACATTGACTTCATCGAACTCGAGCAAGATGACCGAGATGTTGTCGTGACCACCGGCTACCTTCGCGGCGCTGACCAAACTCTCAACCGCGAACTCGAGCCCGTTGGGCGCACTCGCCAGATGCGCGAGCGTGTCGCTATCGAGTTCGTTCGAGAGTCCGTCACTGCAGAGCAGAATGCGGTCCCCGGGTTCGGCGTGAATCGAGGTGACGTCGATCGCAATGGTGTCTTCGACCCCGACGCCGCGAGTGAGCTGGTGACGGCGAGGGTGCACCGCCGCCTCTTCGGGGGTGAGTCGACCCATCCGTACCCACTCTTCGGCGACGCTATGGTCCTCGCTTAACTGGCGAAGGGCGCCATCTCGTAACTGATACGCGCGCGAGTCCCCGACGTGGACCAGCGTGGGCGACGCGACGCCCGCCAGGTCGTAGGTGAGCCCGACGGCAATAACCGTCGTACCCATGCCGAAATGCTCGGGGTTCTCTCGGGCGTCGCTGACGACTGCCAGGTTGGCCTCTTGGATGGCCTCCACCAGGCCTTCGACATTAGGGTTCTCACGAAATCGACGTCGCACCAGGTCGATGGACATCGCCGCCGCGACTTCGCCCGCCGCGTGGCCACCCATGCCGTCGGCGATGATCGCGAGGGAATCGTCAGCGAACAGAGCGTCTTGGTTGGTTTGTCGAACCAGTCCGGTATCGGTCGCCGCAGCGTGTCGCCAACGGGTCAACGAACAACCTCGAAGAGAACACCGCCAACTTGGACGACGTCGCCGCGCTCCAAGTGCACGCGGCCCTTCACCAGCTCTTGATTCACGTAGGTGCCGTTGGTCGAGCCGAGGTCTTCGATCGAGAGATCTCCATCATCGTTCGCGACGCGCGCGTGGCGTGACGAGAGATAGGTGTCCTGGAGACTGAGATCACAGTCCCCGGCCCGTCCGATCGTGACTCCAGTCTCAACGTCGATACGCTGACCGCTGCGCTCGGACGGCTCTAAGAACTCGAGGGCCAGGACCCCAGGACGACGTCGAGCTCTTTTTTCGAAGTTGGCGGGCCGAGACTGAACGGTGACGACGCGAATAACCCGCAGGAAAAACAGGACCGCGATCACCATCACGAGCACCTGCAGCGGGCGAATCACCGCCGCGTAGTTGGTCGTCGCGGCGAACACCGTCAAGCGAGCTCAATCCGAAAGTGAAACGGTCCAATCGTGATGTCGTCGCGCGGCGTGAGCGAGACAGCGGTAATTCGGTGTCCATTCACGAACGTGCCGTTGGTCGACTGCAGATCGCGAATGGCCACACCCTCACTGGTGCGCCACACTTCGGCGTGCTGGCGAGAGACGTTGGAGTCATTGATGACAACCTCGACATCGGGGCTGCGTCCAATGATTAAAGGCAAATCGGCCACCGGGAAGGAGCGTCCGTCGCTGAGGACAAGTCGCGGCTGGCTCTCGCCGCCGACGAAATCAGTCTTCACCTCAACCGCTCCGGACTTCAGGTCATCGTCAATGAAGATCTCCACCTTCACGGGTCCGACGAAGACATATCCTTCGGCGAGGGCGTGTTGGCGAACGGTCTCTTCCAGCTCACTCACCAGTGCCTTTTGAAAACCTTCGAAGCGCTGGGCGTCGGCCGGACCGAGCCACACACGCACGATGTTCGGGGAAATGGGACCCTGACTTGAGAGGCGTCGGGTTAAGTCCACCTCGCGCACAATTCTCGTTCCGATTTCAATGGGCTGCAACGACGTCTTGAACGGACGCGAAAATGTCCGTTCGAAGATCCGCTCGAGGCGGTTTTCCACATTTTTTAGAACCATGACAACAATCACTGTACCGGTCAGTTCCCCCTAATCGGAGGCGTAGAGAGTGCGCCGAAGCCAGTCGACTATTGTTGCGAGGTCTCCGGGCGAGTGGCGAAATTGGCAGACGCGCAGGCTTCAGGTGCCTGTATTCGAAAGGATGTGCGGGTTCAAGTCCCGCCTCGCCCACCAACTTCGAGTGACGTGACGGATCGGTTCACGGGACACTTCCGGTCGGAAGTGTCCCAAAAACCCTGAATCAAGCTGTCCATTTAGGGGCGAGCGAGATCAGAGCGATGCGCCCAGCTTCTCTATCGCGTCGAACGACGCGTCGTCGAGCGTGACTGATGCTGCCGCGAGGTTCTCCTCCAGGTGCGCAACTTTCGACGTGCCGGGAATCGGGATCACTACGGGCGAGCGACGAAGCAGCCACGCGAGCGACAACTGCGAGAGAGTGATGCCCAGCTCCGTGGCCAACGTGTCCAGTGGCCCGCCGCTGCGAGCAAGCTCGCCGGCGGCGACGGGGAACCACGGTATGAAGCCGATCCCCTGCTCTTCGCAGTGGTCCAGGACATCTTCGCTGTGGCGGTCCGTCACGTTGTAGCGGTTCTGGACCGTCGCGACGGAGAAGATCTGTTGGGCAGCCGTAATGTCTTCGACCGACACGTTGGAAAGGCCGAGTGCTTGGACCTTGCCCTCGTCGAGCAAGGCCTTCAACAGACCGAACTGCTCCTCGCGCGGCACGGTCGGGTCAATGCGGTGCAACTGCAACAGGTCGAGCGACTCCTGACCGAGACGACGAAGCGACATCTCGCACTCCTGTCGCAAATAGTCGGGACGCCCGCACGGCACCCAGACGTTCGGGCCTGTGCGCAAGAGGCCGGCCTTCGTCGCGATCTTCACGTCGCCGTAGGGGTGAAGAGCCTCGGCGATCAGTTCCTCGGAGACGTACGGGCCATACGAGTCGGCAGTGTCAATGAAATTGACTCCGAGTTCCACCGCGCGCTTCAAAACGGCGCGGCACTCCGCGCGGTCTGCGGGATAGCCCCAGATTCCGGGTCCCGTGATGCGCATCGCGCCGTAGCCGAGACGATTGATTGTTTGATTCGAGTACGTGAACGTCGTGGGGTTCGTCATGGAACGCCTCCTCCGCTTCTCGTTGATTGAGACCGTCAGCATAAGGGCGTGCATTTGCAACATGCGCCATCGTCGAGCAACGAGAGTCGACCATTCGGCCATCGAAGAGTCGACAGCCCGACATCAGCGAGATGAATCCGAGTAGCGTCGCAGCATGAATAAACACACCCGTGACTGGGTGCGTGTTACTCCAGAAGTGTTTGAGAGGCCTGAATGGATCTTCGAGCACAAATGATTCCTCGCCCACCAAAATTTCACAACAACTGACCGAATCAGACGTAACACTCTCGAAGTACTGTCCGGCAATTAGTTAGCACCACGGCTGAGCGAGATTTCGGCGACCGTGAAAATCAAGAGGGAGGGCTCATGACATTCACAGCATCCGGCCCGATCCTCGAGGCCCGAGATTTGGTGAAGAACTTTGGTGAAATGACGGCGGTCAAGGGCGTCAGCTTTACCATCGAGCGAGGTGAAAGTTTCGGTTTTCTCGGACCCAACGGTGCCGGCAAGACCAGCACGATGCGCATGATCTCTGCTGTCTCGCAGCCCAGTTCGGGCTCCCTCTCCATTCTCGGACTCGACCCGCGAACGGACGGTCCCGAAATTCGACGTCGATTGGGCGTGGTGCCCCAGGAGGACACCCTTGAACTTGAGTTGTCGGTCCGATTGAATCTCGAGATGTTCGGCCGCTACTTCGACATTCCGCGCGCCGTGCTGCGCGAACGCGCCAGGGAGCTTCTCGAGTTCACCCAACTGACCGAACGCGCGAACGACAAGGTCGATGATCTGTCGGGCGGCATGAAACGTCGCCTCACCATCGCGCGAGCACTAATTAACCGGCCCGAGCTCTTGATTCTCGATGAGCCGACGACCGGCCTCGATCCCCAGGCTCGACACCTTTTGTGGGAGCGGCTGTATCGACTAAAGCGCGAAGGCGTCACCCTCATCATCACGACGCACTACATGGACGAGGCCGAGCAATTGTGCGATCGGCTCGTGGTGATGGATCACGGTTCCATCGTCGCCGAGGGACCGCCCCGCGAACTCATTGAGCGCCACTCCACTCGCGAGGTGGTCGAGTTGCGCTTCGACACAGACTCCAACGAAGGTTACGGTGATCGCCTGTCGACCTTTGCACAGCGAATTGAAGTTCTCCCCGATCGCATTTTGCTCTACGTCGATGAGGGAGATGACACGTTACGTGGTCTCCACGCGGCGGGGATTGAGCCAGCGAGTGCTCTGGTGCGCCGCAGCTCGCTCGAAGACGTGTTCCTGAGTCTCACCGGCCGGACACTTGTGGACTAAGCATGTCGAACTCACCCGACATCGATCAGACTTCCCCGGCGTGGGTTCGTAGTTGGCACTATCACGCGACCTACTACGTACAGACCTGGCGCGGTTCCGTAGCGAGCACCGTCTTATTTCCCATTTTCTATCTCGCGGCGCTCGGTATTGGCGTGGGTCACCTCGTCAACGCGCACTCCGGCCTCGTCGATGGTCAGACCTATCTGCACTTCATTGCTCCCAGCCTGCTCGCCACTACCACCATGCAGATGGGCGAAGGCGAGTCCCTCTGGCCCGTACTCGCAGCAGTCAAGTGGATTCGCTCGTATCACGCGGCGGCGGCGACACCTCTTGAGCCCGAGGACATCCTCTATGGCAAGTTGGCCTGGGTGGTAACGCGGGCTATCTTTACCGGTGTCGTCTACACGATCGTGATCGGATGCTTCGGAGCTCTCCAGTCGTGGTGGAGTTTGTCGCTCCCGTTCATCGGCGCCCTCGTGGCTCTCGCCTTTTCCGCACCTCTCGTCGCTTTCGCCGCTCGCTCGCAGTCTGATGGTGCATTTCTAGTCATTTACCGCTTCGCGTTTGTGCCGATGTTCCTGTTCTCGGCGACGTTTTATCCGGTCTCCGCGTATCCCGGATACTTGCGGCCTCTGGTGCAGATCATGCCGCTCTATCACGGTGTGGCGCTCGCCCGGGCCGCCGCCTACGGTCACGCCGACGTCGGCCCGACAATCTGTCACATCGCTGTTCTGGCGGCGCTCGCGGTAGCGGGCATTGCGTGGGGACGACACACCTTGCGTCGGCGGCTGGTGGACTGATGTTGACGCGCTCGTTCCCGCAGTTCGGTTCGCGTCGATCTCTTCGCGTCTTCGAGCGCAACTTCATGGTGTACCGCTCGCAATGGCTGATGTTGGTCTCGGGTTTCTTCGAGCCCCTTTTCTATCTCTTAAGCATCGGACTTGGACTCAACGCCCTCGTCGGACCCCTCCACATCGATGGTCAGGTCATCAGCTACGCACGGTTCGTCGCTCCCGGGATGTTGGCCACGTCCGCCATGAACGGCGCCGTCATCGATTCCATCTTCAATACCTTCTTTCGCCTGAAGATCTCTCACTCCTACGACGCCATACTCTCGACGCCGCTTGACGTCACCGACGTCGCCCTCGGAGAAGTTTGGTGGGCGCTAGCGCGCGCCACCCTCTACGCTGCGTCTTTCATTATCTGCATGGCTGCGCTCGGCGACGCCGGAAGTCCTTGGGTGATTCTCTGTTGGCCGGCCGCCATCCTCACGAGTTTCGCCTTTAGTTGTGCGGGCCTCGCGGCATGCACCTTTCTTCGCTCCTGGCAGGACTTCGACCTCGTCGCTCTGGTGCAACTACCTCTGTTTCTCTTCTCCGCCACTTTCTTCCCAATATCTCTCTACCCCGCGTGGCTCGGTGCCATCGTTTCCATCTCGCCGCTCTACCAAGCGGCCGCGTTGCTACGCGGCCTCAATCTCGGCCAGTTCCAGTGGATCATGTTGTTCCGCGTGGGATATCTGCTCGCCATCGCGGTTGTTGGACTAACGCTCGCCGCCAGGCGCTTCCAAAGAATTCTCGTACCCTGAGACAACGCGACGCGTCGCCGAGTGTTACTGAAACGCTGTCCGTGACAGCCAGTATTCCGCCAAGGTCTCATCGCCCGACACGCCAACGTCGGAGTTCGCCAATTCGCCCCGATGCAACAGCACCTTCAAGAGCTCACCTGCCGGTCCCGACAGTTCCGCGTCGGGAGTGCCCGATGAGTCGACAAACTCATAATCGTCTTCTCCGAGTCGCACATTCCACTGACCGAGTGGCATCGTGGCACTGATTCGCAAGAGTTCACTCTCTCGCCCGTCGCGAGAGCGCAACGAGATATCACCATCGGACTTCACGTTGGCGAGAAACTCGTCGGCGGCGTCGAGCGCAATGGCTGGATCGATATAGGAGAGAGTCCTCGTCGCGAGCTCTAGATCGAGACGATGGACGAACGTCTCGTGCAACTGTCGCCGCGACCAGAATCGCACGTGCTGATCGGCGCCCCAGGCCCACATCGGGTCATCAGGGTTTGCCGATCGCAGGACCTCAACGAGCGCCCGTCCGCCCAAGCTCAGCCACTCGGCGTCGACGACGTCACCGTCAAACGATGTGGTACCCAGCGAGATTCGCGACGTGGCGCGCTCGCTCACCAGCATCGTCGCCCAGCGGTGCACCTTTCCCAGGTGTCGGGTGAGATCTTCGATCGACCAGTCGGGACACGTCGGCACACGTGCGGACATGTCCGCGTTGGCCAGGCCCGCGGAGAATCGATCGATCTCGATCTCGAGTTCATCGCAGTACTGTGTGTGATTCACGCCACGATGATAACGACTCGACCGCGTGCTAGTAAATCAGAAGACGAAACGAGGTCGTACATGGAATCGTGGCTCAACAGTGTGGATGTGATCACTCTCTTCGTTGACGACGTGCAGCGGGCGAAGGCCTTTTATCACGACGTCTTCGATCTCTCGACGGTCTACGAAGACGACAATTCGGCGGTCGTCAACTTCGACAATCTCACCGTGAACCTCTTGAAGATCTCCGAAGCACCGGGTCTCATTGCGCCCGCGTCGGTCGCGCCGGCAACCTCCGGCTCTCGATTTCAGTTCACCATTCAAGTTGACGATGTCGACGAAGCGTGCCAAGAACTCAGGACGCGTGGCGTCACGCTTCTCAACGGACCGATGGACCGACCATGGGGCATCCGTACGGCAAGCTTCGCCGACCCTGACGGGCACATCTGGGAGATAGCCAACGGATAGTTGTACGAAGTGTTGCCGTGATCGCGTGAGACACGGCGATGAGGTCGTATCGAAAACGCAACGCCACCAGGCCGACAGACGCTACGTTCAGCGCGCCAAGTACTGTTAAACGGGTGTCTCTTCCTCCTCCCACTCTCGAAGTCGACGAGACCCCGCCTCCGCCGGCTCTGAATCGACGGTCTCGTCAGCGCTCTCTTGTCGAGTGGCTCATCGTCATCGTGGTGGCAGTCCTCGTCTCGCTGTTAATACGCACCTACGTTTTTCAAACGTTTTTCATACCTTCGGGATCGATGGAGCCGACGCTGCAAATCGGAGACCGCATCATCGTCAACAAACTCAGCGTCGAGTTCGGAACCATCCACACGGGCGACATCTTGGTCTTCAAAGCTCCCCCGCTCGTGAAATCGACCGGCCCGAACGGTTGCGGCGATGACGTCGCCGATCTCGTCAAGCGCGTCATCGCGACTCCCGGTGAGACTGTGTACTCAAAGGGCAACACCATCTACATCGACGGCCACCCCCTCGATCAGCCGTGGACCCACGTCGCCGTGATCGGAATCAGGCCCATCAAAAAGCAAAAGGTTGCGGCGAACCACTACTTCATGATGGGCGACAACGAACCCAATTCATGCGACAGCCGCTACTGGGGACAGCTCCCCCGCTCGGACGTCATCGGCAAGGCCTTCGTACGCATTTGGCCGCTCTCACGACTCGGCTGGCTCTAGCCGGCGAGCGGATGCGCCTCGAAGAACGACCACATCACGGCGTTCGCGTCAATCGCGCTCGATTGAGGCCCCAGTTCTGACGTGATGCTCGAGGGCATGACGGGACCGCCCGGCCACTCGTGTCCCTCACCCACGACTTCGTACAGCTCGACCGCCGCGCCGCTGGCACATCCGGCGTAGCTCGTTAACTTCACGTTCGTGGCTGGCGTCGTCGACGTAGCCTTTTTTGAGCAGTGATCTTGCTTAGCCCAGTCTTTGGCTGCGGTCGAGACCGAGTAGGTCCAGTACGCCTCGCCGTGACCGGCAAAGGGATCCACCTCGTCGTTCGAACCGTGAAAGGCGATCACTGGAACTGCGCGAGTAGTGGGACAGGGAGTCGGGCGACGCAGTCCACTGATGGGCGCCACCGCGGCGAAGACCCCGGACTCATCACAAGCCAGTTGGCTCGTCTCACGTGCGCCTCCCGAAAATCCCGTCGCGTATACCTCGTTCTTGTTGATGCAGTACTTCGACTCGAGTACGCCCACCAGCTTGGTCAGAAATTTGACGTCGTTGGCGGATCCGGCCGGCACGGCGCGTCCGCCGGTCAGAGGTACTCCCGGCACGTTCCAGTCGAATCCTGTTCCGTCGGGGATGAGGCCCTGGGGGTACGCCACGATGAATCCATCGGCGTCGGACGTGTAGTTCATTCCGGAAAATAGCTCTTGATCGAGCGCGGTGGCTCCGCTGCCGTGCAGGTTCAACACGAGGGCACGCTTCGTCTTCGACGTGCTCGCCGGTTCGTGCACGATGACGGTTCGTGTAAATCCGCCAATGGAGAGGGACAGCGTTGTCGTCGTGTCGGGATTCGTGCAACTTGGTGTCGTGCTCGCGCCCGCTGGCAACTGCGTTCCCGTCAATGACACGACGCTCACCATTGCCCACGTCACCGCCGTTCCCAACGCCACTTTTAGAGCAGCGCGAAGACGTGCACTACCCGTCACCCACACGAGAACCTCCCTTACGCCGAAGATCATCGTGCCACGAGAATCGCCAGCGCGCAATTAGTGCTTCCCCGACGCGTGCGACCCCTCTAGCGTGGGAACCAACGAAAGGAAACGCCGTGAAAATGTTGATTGTCGGAGGTACGTCGTTCGTCGGTCGAGCCATTGCCTGGTCCGCCTGGCACCAAGGGCACGAAGTCAGTGTCTTCAACCGCGGCGTCACGCCGAATGATCTCCCAGAGACGATCGAACGCCTCATCGGCGATCGCGAGACGGACCTCTCCGCTCTCGCGGAGCGATCGTTTGACGTGACCGTCGATGCCACGGCGTATCGTCCCAGCGACGTCGCGCGACTCGCGACAGCGCTGGGAGATCGTGGTGGCCATTACGTACAGATCTCATCGATCTCGGCGTATCAGGACCCCGCAGCACCCGGCGCGACGGAAGCCACCCTTTCTATTCTCGACGACCCCGAGGACCTCGAGGCTCCCGTCGGAGCGAAGAGCTACGGGCCACTGAAGGCCGCGAGCGAGCGAGCGGGGTGGACGTACTTCGGTGATACGTCCACCATGGTCCGTCCGACCTTCGTCATCGGCTCCTTCGACGCGACGCTGCGCTTTCCCTACTGGGTCGAGCGGGTGCGGGGTGGCGGAGTTGTCGCCATTCCTGGTCCGAGCGATGCGTTCTTGCAGTGGATCGACGCACGCGACCTCGCGAACTTTGTGGTCCGCGTGAGTGAAGAGCAACTTCGCGGCGTCTTTCACACGACCGGACCGAAAGTGGGACAAGGTTTCATGGAGACGATCGAACAGATCGCGGCGCACATTGCACCTCCGGGCACCACGCTGCGAGAGATCAGCGTCGAGAACGTCGCCGAAACCGGCCTCGGCCGCAAGTTCCCTCTGTGGAGTCCAAACATTGAAACGGTCGCGGCTCTTGACTCGTCGCTCGCGATCGAGCACGGACTCGATCTTCGTCCACTTGATGACAGCGTGGACGACGTCCTCGAGTGGTGGGCAGATCGCCCCTGGCCGGCCAGCTGGATGACCAGCGACGAAGAGGCAAAACTCCTCGAGTTGTAGTCCAGAAGCGGTAAGAAACGGGCTCGAGCGGACAGAAAGGGGTTATGGGCGCTCCAGATGAGGATCGATTCGCTCGACTGGTCCATGAGCACGCGGGCGCCGTCGGGAACTACCTCCGACGACGCCTCTACCCGCTGAGCCCGAGCGATCTCGACGATCTTGTCGAAGAGACGATGATCGTCGTCTGGCGACGAATAGACAGTGTCCCTGACGACGCCGAGCTGCCGTGGATGCTCGGAGTCGCGCGAAATGTCTTGCGAAACGCCCGGCGTTCAAAGAACCGGCGCTCCGCGTTCGAGGCGCGACTCGCCCCCGCCAGCGAGCAATCGTCGGCCGAGGATCACGTTGTCGCTGACGAGAGTGTCAGGACGGCGCTGGCGTCGCTCGCCGACGACGACCGCGAAATTCTGTTGCTGAACGCCTGGGACGGTCTCGACACGCACGCCCTCGGGGCCTATCTCGTCATTAGTACCAACGCCGCGGCGGTTCGTCTCTCGCGCGCCCAACACCGTTTTCGCGAACTCCTCAACGAAGCACAAGTCCATTGAAAGTTTTCCCTTGCCGCGACAGAAGTGAAGTACGAAGGAAGGAGCACGAATGAGTGACATCAATGATCGTCTCGCCGCGCTCGATCCCGCGGCGAGCGACCCGTATCGGGCACCCAACCTCAACGAAATGATCAGTCGTATCACCGCCACCCCCTCGGGCGCGGCTCGATCGACGTGGTGGCAGCGAGTGCAGCTACGCATCGCCGGCGCTCTCATTCTCGGTTCACTCGTCGGAGCCACCACATTCGTCCTGGTCGATAACGGAGCCAACCTGCCCGTACTCGCCATTCAAAACCTCGCCCAGCATCGCACTGCGGCCGCCCCTTTCAACTCTGACACCATGCAGCCCTACGAGGAGATTGACTTCGCGGCTGGCGCGTCGCTCAGCAACTCGAGCTCTTCGACGTCCTCGTATCAATTGCAGATTCCCGCCAGTGCCGCCACCGAAACCGTCCGTGTGGCGTCGATCTTTGGCGTGAGTGGTACACCTCACGAGGCGAGTGGCAACTGGACGGTCACCAGCCCGTCGGGCGCGACCGTCGACTACGACACCACGGGACTGCCCCAGTGGTACTACTCCTCCACCACGCCCGCAATCGCGCCCGCTACCTACTCGAGTTCAGCCACCGCCGCAGTGCCGAGTCACGCCACGCTCGCCGCGGACGCGCAGGGATACCTGGCAAAGCTCGCGTACGGATATGACGTGTCGTCGCCAGATTTCTCGACTTCGACAACATCCACGACCGCGCAGAACGGCACTCAAAGCTCTCAGAGTCAAGAGGAAGTCAGTTACGTCGTCTCGGTGAACGGTCTCGCGACCGATCAAACAGTCAGCTTCAGTGTTGACTCGCAGAACAACCTGGTCTACGCGCAAGGCCCCGCCTTCCACGTAGCGGTGGGCACCAGCTATCCGCTGCAAAGCCCCGCAAATGGCGTGAGTACCCTCAACGCCACCGAACAGGCCGCGTATCCCACATCTACTGGCGCCAACGCGAAGGGACCACCGATCGTTCACGCGATGGTGAACTCAGCTTCACTCTCGCTCGCGACGTACGAGCTAAAGGACGGCACGACCTGGCTCTTGCCCCTCTACACATACTCCGGCAACGTCAGTCAGAAAGACGGCACGAGATCGAGCGGGACGTGGAGCGAGCTCGCACTCGAACCTTCCTACGTGCAAATCTCGCCCAGCGTGGCGCGAGGCGTCGTCAACTATTGACTACGAAAGGGCAGATATCCCGGACAGGTGGCCACGCACTCGCGCGAGTACTGAATCTGACCTATCCCCACTTCGAGGTTCAAAACGAGCACGGCGTGGGCGTGCTCCACGGGCAGTGACGAAGATCCGTTGACGTCTCGAGAATCCTGCACGTTGCCTAGGCCCACTTGGGTACGCAGATCAACCGTCACGCCAGGGGGCACCTCGACACTCAAAAGGCCCACACCTTGGGTCGCCGTGACGTACGTCGTACCCGAGAACGACACGTTCGAGAGGTTGATCGTCGACGTGCCGAAGGCGCCGTGGTAGTCGCGTTGAATCTCCGCCTGCGTCGTAGGCGACCACTGCTTCACGCCGCTGCCGCCTTCGAGAGGCACTCCGAGCACCTGAATCGTCGCGAGAAAAATTCCCGAGATCACAATGATGAGGCTGATGAACGCGAGAAAGGCCAGCGCGACCAGTCGGCGAAACGTCAGCCGGCGCGCTGGCGTAAACAGGGCGAGAACCGCGAGCACCATCAGAAAGATCACCCACAACAACGCGAACGACTTTCCAAAGACGGGCAAGCCGTGAATTGTCGAAATGAAGATGGCGGCGAGCACCACCACACCAAGGGGAATCGCGTACCGCAACCAGCGAACGTGCGGTTCGTTCTCGAGAGGCTCGACGTCCGCTCCCTCAGTCGACGCTGCCCGTGGGATGAGCGCCCACATCGCTAAGTAGATGGCGATGCCGAGTCCGTAGATAAGCGCTAAGACGACGAACACGACGCGCACGATGTTGGCGTCCACGTCAAAACGCTCGGCGAGTCCGCCCGCGACGCCACCAAACACCTTCTTGGCGGCGCTTCGATGCAGCGTCACGGTATCGGGCTCGGGGGCGCTCTCGGGCGGAGTTACATCATTGGTGTCAAGTGGTTCGTCCATGCTTTCAATGTAAGTTGCCGGGTCGCTCGCGCTCATCAGGGCGAACCCCGACGGCGTCACTGTCAGGTGATGTGGCGTCAGGGTTTTCCCGGAGAACTTCACGCAAACTCTCGTGAGAGACTTGTCACGACGAAGTGAGAGGAGTGACGTGCCCACACAGACGCCACCGCGCGCCATCATCGGAACCCCCGTGCGTCCCTATCGACGAGGCGTACAGAATGCCATCATCGGCGGTGTGTGTGGTGGTCTCGCGATTCGCCTCGGCATCAAAGAGCGCGTCGTTCGCATCATCTTCTGTCTGCTCGCGCTGGTATCGGGCGTGGGCTTTCTCTTGTACATGATTCTTTGGCTCGGCGTCGCGCGCGCCGACGAGTCCGAAGCGATCGCCCAGCGCCTGGTCGGTCGCCACCGCAAGCTCAACCGCATCGCTATCGGCGTAGTGGCGATCGTCGCCATCTTCTTTTTCCTGCAGTTTCTCGGCATGCCCGACCTTGGCGTGTTCACCTGGCCGATCTTCCTGACGCTGCTGGGAGCGGTCGGGATTTGGCGTGGCGCATCACCCGAGGAGTTAGTCCACTTAGGGGAGATGGCGAAGTCAGCCCCGTTCCTCGGTACTGCCGCGTCGAAGAGCCCGCGGAGCTTCTGGCTACGACTCGCACTCGGGGCGATTCTGATTTTCTTCGGGCTGCGAATCCTGCGCCACCTCGGCGGCGCGTGGGGTCTCGCTACGCCCGCGTTTTTTGGCACGCTCGTCCTCATCGGCGGAGTGCTCGTCCTGCTCGCGCCGTGGTGGCTCGCGACGTTGAACGACCTCACGGGCGAGCGACGAGAGCGCGTTCGCGTCGAAGAGCGAGCCAACGTCGCGGCTCACCTCCACGACTCGGTCTTGCAGACTCTCACGTTGATAGAGCGCGCGGCGGGTGACGAAGCGGCCGTCGTTCGACTCGCTCGCAATCAAGAACGCGAACTACGCCAGTGGCTCTTCAGCCCCGACGGATCAGCCGACGCCAGCAGCTTCCTCGGAGATCTGCGAGCGCTGGAAGACGAAATCGAGAACGACTATGGAGTACGCGTCGAGCTCGTCGTCGTCGGTGACTGCGTCAGCGACGAGCGAGTCACTGCTCTCGTGGCGGCGGGGCGCGAAGCCGCCATCAACGCCGCGCGCTGGTCCGGCGCCGACTTGGTGTCGATCTACGCCGAAGTGGAAGAGTCGACGCTCAGTCTCTTCGTCCGCGACCAGGGGTCGGGCTTCGATCCCGACGCCGTGCCGGCGGATCGTCAAGGCATCGCGTTATCGATTCATCGCCGCGTCAACCAACGTGGCGGCACCGTCACATTGAAGAGCACGCTTGGCGTCGGCACCGAAGTGCAGCTCGTCCTGCCGCGAACGGCCTAGATGCAGCCACGCGTCTTTCTCGTGGATGACCATGAACTCATCCGCACAGGTATTCGCAGCGAACTGTCCGGCTCGCTCGACATCATCGGCGAAGCGGACGAGGTGCAGGCCGCCATTGAGATCATCCTCGAGCGTCGACCGGACGTTGTCTTATTGGATGTGCACATGCCCGACGGGGGCGGCGTAGCCGTATTACGCGCCGTCACCGAACCTGCGCCCGAGGTTCGCTTTCTGGCGTTGTCAGTCTCGGACGCGTCCGAAGACGTCATCAGTGTGATTCGTGCGGGCGCGCGCGGGTACGTCACGAAGAACATCTCGGGGCCCGATCTCCTCGACGCGATCTATCGGGTGGCGGCTGGTGACGCCGTCTTTTCGCCGCGCCTCGCCGGGTTCGTCTTGGACGCTTTCTCCCTCGAAGGACGCCACCTCGAAGCCGGCGACGTCGACCCCGACCTCGATCTGCTCACCCCTCGCGAGCGCCAAGTACTTCGCCTCATTGCGCGGGGCTACTCCTACAAAGACATCGCGACGGAACTCGCCATCTCCGCCAAAACAGTGGAGAGCCACGTGTCATCAGTGCTGCGAAAACTGCAGCTCTCGAACCGTCATCAACTCTCCAACTGGGCGTCGCAGCGACACCTCAACTGATCTAACGCAGTTCGATCAGGTCCATGTACTCCTCGTCCCAGAGGTCGAAGTACTCCTCGGGCAACAAGACGGCGTGCGTGGGCTCAAGGGCCTCGACAAAACCACGTTCGTGACTGACCGCGACGATCGTCCCCTTCCACTGGCGCATCATCTCGCCGAGGGCTTCGACGCTGGCCGGGTCGAGGTTGTTGGTCGGTTCGTCCAGCAGCAACAGATTTGACTTCGAGGACGCCAGAATGGCGAGCGCCAGCTTGGCGCGCTCTCCACCCGAGAGGGTCCCGGGCATCTGGTGCGCGGCCGAACCTTTCAGTCCGAAGGCCCCGAGCATGGAGCGGCGCTGGACGTCGGACTCAACGGTCGAGTTGTCGAGGTTGCCCAGGACCGTCTTCGCGAAGTCCAGTTGCTCGTTTTCCTGGGCGAAGTAGCCCACGGTTACGTTGGCGCCGAACTTCACGTTGCCGTCGCTCGAGTCCTGGGTACCGGCAAGACAGCGCAGCAGCGACGACTTGCCCGCACCGTTTTTTCCGACGATCACGATGCGATCGCCCCGGCGCGTAATGAAGTTCATGTCACGCAAGACCTCTTGGGACCCGTAGCGCACAGCCACGTGTTCGACGGTCATCGGTACGTCACCGCTGCGCGGCGGGAGCGGAAGGCGAAAGACCACCTTCTTTTCCTTTTTGGTGACTTCGATCCGATTGTCTTTCAACTTCTCGACGCGACGGTCCAGCACTTTGGCCAAGCGGGCACGCTTGGCGGTCTGGCCGCGCATGGAGTCCGCCAGTTGCGTGAACTGATCGATCTTGGCGTCCTGGTGGGCCGCGACTTTCTCTTCGGAGAGGCGACGCTCTTCTTCGAGCTGCAGGAACTTGGTGTAGTTGCCGCGATACTCGCGTAGCTGTCCGTCACGCAGCGCCAGCACTCGATCGATGGAGCGGTCGAGCAGGGGCAGGTCGTGGCTGATCACAAGAACGGTGCCGCGGAACTGCTCGAGCTCGTCGAAGAGCCAGCGCTTGGCCGCCTTGTCGAGGTGGTTCGTCGGTTCGTCGAGCACCAGAGTCTCGGGCTGCTCGTAGAGCACGCGCATGAGGTCGACGCGGCGGCGCTGGCCACCGGACAACGAGCTGAGGTCCTCCAGGAGGAGGTCTTCCTTCAGACCGAGGCCGTCGGCGAGTCGGGCCACTTCGGACTCGGCTTCGTAGCCGCCTCGCTCGCGGAACTCCTCTTCGAGCGAGGTGAAGCGCGAGATCGTCTCGTCGGTCGGGTCGGCCGCCAAGGCATGACGCGCGTGTTGCATATCCGCGTCGAGACTGTCGATCCCGCGCGCGCTGAGAACGTGACTGAGTCCGATCGGCTCGACACCTAGTCCCCCAGCGACGGGTTCCTGGGGCAGGTGCGCGAGCGTGCCCTGGGTCGCCACGGATCCCGTGACGCGCAGGTGCTCGGGGTGATAACCGAGCAGCACCGACAACAGCGTGGATTTGCCGGCGCCGTTGCGCCCGACGAGCCCCACCTTCTCCCCGTTGCCGACGACGAAGGAGACGGGCTCTAGCAGGCGCCGGGGACCAATCTCTATGCCCAACTCTTTGACAATGAGCATTAGTGGACGTGCGACTCAGTAAAGACCGAGGAAATGTTCAGGCGCGCGCGGAGAGAGAGCCCGGTGGACGGGCTGACGGCGATGTGGTCGCCCTTCGTGTGGTGGCCTGGGGAAGTGCTGATGGGAATTCCTCGATGAATGTTTTTCTTGCGGCTGATTACCTTACCGGTCGTCGACCGTGACGAAAGCCCGCCAAGGGACTTTTGGTCGGTACCGGCGCGCGAAGCGCCGGCACCGGCGTGGGGGGACGTCATCTCACCATTCTCTCACGGCCCGTTTTATGCGACGATATCTTCATGAGCGACTCTCTTTCCGTTGACGTGTGGGCCGATGTTGTGTGTCCGTTCTGCTACTTGGGTTCACAGCAGCTGGCGCAAGCGATGGAACGTTTCGAGCACGACGTCGCCGTGACGCATCACGCCTTTGAGTTGGACCCCGAGGCGCCCGCTTCGTCCGACCAGTCGTTGGACGAGCTTCTCGCCACCAAGTACCAGATGCCGGTCGAACGTGCTCGCGCACTGCACCGACGTCTCGAGGGTCAGGGCAAAGAGCTGGGCGTTGCCTTCTCGTTCGACACCGTCCGCAGAGCAAACTCGTTCGACGCGCAGCGACTCATCGCCCTCGCCTCATCACAGAGTCGTGGTGAGGCCATGAGCGACCGTCTCTTTCGCGCATACTTCAGCGACGGGATGTTGATCTCGGACCGCGATCAGTTGAGCTCTCTGGCCAATGAAGTGGGAGTAGCTGGCGTAGACGAACTCTGGAACAGTGACGCGTTCGTCGTCGACGTTCGCGCTGACGAAGCGAGAGCTCACGAACTGGGCATCAGCGGTGTGCCGGCGATACTGATCAACCAGCGCGTCATGGTGCTCGGTGCGCAGGGCGTCGACGAGATTACCAACGCCTTGCGCGAAGCGTGGGCTAGTCGAGCGGCCTAGTCCTCGTCGGACTCACTGGGCACGAGTGCCACGGCCGCAACGGCGTGACCTTCGTCAAGGTTCATCACCCGAACGCCCGTGGCGTCGCGACCCTGCGAGGAGACTTCACGCACGCTGGTTCGAATGAGGACGCCGCCGTCGGACGCCAATAGGACGTCGTCATCGAGGCGCACCATGAACGCGGCCACCACAAATCCGCGCGCCGCGGTCAACTTGATGGCGCGTACGCCCTGTCCCCCGCGACCTTGGCGATTGAAGCGATCGGTCTTCACTCGCTTGCCGAATCCCGTGTCGGTGACCACGAAGAGGTCGGCGTCGTCGCGCACAACATCGAGCGAGATCGCCTTGTCGTCCGTGCGAAGACGAATGCCGCGAACTCCCGTGGCGTCACGGCCCATCTCGCGAACCTCCGCCTCGGCGAAGCGGATCGCCATGCCGCGAAAGGTGACCATCATGAGGTCGTCTTCACCGCTCGTCGCGACCACGCGCACCACTTCGTCGCCGTCGCGCAGATTGATGGCGATCCATCCCTCGCGTCGCGACTTGTCGTACTCGCTAAAGGCTGTCTTTTTCACCGTGCCGTTCGCCGTCGCGAAGACCAAGAACTTGTCCTTGGGAAAGTCATCGGTGGCCACGATGGCTTGGATGGACTCATTCGGCTGAAGGTTCAAGAGGTTCACGATCGCCGTGCCCTTCGCGGTGCGCTCCTTCATGGGAATCTCGTGGCCGCGTAGGCGAAAGACCCGTCCGCGGTTCGAAAAGAGGAGCAAGTAGGCGTGCGTCGTTGTATGAATGATTTGATCGACGAAGTCCTCGTCGCGAAGCTTCGCTCCCTGCACGCCCCGGCCGCCGCGGCCCTGGGTGCGAAAGGCGTCGGCGGCGACGGACTTCACGTACCCCGCGCGCGTCACGGTGAGGACGATCTCTTCATCTTGGATGAGATCTTCCATGCCGAGTTCGCCCGGGTCGTTCACAATCTGAGTCACTCGCGCATCGGCGTACTTGTCGCGAACGACCGTCAACTCATCGGCGATGACGCCGCGCAGTTTCGTCTCGCTCGCGAGGATTGACTGAAGATCGGCAATGGTCTCACGCAGCTTGGCCATCTCGTCTTCGAGTTCCGTGCGCCCAAGGCGTGTGAGTCGACCGAGCGTCATGTCCAAGATGTGATTGGCCTGCTCCTCGGAGAAGTCAAACGGGGCGCTCATCAAGGCGGCGCGCGCGGCCGGGCGGTCGTCGGATCCGCGAATGGTCGCAATCACCAGATCGAGCATGTCGATGGCCTTCAAGAGACCTTCAACAATGTGCGCGCGAGCTTCAGCCTTGCGCAGGCGGTACTGAGTGCGACGAGTCACCACATCGACTTGGTGGGCAATGTAGTGCCCGAGGGCCTGGGTCAAGTTCAGCGTGCGCGGGACACCGTCGACCAGGGCGAGCATGTTCACGGCGAACGTGGTCTGCAACGAGGTGTTCTTGTAGAGCTTGTTCAAGATCACGTTGGCGTTGGCGTCGCGCTTGAGGCGGATGACGAGGCGGGCCTTGCGTCCCGCCGAGTCGTTCTGCACCCCCGAAATGCCGTCAAGCTCACCGTTTCTCACGAGGTCGTAGATCTTCTCTTCGATCGCCTCCACCGACACTTCGTAGGGGAACTCGGTGACGACAATTCGCGTGTCGCGGTTGGTCTCTTCAATCTCGGCGACGGCGCGCAGCTTGATCGAGCCTCGTCCCGTGCGATAGGCATCGAGGATGCCCTGGCGTCCGAGTATCTGGGCCTTCGTCGGAAAATCGGGGCCCTTGACGAACTTCATCAGGTCGTCGGCGGTGGCTTGGGGATTGGCGAGCAGGTGCAGCGTCGCGTCAATCACTTCACCGAGGTTGTGCGGCGGGATCTTGGTCGCCATGCCGACAGCAATGCCCTGGGACCCATTCACCAACAGGTTCGGAAAGCGTGACGGCAGCACGACGGGCTGCTGGGTTGAGTTGTCGTAGTTCGGCTCGAAGTCCACCGTCTCTTCGTCGATGGAGTCGAGCATCTCGAGGGCGAGTGGCGCGAGGCGGCACTCGGTGTAGCGCATCGCCGCGGCACCTTCGTCGGGTCCGGTGCCACCAAAGTTGCCGTGACCGCTGATGAGCGGATGGCGCATCGAGAAGTCGACCACCATGCGCACCATCGCGTCGTAGATGGCGCTGTCGCCGTGAGGGTGATACGTACCCATGACGTCGCCGACGACTTTCGCGCATTTGGCGAATGGCCGATCGGGGCGTAGTCCTTGGTCGAACATCGAGTACAGGATGCGACGGTGCACCGGTTTCAATCCGTCGCGCACGTCGGGCAAGGCTCGCGAGACAATGACCGACATGGAGTACTCGAGGAACGAGCGCTCCATCTCCAAGTTGATCTCGATGGGTTCGATGTATCCAAGGACTCCGTCGTCACTGGGGGGTGGTGTAGGCATCTCTCTCCTAGATGTCTAGGAAACGAACGTCTTTGGCGTTCGTTTGAATGAAGTGGCGACGTTGGGGAACATCGTCGCCCATGAGGATGGAACAGACCTCGTCGGCGAGCGCGGCCTGCTCGACCGTGATCTGCAGCAGGGCGCGCTTGGTGACGTCCATGGTGGTCTCGCGCAGCTCGTCGAAGTCCATCTCGCCAAGACCCTTCAAACGTTGGAAGTCGTTCTTGTGGTCGGGGTGGGATTCGAGAAATGCGTTCTTTTCGAGGTCGTCGTGGAGATACACCTTCTCCTTACCCACCAGCGTCGAGTACAGCGGGGGTTGCGCAACGTAGACGTGGCCGTTGTTGACAAGCTCGGTCATCTGGCGGAAAAAGAACGTCAAGAGCAGCGTGCGAATGTGGCTGCCGTCAACGTCCGCGTCAGCCAGGAGAATGATCTTGCTGTAGCGAATCTTGCTGAGGTCAAACTCACCTTCCACACCCGCGCCAATGGCCGACACCAGCGCTTGAATTTCGGTGTTCTTTAAAATCTTGTCGGTGCGCGCCTTCTCGACGTTGAGGATCTTGCCGCGAATGGGCAGGATCGCTTGGATCCGCGGGTCGCGCGCGTCCTTCGCTGAGCCGCCGGCAGAGTTTCCCTCGACAATGAAGAGCTCGCACTCGCGCGGATCGTTCGACGAGCAGTCGACGAGCTTGCCCGGCAGTCCGGCACCGTCGAGAGCGTTCTTGCGACGCGTGAGATCGCGTGCGCCCTGGGCGGCCATGCGCGCCCGCGAGGCGGAGATGGCCTTGGCGACGATTTGGCTACCCTCGCGAGGGTTCTCTTCGAGCCAGTCGGCCAACTTTTCGTTCGTTGCGCGCTCCACCATCGAGCGGATGGACACGTTGCCCAATTTTCCCTTGGTTTGTCCCTCGAACTGCGGGTTGCGCAACTTCACCGAGACGATCGCCGTCAAACCCTCGCGAATGTCTTCACCTTTGAGGTTCTCCTCTTTTTCCTTTAGCAGATTGCGCTTGCGGGCGTAGCGGTTGACGACGTTCGTCAGGGCCTTTCGGAACCCCTCTTCGTGCATGCCGCCCTCGATGGTGGAGATGCCGTTCGCGAAGGAGTAGATGCTTTCGTAGTACCCGGTGTTCCACTGGAAAGCCAGCTCGACTTCCTGTTCATCTTCGGACTGCTCGAGGTAGCCGACTTTTCGAAACAGCGACTCTTTTGTGTTGTTGAGATGGCGGACGTAGTCAACAATGCCGCCGTTGTACTTGAAGGTTTCTTTCGCTTCACTGCCGGGCCGCTCGTCGGCAAATCGAATCTCGAGGCCACGGTTCAGAAATGCGTAGATTTGGAGTCGCTCGGTTACCGTCTGGGCGCGGAACTCGACTTCTTCGAAGATCGTGGGGTCGGGGCTGAAAGTAATGGTGGTGCCGGTACGCCCACGCGGTGCCGGACCGGTGACGATGAGCTTGCCTTGGGGTTTGCCACCGTCGCGAAAAGTCATCTCGTAGTGCTCATCGTGCCAGTCGACCTCGAGGTGGAGTTCTTTAGAGAGAGCGTTTACGACCGAGATGCCCACGCCGTGCAGGCCCCCCGAAACCTTGTAGCCGTTTCCGCCGAACTTTCCACCGGCGTGCAGAACCGTCAGGGCGACCTCCGCCGCGGACTTTCCTTTGTACTGAGGGTGCTCCCCGACCGGGATCCCGCGTCCGTCGTCCACGACCCGACAACTCCCGTTTTTCAAGATGGTGACGTCGATTCGAGTGCAATACCCGGCCATCGCCTCGTCCACCGAGTTGTCAACGACCTCCCAAATGAGGTGGTGCAGACCCGCCGGACCGGTTGAACCGATATACATTCCGGGGCGAACTCTGACGGGTTCCAGGCCTTCAAGAACAGTGATGTCGCTAGGTCCGTAGCTAGCCGATCCTTTGGTCTTTTCGGCCACGAAGGATTCCTTTCGATACAAAAATTTGGGCACTTTGGCGTGCCGTCGATATCAAGATTTTGACGATTCCATCCTACCCGACGCGCTGTCACTTTCGGCCGTAATCGAGCTTCTAAAACGCCTGTTTCGCTTAGTTTTTTGCTCTATTTCAGGACTGTTTTTAGCGACGTCGGAGCACCCGTTCCGAGAGACGAAAATCCTCGCAGAATTGTCGAAGTTTGCATCGCGATTTGTTGCGCAAACGCGCCCGACGGCACGCTCACAATCAACACGCCGTCCTTGATCATCTCGACACGGCAGTGCTCGGCAATCACCGGATCCACAACGGTCGGCCACAGCTGTCTCGCGTCGTCAATCGCTCGCAGGTCCACTCGGCGAAGACGCCCCGCCAGGGTGTGGAGGAGGTCGCCCAATGTCTCAGGCTGCTCGTCGCGCCTCACGACAGCACTCCGGCGAGATCGATCACCGCTGCTGGGGTGAGAGCGCCGGGCAAGGGCGAGGCAGTTGTCACCAGGGTTTGTCCCGCCGGCAAGAGACCGAGGAGACGGTTGCTGCGTACGGGATCAAGTTCGCTAAAAACGTCGTCGAGCAGGAGTAATGGATCCACCCCTCGACGACGGCGTACCAGCTCGTGGCCCGCCAGGCGTAACGCCAAGGCGAAGGAGCGCTGTTCGCCTTGAGAGGCCTGGCGCCGGGCGTCTCGACCCTCAAGTGAGAGTTCTATGTCATCGCGTTGCGGGCCGATTGTCGTGTACCCCCGGTATCGATCATCGTCACTGGCCCGCTCCAGGGCCGGCAGCAACTCACCACGCCACGAGCGTTCGTAGCGCACTCCAATCTCGACATCGTTCTGTGCGAGTTCGTGATATGAATCTGCGACGAGTGGGGCAAGGTTCTCGAGGAGCGTCTCGCGATGCGCGAGGAGGTGCTCGCTCGCGACGCAAAAATCACTCGTCCACTGGTCCAAGTCGCGTTGTTGTGTGGACGACGGACGAGAACCGTCGAGAGAACGGAGCAGGGCGTTTCGTTGGCTCAACACACGCGCGAATCGTTCGATCACGTCGCCCGTCAGAGGATCGACGTCGGTGAGCAGCGTCGTAAGAAAGTTTCGCCGATGTTCAGGTCCACCGCGAACGACATCGACACCCTCGGGCGTGAATACCGTGAGAGGCAGAGCCTCGGAGAGCTCGGCCCGCGAGCCGGGACGTTGACCGTTAACGAGCATGCGTTTGGTGGTGTTGCGTACTCCCCTCGTCAGCGTGAGGTCGACTTGAATACGGCGCTCGCGCTGGAAGATCACTCCGTGCACCTCGGCCGTAGTTTCGCCGTTGCGGATCATGTCGCTGGCCGCACTGGTGCGAAAGGATGAGGCGGTAGCGAGTGCGTGTACGGCTTCCAGGACTGATGTCTTACCCGTGCCGTTCGGTGAAAGGAAAACTGTGACGGCTTCGGGATCGGGTTCGAACGTGTATTCGCGAAAGAGTCGAAAATTACGAAGTGTGAGTTCGTGGAGACCCACGAGTCACCGCAACTACTGGACTCGAACGGGCATGAGGAGGTAGCGAAAACGGACGTCTTCGACACCGTGCACCATGGCCGCGCGCACGGAGTCCGACATCTCGAGAACTACTTCGTCCCCAGTCACCGCCTCAATGCCGTCGATGAGAAATCCGGGATTGAAAGCAATCGTCATTTCGTCGCCGGTGTAGTCCGCGTCGACGTTATCTTCGACGTCACCCGCGTCATGACTCTGGGTACGAATCTCCAGGTTGCGATCCTTCATGGTGAGTCGAACCGACGACGTCGAGTCTTTGGCGAGTAGCTTCGCGCGCTTCAGAGAGGTGAGCAAGGTGTCCTTGGCGATGCGCAGTTGGTTGGGAAAGCTCGCGGGAATCAGTTGCAAGACGGAGGGGTAGTTACCATCGATGAGTCGTGACGCGATCGACGTACTCCCCACCACGAAACAGATTTCGGCGTCGCTGAGTGTTACGCCAATCTCGGCATCCGCCGCGAGCGACGACGCTGCGCGCTGGAGCTCTTGAAGGGCGCGTGCCGGCACCAGCAGGTCCTCGGTGTCACTGATGCCCTTTACGCCGGGAACGTCCCGCACGGCGAGGCGGTAGGAGTCCGTCGCGAACAGTCGCAGTGTGCCGTTCTCGGTAGTGAAGAGAACTCCTGTCAGCAACGGTCGCGCGTCATCGTTCGCGGCCGCGCGCACCACTTGGTTGAGGCCCTGGATTAAATCGAGAGCCGCAATGGAAGTAATTGGACCTGAGATCGGGGGAAGTTTGGGGTAGTCGGTGACGGGAAACGTGCGCAGTGAGAATTTCGCGCGTCCGAGTGAGATCTCGACGTTGTCCTCACCGCTTGACACGGTGACCGCGCCGGCTTCAAGAGAACGCACGGCGTCGACAATGAGGCGAGCGGGGACGACGGTGGATCCGTCTTCAATGCCGATGACGTCGACCGTGGTGCGCGCGGTGATATCGAGGTCGGTACCGGTGACGACTAGTTGGTTGCCACTGAGAGATAGCAAGACGCCGGACGATGCGCCGATGAGTCGGGTCGCGGCCACACGGCTCGCAGCGGTGAGCGCCTCAACGAGGATGTCGCGCTCTGATTTGAACTTCATAGAACTTACCTTTCCTTGCTACTGAGGTTACGGTGTGTATTTCAATGTAAAGAAGTCTTAGTAGTAGTAGGGCTGTGGATATGTGACGGGGGTGCAAAGAACCCTGATCAAGGTTTCTTTCGTCACACACGTCCTACCCACAACACTGTTCGTAACTCCCTCAACCCTCAGGGTTCAACCCGGAAGTGATGTGGAGTAGTGGCTACTTGTCAACGTGTAATCAACAACGTGGCCCCTAGGTTGCGCACAATATCGTTTTCCTAATTCTCTCCTTGGAGACGTCGCTTCAACTGATTAATTTGCGAGAGCATTTCGGGATTCGAAGTCAACTGCTCTCGGATCTTCTCCACTCCACTGATGACCGTCGTGTGGTTGCGTCCGTCAAAGATTCGCGCGATCATCGGGTAGGAGTAGTTATTTAACAGATCGCGAATGAGGTACATCGCCACGTGGCGGGCGTGGACCAGTGGGCGAAGACGCTTGGAACCACGAACCTCCTCAACGCTCAGACCGTAGAAATCAGCGACGACCGACAAAATGGTCTCAGGCTTCAGAATTACCTGTTCCGCGCCCAGATTTGTCAAGTGGGCCTTGGCGAGCTCGAGAGTGATCGGCTCTTGGCGAAGGTTGGCGAAAGCGCGCAGCATGGTGATGGAGCCTTCGAGCTCGCGGATATTGTCACGGACCCGTTGAGCAATCCACTCGGCCACGTCGTCCGGCAGGGCAATGCCTTCGCGCTCGGACTTCGAACGAAGGATCGCGATGCGGGTCTCTAAGTCTGGTTGATCGATCTCGGTGACGAGTCCTTGGAGGAGACGGCTGCGAAAGCGATCCTGAAGTCCGGCGAGGTCGCGCGGAGATCGGTCCGACGTCAAGACGATCTGCTTCCCTTCGCCGTGCAATGCGTTGTATGTGTGAAAGATCTCTTCGTGGAATGTCTCGCCGCGCGTCTCCATGAATTGGATGTCGTCGATCAACAGCACATCGTTCTCGCGGTAGCGCTCGTGGAGAGACAACTGCGTGCGGGTCTGAATGGCCCGGATGAAGTCGTTCAAAAACGTCTCGGTGGACACGTAGAGAACTTTGCGTCCGCGATAGTTCTCCTGGACGTAGTTGCCTATGGCGTGCAAAAGGTGGGTCTTGCCCAGTCCGGAGTTGCCGTAGATCATGAGTGGGTTATAGGCGCGACCAGGCGTTTCAGCGACTGACTGAGCAGCGGCGAAAGCCAAGCGATTGGAGGGCCCCGGGACAAACGAGTCAAATGTCATGCGTGGATCGAGTCGTGCGGGTTGATCCACGCTCGGTGCAAACGTCACGGTCGCCGGAGCTGATTCGACAGGCTCGGGCGCGTCATCGAACACTGGTGCACTGGTCGCATCGGTCACCGTCAGTGATACCTGCACGGGACGACCGACTAACTGCTGAGCTTGTTCGGTGATGAAGGGGAGATAGCGCTGTTGGACACGCAATAGTTGAATTTGATTCGGGGCACCGATGACGAGCTCGTTATCGTGGTAATCCACAAGGCGAAGTGTGCTCAGCCCTGCTGCCCAAACCGCCTCAGAAGCGTTACCACGTAAGGAGTCTCGAAGGGCCGACCATATTTCTTCACCGCTCTGCACAATGTTCCTCCACAGACCACATCAGACATTATCCACAACCCAGTCGCTGGTGATAAGCGCCGGTACCCAGGCGGGGAGAGCCACCATACACCCATTTACGCCGCCCCGCCGGGGCCGTGCAACCGGTGGGGTAAGATTGCACGCTGTGGCGCGCCAGCGACCCCCAGGGGGTGACGCGAAGCGCAGAACATATTTTGAGAAGAGGTTTTCGTGAAGCGTACTTATCAGCCAAATCAGAGGAAGCGGGCCAAAACCCACGGTTTTCGCGCGCGTATGCGCACCCGTGCCGGCCGAGCTGTCCTAAAGGCTCGTCGCGACAAGGGCCGTCACCAATTGACGGTCTAGTCAGAGTGCCCGGTCGGGTCCGAACCCGCCGGCAGTTCGCGCTCTTTGCGACACCGACTGGACGCGGTCAGAGTGGTCCCCTACGAATCAGCTTCGTGGCCAGCTCATCCGAAAGTTCCAGCGTTGACGTGGCGTACGCGATCAGTCGAAAGGTCGGTAACGCCGTGGTTCGCAATCGAACCCGTCGCCGGCTCCGGGCACTGATAGACGACCTGAACCCTCAACCTCAACCTGGTTTATACCTGATCAGGTGCGGTAATGAGACGGGGAACCTCTCTTATGCACAACTCCACTCCCACCTTACAAAAGCCCTTGAGCGAGCCAACACCCTCTAATTCCGGGGCCGCTCGGGTGTTACTCGGGGTACTTCACATCTATCAGCGCCTGACGGCGGGGCGAATCGCCCCCTGCCGCTTCTATCCCTCATGCTCGAACTACGCCGTTGAAGCAATTCGCGTCCACGGCGCTCTTCGAGGGGGCGCTCTCGCCACCCGTCGAGTACTGCGCTGTCGGCCGTTTGGCCCCCACGGCATTGATCTCGTCCCCGAACCTCAGACCAGGAGTCCTCACTCATGCGCTCAATAAGCAGATTCTTTGGGACGATCTTCCAGCCAATCTTCCACGGGATTGCCTGGCTGTTGGCCTACTTCTACGGTTTGGTCCCCAACTACCTGTTTGCGATCGTTCTCTTGACCATCGTGATCATGGGCGTCCTGACCCCATTGACAGTGAAGAGCACGAAGTCGATGATGGCGATGCAGAAGCTTCAACCTGAGATCAAGAAGCTTCAGCAGAAATATAAAGGCCCCGAAAATCGTCAAATGTTGAATGACGAAATGATGAAGCTGTACCGCGAGGAAGGGGTGAACCCTGTCGGGGGTTGTCTCCCGATGCTCCTCCAAGCTCCATTTCTATTCATTCTCTACAGCGTCATTAAAGGTTTAGCCTTCACGACCACCAATAAGGCCGGGAAGATAAAGGCCACGCCGCGCTATATCCCCCATCACGGGGCAATGTACTGGAACCTTATACATTCGGGCGGACAGATCAAGGTCTGGGGCATGGACCTCAGTTTGAAGCCATTCCCCATTTCTGCTCACGGCACGTTCCTCAAGGCACTGCCCTTCTTCATCTTCGTGGCCGTAGCCGTAGCCCTGCAGTACTTCCAAATGGCGCAGCTCAATAATCGAAACAGGAAGACTGGCCAGGCGATGCCGAGCCAGCAGCAGGCCATGCAGCGAGTCCTACCGCTTATTTTTGCATTCTTCTATTTGGCAATCCCTTCAGCTGTTGTGGTTTACATGATTATTTCTACAGGCATACGCATAATTACTCAAGATATCATGTTCCGAACAGGTGTCTCCAACCCCCACCATGGCAAAGTCGTTGAGAAAGAGCGGGAGATCCCTGCGCCGAAAGAGATCGACGCGGCGAGTGACGTTGTTGAGGCACCGAAGCCAACACCTAAGCCGACCCCAAAGCCTCCAACAAATCAGCCTCGTCCTAAGTCGGGACCGCAGAATCAGTCCCGGCCGGCCAAACCGCAAAGCAGCCAAGCCCGTTCGCGGGCGAAGCGAAAGAGAAAGGCGCGTTAACCCATGGAGTGGGTCGAAACTACCGGAAAAACAATTGATGAGGCGATGGACCGTGCGCTCGCGCACCTCGGGGTTCACCGCGACGACGCAGAAGTTGAAGTCTTGGAAGAGCCCAAAGCCGGTCTCTTCGGTCGGGTTCGCGGCGAAGCCCGGGTTCGCGCCCGCGTGCGTCCCAGTGGGCCGCGTCCGAAGCGTTCGCGTCGTTCAGGCGAGCGCGAGCGTCCTGCTCGCGTCAGTGGCGGTCGTGAAGAGCGACCCCGCGGCGAGAAGAAGCAAGGTGGCGAAGTGCGCCGAGAGAAGAGCGCTCCGCGCTCAACGAGCGCGCCGAAGAGTCCAAGAGTTGCAAAGAGTCCCGTGAAGGAGGACAGTATGGCGGAAGGCATATCGCTTGCCGAGCAGGGAGCCATCGCGAAGGAGTTCCTCGTAGGGCTCTTGGTGTCGATGGAGATTAAGGCTGAAGTTTCAGTTAAGGAATTAGACGAAGAGACGGTTGAGCTTTCAGTGAACGCCAATCCGCCTACCGAGCTCGGTGTCTTAGTGGGTCCTCGCGGGACCACCTTGCAGGCCCTTCAGGAAGTAACTCGAACCGTTGTTCAGTCCAAGAGCCCGAGCCGTACCGACCGTATCTTGGTCGACGTTGCTCAGTACCGTGAGCGCCGAGTGGCTGCCTTGGGCCGCTTCGCGCAGCAGGTGGCGACGGAAGTCGTAGAAACGGGAGAAGAGCGCGCTCTTGAGCCCATGTCCGCGGCTGACCGGAAGGCCGTTCACGATGCTTTGTCCGAGAACGATCGGGTGGTTACTCGATCCGAAGGTGAAGATCCTCGACGTTTCGTGGTGGTTTCTCCTGCATAATGTCAGTATGAACGAAGAATGGTTGCCCCGCGCCCTCGAGGAATCGAGGGCGCGGGGTTTTTTAGGCCCTCAAGCAATTGAGCCGCAAATTGCCCACGCGGAGGGATTCGCCCATTGCTGGGAGGCCATTAGACCCTCTCCCCCGGCTGCATTTCTTGATCTAGGCAGTGGCGGCGGATTACCGGGACTGGTGCTACTCGCACGATGGGGATGTCGCGCAGTATTCCTTGATTCAATGATTAAGCGGAGCAAATTCCTAGAAGAGGTCCTTGAGTGGGACGACTCACCGGACGGTGAGGTTATTACCGCCCGAGCCGAGGAAGCGGCTCGCTGGCCTGAATTAGATGGAGTCTTTGATCTTGTTACAGCGCGGTCGTTTGGACCACCTTCGGTGACGGCTGAGTGTGCCGTGAGATTTTTGAAGGTCGGGGGAGTTCTGGTGGTTTCTGAACCCCCCAATGACGACGAAAACGGGCGTTGGAACCCATCGGGACTTGGTCAGTTGGGCCTGAAGGATCTGGGGCGATCACGCTACGGAACAGCGTACGAGGTCTTAGCCAAGGAGCATCCGACCAAGATGGAGTACCCTCGGCCTTCAGGAACGCCTAAGAAACGGCCTCTTTTCTAGAGGTTTCACGCGAAATCTGGACGCCCACCCGTTGTTTGTTGGTAGATCCCCTAGAG
>JBAQZL010000106.1:0-5349 GCA_049790955.1 Acidimicrobiales bacterium
TCGAGCGTTCCCTGGCGTTGTTGACACATCGGCGAACACCTGGGCGCGGTAGCGGAGCCTTCGAGAATTCGACAGCCCGAGAAAGAAACTCCCGGTGTTTCGTCCCTGTCGGTCAGCGCGTCTCAAACTGGCGGTTGTGAAGTCTCTTGTCTGTGCTCAGGGCGACACATTGCCTCATTTGTACTGGTTATTCAGCGAATCTGAGCGAAGGAGGTCATTCCCGATGAGGCGAGCAAGTATCTCTCAGACTCCTTGCTCCATAGACCATTGTCGAAGGCGACAGCGTCCGAGGAGGCCGACTAGGAGAATTCGCTCATGCCAGGTTGGGGCAAAATCCTGAAGACGCGATTAAAGACGAGCAACTTGAGTAGCCAAAGTACTGCGAAGGCAACAAAAGTCACCGCAAGCAGAAGCGCCGTGGCTGTCAAATGACTGAAATGGTTGTCGACGCTGATGCGCCGGGCCACTTCGGCGCTGGCAATTGAAACAAAGATGCCAACCACGGAAATCGCCGTAAACGGCAGAACTTCCCTGCGCCAATGCGAGCGCCCAGTTTTCCCCCAGACCCAGATTCGGTTGAGGTGGTACGCGGGTATTATCGCAACAACGTTGGCAAACACCGCGCTGGGCACTTCGGTCCATAATCGAAGTACGCCAAAGACGATCCCCAATACCCCGAATGTCACAACTGTGGAAATGACCGACACCATCGTGTAGCGGAACATCTTTCGACCGCCGACCGTTCCGTAGAGGCGCTTTGCGCGTGCAAGAGTCTTGCTGCGTCGCAATCGTTGTTTATTCCGACGCCACCACATCGGACATAGCCCAATGATGACGAGCGTGATGAATCCTGTGCCGAAGAGCAGCGGATAAGACGAGAACCCGCGGAACGTAAACACGACGGTATGTTGACCGGGCGCGACCGTCACTCCGACGAGAGCGGGCGCAACCATTTCAGTACTCACTGACTCACCGTCCACGGTCACTGTCCAACCCGGATTGAACGAACTCTTCAGAAGTACGACGGCCGTTCGTCGTGCAAAGACGGTGGCGACCGCTCGTCCTCGCGTGAGATCGATGTGTTCGGATAGGACCGTGCCCGCCGGTCCTTTGGTGGTCGATCCCGCGGGCGATGTAGGAACCGCCGCGGGCTGGCCGGCGTAGGCGATAGTTGGGTAGATGCCCTTAGAGGGAAGATCGGACTCCAAGAATGACGATGTTTGGTACCCAATGTTGCTGCCGTTCGCGGCGATCGTACCTGAGGTATCGACGACTTGGATCAACTGGGTCTTCCCGACAGTCCAGAGTTGATACGGCCCGAGCTGCGTGATGAGCGTCGCGGGCACCGGAGGCGGATGTCCTTGAGGCAACAACAGGTACCGCACGCCGAATGTCGCATAGTCCCCCGGATTGGACTCGTCGAAGTACGCCTCCGGTGCGGTCATGAGCGAGGTCGTCCGCAATGTGAACCCAATGGAGTCCGCGCCGACGTCTGTTAAGTAGATGTAGACGGGCACCTCTCCGACGGTAAAGCTGTGCCCCCAATTGGTGGGAAGTCCCGCGTAAATACGTCCGCCGCCATCGTGCTGCGCGATGGTCAACAATGTGTTGACGTCCACACCTTCGGTTGCATCCTCAGACTGTTGATAGTGGATCCAAGTGGCACTGGCGGAGGCGTAGGAGGCGGTCTGCGTCCACGCGGGATAGAGCACGAGAACCAGTACGACGATCGCGGCGGGGGCGCGAAGCGCCACGAACCAGGGGTTCACGGAAAGCCGATCGGCGAATGCGTTCGCCCTCCCTCGAATTCCGGCGTCAGCCAACTGGATAAGTGTCACTACCCCGATTCCGGCAAGAAAGATACCGGCAAGCTGAACGCCAAATATGTAGCGCTGAAACAGGAGTTGGCTGTTTCCGGGCAGAAGGTTCGCGACGGGTCCGAGCGTGGGTCGCCCGAAGTACAGAAGCAGGCTCAGCACCCACAGCCCGACGATGACGCGAGCTCTTTCGTCCTTCCTAAATCGCACCAGACAGACGATGAGACCAATCCCAACAAGAATCGTTACGACGGGAAAGCGACCGTTGTCGTAAAGGCGCCCAGTAACAAGCCAATCGAGGATCTTCCGTGCGCCATACGAGTCCGTCCAGAACGTCCCCACCTGGAACGGATCAATGGCAACCCACTTTGAGTCAACTAGAAGCGGGAGCGTGACCCACAGGGTCGCGAGCAGCGCGCCAATTCCGACCAACATCGCTCTGGAAAGCCGACGGGCTATGTCGCGGGGCCGCACGAAAATCAACACAATGAGAGAGAGACCTGCGAGGTACGCAGTCAGAAAGTGAAATGTGATCGTCAGGGCCATCGTGGAAACGGCGCCCAACAGATAGCGGCGCTGGCTCACGTATCGCCAGCTAAAGCCCCACGCCAAAGGAAGTGTCCACATTGCCCAAAGTTGGGTCCACACGCCGTTTCCGATAGCAAGGTAACTCTGGTCCTCATAGCCGTAGCCTGTGATGCTGAAGAGCAGCGAGGAGATCGCTGCCGACGCTGCCGACATCCACCGTCCCCACCCGAGCAACCGCCCCGACCAGTAGATGCAGATTGGCCACAGGGACAGCAACAGATACAACGTCCACGAGAACGCCTGCTGTGCGCCGATTACCTGCCCCAGGGCTCCGGTCAGAATTGCTGGAGTGCTTTGATACTGGACGAAAAATGGTGAACCTAGGGATAGGTAGGGGTACCAGTGATCGAGCGGGAACTGTCCACTGGAAAGCAGGTGTCCAGCGAACGTCACCATCTGAAGGTGTACCGAACTGTCGTTCGGGTACGCGACCGGGAGCCTTTCGGCGCGCAAGACCCATAGGTTGAACCCCACAGCAAGGAGCGTCAGCATCTCCGGCCCGAGGCGTGTCCAACGCCGCCAACCTGGCAAGGCTTCCGCTGAGTCCGTCGCTTGATCAAACGATCCGGCTCGCGCGGGAGCATCCCCGTTTGAACCGTCGCGGAGCGAGAGAGAGTCGGTACGCCTCCAGAACCTGAAAGTCCTAGTCCGAGGCTGGGGTCCTGAATCTTGGTCCGGCGGTGCCTCTCCGGATTCGCCCGCGCTCACGTCGAGTTGCCAATCCAAGTTCCTCGGCTCACGCCGATCATGCTCAAGAAGAACGAGGAGAAGCAAACCTGTATGCCGAGCAAGAGCCACAACGTCCAAAAGATGAGTTCACGGGGATCGTGCAGGATGCCGAATCCCTGCGACGCCCAAATCGCATAGCTCCACACGCTGCCCACGAGCCCGACAAGTATGAGTAGCCCGCCAACCAGGAGCCCTTGTTCCAGTTTTACGGCTTGGAGCGTTCTCTGAAGTGCACGTGCTGAGGTGCGGCGAGGTTTGGAGTAACTGAAAACTCGGGCGAAAACCCCGATGCTGGCTATCTGAAATCCGAGAACCGCAAGAATCACTCCGAACAGTTGGGCTCGAGTATTCAAAAGGACGGGACCGAGATGTTGCGGGCCAATGAAAAGCCACGTCACGTCCGCGATTCCGATCAGCAACAGCGTAAGTCCGGGGACGATGAACAGCCAGTTCGGAGAGCACATCAGTATGAAACTCAGGTGTCGCCAACCGTCCGGAACCGTTCGCAAATGCGGAGGTCGGTCTCTTTCGTCAGGCAGGGTGGTTACCGGAAGTTCGGTCATTCGAAGACCCTGGCGAACCGCCTTGATCACCATCTCTGGGCACAGCTCAAAGCCCGTTGTTCGAAGATCCATCTCGAAGTAGGCCGTTCGCGTGAGGGCCCGAAAACCCGACTGTGCGTCGTGAACTCGAGGGTGGAACAGCAAACGAAGAGTCCCCGACAGGAGGGGATTACCGATGTATCGATGGCTCCACGTCATCGATCCTGGCCTCAAGTCTCCGGCAAAGCGATTGCCGATGACGACGTCGAATCCCTCGCGAAGCTTCGCGACGAATTTTGGAAACATGCTGAAGTCGTGCTGTCCGTCGGCGTCGCCGAGCACGATGAACTCACCTTGCGATGCTTCGATTCCACCGCGAATTGCGCTGCCATACCCGCGCTCAGGCACGGATACGACTCTTGCGCCTTGGCTTGTGGCTATCTCAGCGGATCTATCGGTTGATCCGTTGTCCGCCACTACCACTTCACCAACGATCCCAGCTTTTTTGAGCATCTCGACGGACTGCTTCACGCATGCGCCAATCGACCGCTCCTCGTTTAGGCAAGGAATCACCACAGATACCTCAATGGTTTGCTGAAGTCGCGCCTGCGAGGTATTGGCCGTGGACATTTCTCAACTAACGCTTTTCGGGGTCATTCATGGGCGATTGTCAAGGGCAGGCAAATAAGTTGTGGTAGCCAAGGATCACCAAGGGCGTTGCGGAGATTCGGCTTCTTTGCGGCGAGAACGCAGGTGACGGACGTTGTGATTGGCACTAGATCGTCTCCACTATATCGTCTGATCGCGGGGTGAAGAATTCCGAAACTTAGACCGAGCATAGTGATTATTGCGTCACTTTGAGGGAAGCGTCGACTGATTGCAGCGGTAGGGGTTCATTCGATCTCTGCGGACTCGGCCTCGGGCAGATTGGATCGCCTCCGAATACCCGCATTTGTCGATTGCGGCAGCGTCGTCTGATGGTGTCCCGCCTCTTCGCTCGGGCCGACCACGCCGACACGGCCAGGGCGGCGCTGGATTCCACCGCCCATGCCATTCAACGGGCGGTACTCAGCGGGGCTGAATGACCATCAGCGGTGGTAACAGTAGTGGTAATAGCCGAGCCGAAAACGAGTCGAGAAACGTCGAAAGGGAGGTCCAGGAGGACCTCCCTTTCGCACTACTTACGACCTATGAACGACCTTCGCGACTCCCTACTTCGAACACAGCGCGTAGACAGTGATGCTCGTGCCGTCGTTGTCGTGCGCTGTCCAGCCGGTCGCAGCTCCTCCAACAGTTCCGGTCGGGTACGAGTACTCCATGTGACCGCCCGTGGCGCTGCTGTCGCCGTTATTGAAACCACCGCCGAGTGCAATTGGTTCACCTGCCGGGCACGTAACCGAAGCAGTGCCTGAGCCCGTTGCCGTCTCGATTATGACGTCCAGGCCAGTGCTTCCCGCAGTCGATGGGCCGGTAGGACCAGTTGCGCCATTGGTTCCGTTGGATCCGTTGGCGCCAGAGGAACCGCTTGGTCCGGTGGCACCGGTGTCACCCTTTGCACCAGTAGCGCCCACGGAACCAGTGGCACCCGCGGAACCAGTGGCACCCGCGGAACCAGTGGCACCCGCTGAACCGGTGGGACCTGCGGCACCCGTGGGACCAGTGCCACCCGTGGC
>JBAQZL010000107.1:0-17148 GCA_049790955.1 Acidimicrobiales bacterium
CATGGAGCGCGAGCTTTTGGCACAGTACGACCTCAGCTGGGTAGCGTTCACGGTGCTGTGGGTTCTCTGGATCTGGGGCAACCAGGAAACGGGCCATGTGGCAGCGGAAGCGGGAATCACGAAGGGCACGTTGACCGGTGTCATGAAAACTCTTCAGGGACGAAAGCTCATTCGACGCATCCCTCACCGTGACGACCGGCGACGAGTCTCAATCGGTCTTTCCAAGGCAGGTGAACGCCTCATCGAGCGTGTGTTTCCCGAGTTCAATCGCCACGAGACTCTGGCCGTCAGCTCACTCAGTGATGCTGAGCAACAAGAACTTGCGCGGCTTTTACGTATTGTCCTGCGGCGAATCAACGTCGAAGACGAGATCCTCTAGTTCTCCTGGATTTAACTACTGGCGGGACCGGCCCCCAGCGCAGCGCGAATTTGCCTGCCGTAGTAAGCCCCTCTGCTCGCGTCATTGTTCTCCCGCTTCAAGAGCGTGGCTCGTTCGGATGACGATGCGGACGCGTATTTGTTCAGGATCGCGACCTCTCGTTGATTGGTCGCCACGAGACTGTCTATATCTCTGTTGACGCGGGTGGGCCAGTGCCCTGTCGAGAGACGTCGGTCCTCCTTCACAAGTGTCTGGGCGAGACCGTGAACAATGTTCGACGAATCGGCGGGACTGGTGTGAAGAGCTTGATCGAGTTGGGGCTGCATCACGTCTTCTTTCGCCACGTCGGCAATGTACTGAGTGGCCGTCTTGTTTGGCGCGGGACCGCGCGTAAGGAGGACAAACGTACCGATCCCAACGACCAACACCACCGCCGCGGCAATCTTGCCAACCCGACCCGCGTGGCTCGGGTTGGCGCCCGGGATGCCGTGTCCGTCGTTCCCCCAGGTTCCCTGGTGCACCTTGAGGTCGCTCACGTCACCGATGGTACAAGCGACGCACGCTTTCTATCGCCGTAGACGCGTTATCCGATTCGTGGAGAATACTGACGGTTTCCTCTAGGTGGAGAATGTGGCGCAGGAAACGTCCATATTCACCTTGGACGTCTTTCCGAACTCAACCAGGACGTGGTAGTCCTTTGACCCCCACCACGTAGTCGACAAGGTGTAGTGCCCCGTTGGCACGTCAAAGTGGTACCAGGTTGTCCCTGGATCCGCCGACACGTTGTACGTCACGTAGGTCTTGTTGTTCCTTGTCGCAATGACGATGAGCGGCTCGTCTGGTTGTGCGTCGAACCGCTTCGCTGTACAAGGTCGTACGTCGCCAACGATCAGACCGTAACCACTTGCCCGGGCGCCTTCGGTTGGAGAATGTGGTGCGGCGTGTCGCACCCATCTACGGCCACCGTCGCTTGACGTGAATACGTACTTTGCTGGAGCGTTGCCGGTTTTCGATACGGCGACTCGAATAGTTCCAGTCGCAGAAGTTCTGTTCGTAGTCATGGTGTGAGCAACACTGACGATGGAGCTAAAGGCGAGGACGGAGTACCAGTGGCGACCCCCGTCATCCGTGGCGTAAAGGGTCTGTCCTCCCTGGGAATACGCAACTGCGAAGGTCGCGGAGTAGGCCTGAAGCGAACCGACCCAGGCAGGAGCGTCGGCCCATGGTCCGTGAAAGTACGGGCCGTCGGTGGTCCAACTCTTGCCGTGATTGGTGGAGTACAGGGGGTACTCGAAACCATTCCCGCTTTGACCGAGATTTGCAATAGCCCAACCAACATTGCCTATGAATTGCGATGCCTGAAAGCTGTCCAGATGATTGCGGACAGAGGACGATGGCGGACCCGATAAAGAGACTGGTGTGCCGAAGGCCAAGGATTTGGGATTGTCACCTCTCGCGTAGGTGAGCGGCGGCGCCGTGAAACGGGAGGGTCCGAAAAAGCCGTCACTAGATTCTGCACTCGCGGGAAAAGCAGCGAAGACTACACCGCCAATCGCGACCAAAGCGGACGCCAATCCGACGAACACACGACTTCGCCTCCTAAAAACACGCTTGATATCTACGTCGTTCCTCACTTCGTTGACTGTAGTGACTGGCGTCCTTTGGTATCTCTTGCAATCAGAAGCCCACGTAGACCGGGGGTAGACCTAGTTTTGACCGAACCCTGTCGGCGACACCGTCAGCCTTAATAAGTTCGTCCGCCACCTTCGACAGATCAGCGCGGCGCTCGTTGAGAGACTCCTGAAGCCAAGCCTGCACGTAGGTTTCGAGATGCTTTTGGTTAGCGATGTAATGAGAAATGGCCTTCGCTACAAACTTCGGCCAGCTTTGAGATTGCAGAATTGGTAGCTCAAAACTGAGACCCGCGAGGTAGGCGTTGGTATTTATGTTGCCCGGAACTATTTCCTGGGTGGCACTTTCGAAGAACGCGGCGCTGAGTTCGTCTTCGATGTAGACGTCGGAGAGAAAGGTGAGGGCGCTACCGCTAGCTGGCACCAAGGAAAACTGATCGTGCTTCACATGCGTGGGCACGAAGAAGGTGTCGTTCTGTGTCGAGAGCGTCTCCGCATATTGAAACTCGAATTTTGGTATCGCGTTGTTCAGTGTCATCTTCTCGAAAGTGACGGTAGAGAGGGTGGGGTAGTTCGTGTGAACGAACTGGCTATATACCGGGTTTTCCTGAAGCCAATCGGGCGCGTTGAATCGATCGCTCGATCCGTAGTGAGAATGAATCGTGCGAGAGTCTTTCGACGTCAGGTCATCCAGAGTCAAGGCCCAGCCGGAGGATTCCATAGTCATGCGCGCCTCCACCACGTCGCCCGGCTTGACGTTGATCACGCGGCGCGGATGGAACCCCTGGGGCACGTCACTCCAGAACCCGTAGTACTGATCTCCGCCGCCACGATTTTCCACCGTCCCGATTTGCGCGAATGCTCCGTTTTGAGCCTCGGCGCCAATCCACGTCGATGCGTCCCCCGAACTCGACGTTGCAGCGATTGTGGGCACCGTCCACTCGCCGCTCAGACTCGTAACCGGATCGACGGAATACAGCTGATAGCCCCCGAAGCCATACTGCGGAGAGCCAATCGGCACGCGTACGTGCGAGGCATGTTTCTTTGACGAGAGACCGTGCCCGGCGGTATTGATCGACAACACGGCCGAGGCGACGGCGAGAAGGCTCATCCCGGCGACCAAGAGAAAAGGAATGGTTCGACGCCGCATCCCGTCGATAGTAATGAAAGGCGGTTTGACGTTGTCGTTTACGAGGGCTCGTCCGCCGCGGTCGATGAAGAAATACCTTCGGTCGTTACTTGGATCGCCAAGACCTGAAGTAACGATTCACGGACCGTTTTCCAATCCGGGGCTGCTTCATCCTTCGAGGAAAGTTGAGCTCGATCAGCGGGGTCAATCGAAATCGGCCACGGGATGTTGAGCGTTGAGTCGAGTGGGGTTACGAACACTCCGCCCATGTCGACTACCCATTCGCGCGAGAAACAATAGAGATACTGAGCCGGCTCCGTAAGAGCCTGCCAGCCGTTTAACACTCCGGCCGGGACGTAGACCTGGGTGCCAATCTCCAAAGTCGCCGTCACGACTTCTCCGAAGGTAGACGAACCGGGTCGAGCATCCACCCACGCACCAAAGCCTTGGCCCGACACGATGCCCACGAGCTTGTCGGTGCCCTCCGCGTGCAGACCACGGACGGCTCCCAAATGAGACTCCGTCACGTTGAGTTGCGCCCAGCCCGCTACGGGAACGGGCAGACCAATGGCGGTACTCGACGAGTGACGATAGAACTCGCGAACCACCCCTCGCGCGTCCTCTCCAGTCCTTGACTCAAGGAAGAGCAGACCATTAATCACGACGCGCGTCAGCGCTCAGCGTCGGCGGTGGCGATGAGGTGCCTAGCGGCGCGCGCCTCGTCCACTCGCGACACGGGAGTGCTCTGTGGTGCGCGATGCAGTGATTCGGGGTCGTCCTGCGCTCGTTGGGCAATGCGTTCGATTGCCTGGGCCAGAGCTTCGAGCGTCTGCACGCTCTCGGTCTCGGTCGGCTCGAACATCAGAGCTTCCTCGACGATGAGTGGGAAGTAGACCGTCGGCGCGTGAAAACCTTCCTCGAGAAGAGCCTTCGCGACGTCAAGACCACGGACGCCAAACTTCGCCTTGAGCTCCGTTGCCTTCAACGTGCACTCGTGCATGCAGACGCGGTCATAGGCGGCGGGCAGAATTGCACGAAGCCGATGGCGCAACCAGTTGGCGTTCAAGACAGCGTGTTGAGCGACTCGTGTGAGGCCGTCGCCGCCGTGCACGTCGATGTACGACAGCGCGCGCGCAAGCACCAACGAGTTGCCGTGCCATCCGTGGACCCGCCCAATAGAGCGCTCCGGCGCGACCCAATCGAAGGAACCATCGGGCATGCGGGTGGCCCTGGGTCCCGGAAGAAAGTCGACGAGTCGCTTCGCGACCGCGACGGGTCCCGCCCCCGGTCCGCCACCACCGTGAGGGGTTGCGAAGGTCTTATGCAGGTTCATGTGGACAATGTCGAAGCCCATGTCGCCCGGGCGCACCGCACCGAGAATTGCGTTGAGATTCGCGCCGTCGTAGTAAAGAAGTCCCCCGACGTCGTGGACCGCGCGCGCAATATCGATGATCTCTTCTTCGAAGAGTCCGACGGTGTTGGGGTTGGTCAACATGATTCCCGCCACGTCTGGGCCAAGGGCCGCCTTCAAAGCGTCGAGGTCAACGAGCCCGCGGTCGTTCGACGGCACGGTCGTGACCTCATAACCGCCGAGGGTGACGGAGGCCGGGTTGGTGCCGTGAGCCGAGTCAGGAATGAGGACACGTCGACGGTCATCGCCGTTGGCTTCGTGAAATGCCCTCATCAGCAAAAGACCCGTCAGCTCGCCCGCGGCTCCGGCGGCCGGCTGCAACGTGGCGGCGCTCATGCCCGCGATGGCGCAGAGCTTCTCTTCCAAGGTCACCATGATTTCGAGCCAGCCCTGGCTGAGCGATGCCGGCGCGCCAGGATGCACGGCGCTGAGGCCCGGATCGTTCGCAATGGCGTCGCAGAACTTGGGGTTGTACTTCATGGTGCACGATCCCAGGGGGTACATTCCCAGGTCCACCGAAAACTGTCGGTGCGAGAGTCGCGTGAAGTGAGCCACCAGATCTCGCTCGGAGACTTCCGCGATCGCCACGACGTCCTCGTTCAGATGAGCGCGCGGCACGAGTTCGTCGAGCGCGAGCGCGGGTACGCCAGTGGTGCGCAGTTGATAGGCCGATCGGTCCGGTACGGACATCTCGAAGAGGGTGGGCTCACTCTCGTGACCCATGATCGGTGCCGAGGCCGCGCGACCACCCGGAGAGGGGGCTTTGCTCATGCCAACACCTCCTTCAGGGCGCTGACGTAGTGATCGAGTTCTTCTTTCGTGCGCCGTTCGGTAACCGTGACGAGTAAGACATTCTCAATCTCACTGTCGATCGAGGGATCCGCTCCGGCGCAGAGATCGCTCACCGCCAGCCCGGCGAGTACGCCTTGCTTTGCCATGAGTTCGACCACGAGAGTCGCGGGCTGCGAAAGCCGAAGCGCAAACTCGCGAAAGAACGGTTGGTCAGAGACTGTGCTCACGCCGTCAAGTCCCAGGAGTTGATCGTGAAGGTAATGCGCGCCTTGCGCACAGCGCGTCGCAATCTCACGCAGTCCGTATGTACCGAGCCAGCCGAGTTGTATGGCCGCGGTCACCGCCATCAGTGTCTGGTTTGTGCAGACGTTCGAGGTTGCCTTTTCGCGGCGAATATCTTGCTCTCTCGCGCGAAGGGTCGTCACGAACGCCCGTCGATCGCTGGAGTCGACCGTCTCGCCGACAATGCGACCTGGCAGTCGGCGCACTTGGGCCTCGCTGCAGGCGAAAAGCCCCAGGTACGGGCCACCGAAAGAGAGTGGTGTGCCAAAGGCTTGACCCTCACCAACGAACACGTCCGCGCCCCACTGACCGGCTGACTTCAACACACCGGCCGCCACCGGATCCGCACCAACGATGAACAACGCGTCTTCACGCGTGGCCAGAGCCTTCGCTACCGACAGATCCTCCAACACGCCTAAATAGTTCGGGTATCCCGCCACAATCGCGGCGGCTCCCGTCACATCGACGCTGTCCCAATCGGTGACGCCGTTTCGAAGCGGCACTTCCACGATCTCGTGCCCGGTGCCGTGAGCGAATGTTCGCGCCACCGCACGCCAGTGCGGGTGAATTCCCGACGAGATGACCATCTTCTGTCGGTCCGTCGCACCGTGGGCCATGTTGAGCGCCTCGACGAGTGCGGTCGCCGCGTCGTAGAGCGACGCGTTCGGGATCGGCAGTCCGCTAAGTCGCGCGACCAGGGTCTGGTATTCGAAGATCGCCTGAAGAACACCTTGGGCAACTTCGGGCTGGTAGGGCGTGTAGGCGGTCACGAACTCCGAACGGCTGGCGAGCGCCTTCACGACGGCCGGTACTTCGTGGTCGTACGCTCCCCCGCCCGCGTAACACGTCATGGTGGTTGCGCGAGCCTCGTTCGCGCGCGAGTAGCCCGCGAAGATTGCCGCCACGTCGGGCTCGCTGAGCCCAGGTTCGATGTCAAGTCCGTTGGCTAGTCGTACGGCGCTCGGGATGTGGGCGAAGAGGTCGTCGAGTGAACTCATGCCGAGAAACTCAAGCATCGACTCGACGTCGTCACTGGTGTGCGGCAGATAGTCAGCCACTACGACTCCTTTTGGACGAATGGTAACGCCGTCACGCTCGCGTCAATCTCTCGACCGCGCAACATGATCGTGACGGGCTGGCCGGGCGCCAGTCCCGGTTCTAAGAGGCCCATGCCGATACCGTGCCCGAGCACCGGGGAATAGTTGCCCGAACTCAACGTGCCCACCGGATCCCCTTCGACTAAGACGTCGGCGCCGTCGCGCAGCGGCTGTCGATCAGGGGTAGCAATTCCGGTGAGAAGCCGAGTGACGCCACGCTCGCGCTCGTGCTCCACGGCCACGCGTCCGCGGAACGTTTCCTTCTTCCAACCGAGCACCCAGCCGAGTCCCGCTTCTAGCGTTGTCGACTCCAACGTGAGTTCGTGGCCATAAAGAGGCAGAGCTGCTTCCAAACGCAAGGTGTCGCGGGCGCCGAGTCCGGCGGGCGTGATGCTGGCCGCGACGAGGGCGCGAAAGATCTCCTCGGCCACTTCGTTGGGTGCCGCGATCTCGAGACCCGCTTCGCCCGTGTACCCCGTTCCGGCGACGCGAACCTCGACACCGTGGAAGTCAAAGCGCTCCACGCGAAATCGTCCGACGCTGGCGAACCGGGGGTCGACGTTTCCGGCCTTCTCCCGAGCGTTCGGACCTTGAACCGCTAACACGCAACGTTGGTCCGTGACGTCACGGCCCGGCAGGGCCGAGGTCACGCCTTCGGTATTGGACGCGTTGGGCATGACGTCGAACTCGTTGGCTCCGACCCACCACACGATGATGTCATCGACCACAAATCCGTCTTCGTTCAAGAGGTGGGTGTACTGGGCCCGTCCCGGGTCAACCTTGTTGAGATCGTTGGTCAGAGTGGACTGCAAGGCATCAAACATCTCGGGGCCGTCACATCGGACAGTACCGAGGTGACTGACATCAAAGACAACCGCGTCGTGACGACAGGCGAGGTGTTCCGCCACGGTACCGGTCGCGTACTGCAGCGGCATCTCCCAGCCACCGAAGGGGACGATTTTCGCGCCGAGTTCGACGTGTAGGTCATAAAGATAGGGACGGCGATCCAACAGAACTCCTTAGGCGGCTCGACCGTCCACACTACGCAGGTCGTGCTGACGAAGGAGCTGGTGAAAGTCTCGCTGGTACACCACGAGGAGAGGGATCTCGGGATAGAGATCGCGGAATCGGCGTACCTTGCGGTTTTTCTTCGTCGTTAGGCGCTGCTCGAGAACCGTCAACTCAATGAACAGCCGACGCTCGGGTAGAAAGAAGTCCGGACGAAATCCCCGAATGGGCACCCCTTGATCGTTCCAATACAGGGGAAACTCCAGGGGTTCGTAGATCCACTGGAATCCGTAGAGGGTCAGAAGCTGCGAGAAGAGTTGTTCGCTCGGGTGGGCGAAGGATTGAGGGATGCTGGGTACCACGCTCGGATGGCGACGACGCGAGTCGTCGCTCCTTGACGGAGACGTCACGCCGTGGCGGCCCCCTTCTCCGACGGTGAGAGTTCTGATTCGCGAATAGTGGATCGCAGTTCGGCGTCCAAGTTGGCGAGGGGAACGATGTTAAACACGCCTTGACCACCACGGAGGAGGTCGACAAGTTCACCGTCGTTTTGAGTGAGGACCGATCCAGCGTCCGAAAGCACCAAACTGCTCGCGGCGAGGTCGGCGCCCAACGAGGAGCGAAGACATTCAACAGCCTGGCGAGCTCGTACGAGCGAGACACCTGAGTCCAATAGCGATTTGATGACTTTGACTTCGAGAACATCCCCGTAGGAATACGACCGCTTCGAACCGCTACCGGTGGCGGGAGTAATCGACGGCGTCACAAGACCCGTGCGCGCCCAATAGTCCAACTGGCGATACGTCACCCCGGTGAGGCGACAGACCGTCGGTCCGCTAAATCCGAAAGTTGAGTTCTCCGTCATACGTACAGCCTCCCGACCGAGGTGTGTCCAGACTAGCTCGATGGACTACATCAGTGTAACTACGGGAATACCTAAATGGCAAATAAATCCGGCCTGCCGAGCGCCGGAGAGGATGCTTCGGCGTGCAAACGCGTGGGAATACGGCCCGCGCGTCGGGCCAGATATCCCGCGCGCACCGCGTCGCGCAGAGCTTCGGCCATCAAGACCGGCTCGAGCGCCCGGTTCATAGCTGAGGCCGCAAGAACGCCGTCACAACCGAGCTCCATGGCGAGAGCCGCGTCCGAGGCGGTGCCAACGCCTGCGTCCAGGATGATGGGCACGCTGGCACGTTCCGTGATGAGAGAGATGGCGTGAGGATTACGAATACCAAGTCCCGAACCAATGGGCGAACCGAGCGGCATCACCGCGACGCAACCCAGTTGCTCGAGGCGCTGGGCCACAATGAGGTCATCCGATGTGTAGGCCCAGACCTCGAAACCTCGTCGCACGAGTTCTTCGGCCGCGACCAACGTCTCCGTCGTGTCGGGCAGGAGGGTCAGATCGTCGCCGATCACTTCCAACTTGATGAGGGGAGTCGCGAAGGCCTCGCGCGCAAGTTCGGCGACCTTGATGGCCTCTGCGGCGCTGTAGCAGCCCGCCGTGTTGGGCAACAGGCTCACGTTGAGTCCCGCCAATAGATCGTAAATGGAACCTTCGACATTGGGGTCGACGCGGCGAAGCGCCACGGTTGCGATGGTCGACTCCGAGGCGCGAAGGGAGGCTTCGAGCACATCGAGCGAGCGAAAGCCACCCGTCCCAACAATGAGTCGCGAGGTCGATGTGAACGAACCGACGCTAAAGAGGTCTCCCACGGGACCCAGCGTATCGGTCACTTTGCTTCGTTAGGGTTAGAGGGTGCAGCCCGTCGTCGCCCTTTCCATTGCGGGCTCGGACTCAGGTGGCGGAGCGGGTATTCAAGCCGACATTCGTTCGTTCAACGCCTTCGGCGTCTTCGCGACCACCGCGCTCACCGCAGTGACGGCTCAAAACACCCTCGGGGTCACCGCCATCGCAGAGATCGATCCCGACGTCGTCGAGGCACAGGTACGCGCCGTTACGACAGACTTCGACGTGCGCGCCACCAAGACGGGCATGCTCGCACGCGCCAGTACCGTCAGGAAAGTTGGCGCGCTGGCCAGTGAAGGACTACTCCCCCATCTTGTGGTCGATCCCGTCCTCGTCGCCACTAGTGGCGACGTCCTCATGAGCGAAGGCGGCATCGAGGCGTATCGCGAGGCGCTCTTCCCATTCGCCGAGATCGTGACTCCGAACTTGCATGAAGCAGCCGTGCTCTGCGGCGTCGACGTCCGCGACATCACGAACCTTGACGACCTGACAGACCTTGCGCGTCAGATCTTGGCCACCGGCCCGCAGTACGTCCTCGTCAAGGGTGGTCACCTTCGCAACTCGACCCACCCCGAACGATCGCCAGACATGTTGCTGAGTCGAGACGAACTCTTCGTCTTAGATGCCCCGCGCGTCGAAACGACGAACGACCACGGCACGGGCTGTTCGTTGTCGTCCGCCATTGCCGCCGGTCTCGCGCTCGGTCGTAACGTCCCCGACGCCACGCGCGACGCGAAATCCTTTGTCCTCGCCGCGCTCACCAGCGCATCGCGGTGGCGCTTGGGCGAAGGGCGCGGTCCGATCGATCACTTAGGATGGGGTGAGTGAGTGATGTTCCCGAGGTGCCCCCCGCGCCGCGACCGCCGTTAACAACCACGACCAGTCTTTGGCCGGCGGGTGTGATTCTCGGCCTCGCGGTTGTCATGCTTGGTGTTTTTATGCTTGTCGACTTCGCCACCAACAAAGGCGTCGTCACAGTACCAACGACCATTCCTACCGTCGTGGGAGGACTCTCGCGTGATACCTCGGCTGGTCCGGCACTCAAGTACTGCCTCCAGAGTGAAGAGGTTCCGAGCAACATCGACAGCGTCTTCATCGTGCCCGTCAACACGGTGGCACGCCCGGGCGCGAACACTCCCGACCTCGGAGCTGGAGAATACGACTGCTACGAGCCGATGAGAACCACCGGCACCAACTCGGGTTCCATCATTAAGTTCTTTGACACCCAACTAGAAGCGCGAGGCTGGAGTCTCTTCTCACGCGGTTCAAGCAGTGGCAAACCTCAGTCGCTCTTTCAAAAGGCAGGCGATGACGGTTTCTATTGGGAAGCTGGCATCACGGTTTACAAGTCCACGCCGACGTACATCGACTGGACATTTACGATCTACCAAAATTCCGACACGGTGTAACTACGTCGTCGCGACGAGTTCTTCCACCGGCACCGGCGCTTCTTGCGTCACCGAGGACCAGAGCCAGAGATTGAGCGGATAGATCACGTAGCCCACCCGCGTCGCACTCGCCACGCAGATCAATCCGAGAAAGACAATCGAGAGCAGTCCGAGCATCTGCGACAGCGTCAGAGGCCGGTTGCGACGAATGTACTTCGTCGCGAAGTACCCGCCAATCAAGAGCGAGACGGGGGCCAGCACGTGATCGAGAGCCGGCAACCACGTCGTGAGGATGTGACCGGGGAGGGCACTCGCGGCCGGCGACGCCACGCCCGCTAGTCCAAGCGGAAAGGCAAAGACGTTCGACATGAAGGCGAGCGGCGCGCGAATAGCAAAAGGAACCGTCGTTACGACCACGATCGCGGCCACCCATGCGAGGACTTGCTTCCAGGTTGAGCGGCCCTCGCGGTTGCGCGTAACCAACAACGCCCCCGCCGCCATGGGCCACGCCGTGAGCTTCATCGCGGCCGCTAGACCCAGGCTGATTCCCGCAAGATTTGATTGGCGACGTTGCAACGCGGCGACCGCGAGCAAGATCAGCGCCAGGATCGGCATATCGTCTCCGCCGGTCGAGAAAAAGAGAGCCCCCGTGGGTAGCGCAATGAGAATCTGCGCCACGCGGATCTTTTGCTCACGTGACACTCGCAGTAAGAAGAGGGCCCAACCGCTCACGATGAGTGTCATGAGCGTCATGATGATGCGCGCGTCGGTGAGACCTTTGCCTTTGTGCGTCTCGGCGGATGGCAAACCGAAGACCCCCATCAAGGGAAAGTACGGAAAGAACGATTCAAAAGTCGGCAGTCCGTGAATCTCGCCAACGACCTTGCCGTCCAGGGTGTACGCGTGGTACGGGTCCTTGCCCTTGCTCAGAGCTTGGCCGGCTCGCGTAATGACGCCGACTTCGGGCTGCGCGTGGCGCCAATGCGACTCCAGCCCGAGTGGCACAAAGACCGCTCCGACAACGACCACGCACAACAGTACGAGGCGCGCAACGAACTCGCGACGTACGACTCGTCGGGCAAGGATGAACGCCACGAGAGCCACGGCGAAGTACGGACCGACCGCGAGGTATCCCCACTGCCACTGCGCGGGCTGCGTGGACCTCCATCCGAGCACAATCGCAAATCCCGCCGCCAGTAGGTACAGGAGTCCGTCACCGGTGAGATGATTGAGCGACGTCCACCACGACATGAAGCGCTCGCGCGCGCGGAACGGAACCGCCAACATTGTGCCGAGTCTACCGATGGTCCTGACCTGAGACCTGTTTTGTCTAGGGCGTGAGGTCAGACGCGGCCCGTCGAAGTGGTGATCGCGTCACGGGCGGAATCGGCCCGAGGAAGAAGCGCTCGATGATGTCCAGGCAGAGCTTGGTCTGCTCCTTCAGGACGTTGTGCGATGCGCCAGGAATGACCGCGAACTGGGCTTCGGGCAGGGCCTCGTACATCGCAACCGAGTGATCAAGTCGCGCCACGTCATCATCACCCGTCATCACCAGAACGGGCGTCGTCACCACGCGCAACTCATCGACCGTCAACGTCGGTTCGTTCTTCACGAGGTTCAAGGACTTCTCGACCACGGCGGCCGCGTGTTCGACGCCGTCGGGCGAATCACGGGCGAACTCCACCGCGAATTCCGCGAAACCTTCACTCTCGGGGGTGAAGTCGTTCATCGGCACAAGGCCGTCGTGGTGGAAGTTCGACCCGACCAACGCGACCCGGCGCAGCAAGTCGGGTCGACGCAACGCCACCAGGAGGGCCACGTTGGCGCCGTCGCTGTGACCGAGAACATAGACGCGTCGATCGAGTAGTTCGATGAAGGCAATCGTCTCGTCGGCCATCGAGTCGTAGCTAAATGGCTCATCGGTGTCGGACGTCTTACCGTGACCCCGGCGATCGAACGCCGCCAATTCAAACGAATTGTGAAGCCGTGGGCCCAGAGTCTGCAACAAACTGGAGCTCTGACTGAGGCCTCCGTGCAAGAGGACGACCGTCTTGCCCTTTTTCTTCGGGAGCTTTACCCAGGTCAGATGGTCGTTCAGTTCGATACGAGGCACAATGGGCATCGTATTGGTTTCGCGAGGAGCTTCACGACACTGCCTAAGGTTTGATCGTGCGAGCCTTCGTCGTCAGTGACGCCTCCGGTGAGTTGACACTGGGCGAACGCGACGCCACCCCGGCACCTCGCGACGAGTCAGACGTCCTCATTGATGTCGAGTACTCCAGCGTCAACTTCAAAGACGCCATGGTGGCCAGTTCACCGTCCAGAGTCCGTCGCGTCGAGACACTCGTCGGCGGCGTTGATGCGGCCGGGTTCGTGGCGACGTCACCTGATAGCGCTTTTCGCAACGGAGACCCCGTCGTTGCCGTCGGCGGCGCACTCGGCGTCGCACGGGACGGTGGTTTTGGCGAGCAGCTCTACGCGCCACCTCGTTACGTCACGACGCTGCCAGCGTCACTCTCCACGCGCGACGCCAGCATCATCGGGACCGCGGGATATACGGCGATGGCGAGCGTGCTCGCCCTCGAGCACCATGGACTAAAAGTCGGCGGTGATGTCTTGGTCACTGGCGCCACCGGTGGCGTCGGATCGCAGGCTCTCACCTATCTCGCCGTCAAGGGCTATTCGCCCGTGGCCTCGACCGGCTCACCCGACGAGACCGCGTGGCTCATGGCGCGCGGCGCCACGCGCGTCATTGGTCGAGATGAAGTCAGCGATAAGCCAGATCGAGTTCTTGGCAGCGAACTCTGGGACGGGGCTATCGACTGCGTCGGCGGTACCACTCTCTCTTCCATCGTGCGCTCTCTTCGATACGGATGCGCCGTGGCGGCGAGTGGACTCGTTGCCAGCCCCGAGCTCGCGACAACCGTCTACCCGTTCATAACGCGCGGCGTCGCACTCATCGGGATTGATGCCGTCGAAGCGACAACGGAAACGCGCAAGAGCGTCTGGCGGGCGCTCGGCGAGATCGCGCACCTCGTCGACTTCTCGACGTTCGTTGATCGCGAGATTTCGCTCGATGAACTCGAAGAGGCGATCGACAATATTCGAGGCGGCACGACGCGCGGGAGAATTCTCGTTCGACTCGCCCAGTGATCAGCTTTTAATAAAAGGGACTCACCCAGATCTGGCCGCCGTCGCAAGGTTGAACGGGATACGACGGAGTGAGCGACACGGTGGCGCCATCTTTGATGAACTGAACGCTGACGGTGACCGCACTGTCGCAGGTCTCGGTACCAACGGCCACGTCCGAGTACGCCAGAGCAAAATTGGCGGTGCCGTTCTGGGCGATCGTGAGCGTGGTGGGCGCATGATTCGCCTGGGTCGGCGTGAGGAACTGAAAGGTATTGCCCGCCGAGGGGACATCAACCGGAGAGATCGTCAACAATCCCCCGAGGCGGTCTTGCAAGGTAAGAATCGGCCAACCGCGCAGCGTGCACGAACCTGCCGTTGACTTCGTGATCGTGACCGACGCGTAGATGGTTCCGGCGGCGCCTTCGCCGGTGTTGTAGACGCCAGAGAAGTCGCTCGCGAGGCATGTGCTGCCCGCCAGAGTGGTAGTCGTCACCGCCGTCGTCGACGTGGACGTCGAGTGCGGGGCGGTCGTTGTGGTGGGGGTCGTTGAGTGCACCACGTGTCGACTCAAGGTGTAAATGGCGACAAATGCGGCGAAGATGGCTAACGACTTAAGGGCTCGACTCACGTGCCAAAGTCCTCGGGGCGCACCTGGTCTAGAAATTCACGCAGTTGCGCCACGAGATCAGCCTCGTTCGGGGTGTCGAGTTCGACGTACTCCTCGTCATCTTCGTCGTAGGCGAGTTGCATCACCTTGCCCTCAGTGGCCATGAGGTCGTCACTCACGAGAATCGGCGAACCCACCCGCAAGGCCAGAGCTACCGCGTCACTCGGACGCGAGCTCACGACAATTTCGTCGCCGCTGCGCACCAGTCGAAGGTTGGCGAAGAATGTGTTGTCCACGAGTTCAGTGATCTCAACCGAGAACACTTGGGCGCCCAGCGCACTGATGACGTGACCCAACAGGTCGTGCGACATCGGTCGTGGCGACTCCACACCTTGCAGCGCGTAGGCAATCGCCGCCGCTTCGGGCGCGCCAATGAAGATTGGCAGTACTCGCTCACCGCCCACTTCTTCCAGCAAGAGCAGCGGCGTTGAGGTTCCCACATCGACGCGAACGGCGCGGAGAACCACTTCAATCATGGTGCCAGCCTAGACCCGTGCGTCCGAATTGGTGATGGCTAGGAGCCTAGGTATTCGATAAGTTCACGCTCGACAAGAACATTGCGCAGTGCGGCAACTTCTCGCGCCACGTCGGCCGTGATGTCACGCACCTGCTCAGGCGAGTACTCGATACCGGCTTGGCGCAGTGGAGCCGTGAGATCGTCCACTACCCCGATTTCACGCTCCGCCACTCGACGTAGGGATCCCAGCAGGCGCGCATCGACCCCGCGCGCCAGCAGAGCGCGGGAGTGAGCGGCTACGCGAACGTCGAGCGCGCTGAAGGACGTCTCTCCGTTGACTAAAACAGCCGACACGAGACCCAATGCGTGAATCTGATTGAACTCCTCGGGTGAGAGTCCCGTCGTCGCCAGCAGCTCGCCCGTCGAGAAGTACTCTTTCACCCGCGCACTTTGGTCATCGTCGTTCTCCGGTGCTTCAACAACACTCAGCGTAGGGCGCGGCGTTGACGTGGGAATCGGCGCCGGTGCGCTGATGACGCCGGCCGTCGCGTCACGCGCCACGTGACGTCCATTTGTTGAGGCGTTCGGCGGATCGAGCAGACCTTGCTCAATGAGTCGAAGGCGTACCACGCGTAGCGGCACGAACTCTTCTTGGGCCAGCCGGATCGCTTCTCGCAGACACTCGACGTCTCGCTCGGAGTAGAGGCGATATCCCTTGCGACTCCGGCTGGGTTGAACCAGGCCCTTATCTTCGTAGTAGCGAATCTTCGACAGCTCTACCGTTGGAAACATCTTTCGCAGCTCGGCGTGCACTTCTCCGATTCGCATCACGCCTGGATTGGCCCTCATCGTGTTGCCTCCCAAAAAACCAACTTAAATTTTCCTATCTGCACCTCGTCCGCCGAGTGCAGAGTCGTCTCTTCGACACGCTTGCCGTTGACGTATGTTCCGTTGAGTGAGTTGAGATCACGCAGCGTGATCCGTCCACTCGCGGTGCGCGTGAACACGGCGTGGTGACGCGAGACCGAAACGTCGTCTAAAAGAAGATCGCTCGCTTCGTGACGTCCGACCGTCGTCACGTCACCATCCAACTCAATTCGTGTGCCGGCTTGAGGACCCGCAGCAATCACCAGTTCGTCACGGTGTTCACCCTGCGGTCCCCGATTCGCGTCGGGGTGCATCGCGTCGGGCGTACTCACGACAGGAACGGCGACCGTCTCGGGTGAAGTGGCCTCGTGTTGCGGTGCGCCGCACGACCAACAGAAGTTGGCATTGGCGTTGAGTATCTCTCCGCAGCGACGACAGTTCACGAGTCTCACACTAGTGAACTTTGAATTTGACCGCCTGGGCTAATTCGTGGTGAGCGCCTCGTACGCGGCCGCGTCGAGAAGTGCGTCGTAGTCACTGCGCGAGCTTGTCGTAATCTCACAGATCCATCCGTCACCGTACGGATCAGAGTTCACAAATTCCGGCGACGTTTTGAGTGACTCGTTCACTGCGGAGATCGTTCCGCTGACGGGCGCGTAGATCTCCGACACTGACTTCGTCGACTCCACTTCGCCCATCACTCCGCCGACGCTGACGTCCGTTCCCACCTTCGGCAGATCCACGAACACGACATCGCCAAGCGCATCTTGAGCGTAGTCCGTGATGCCGACACGAACGGTGGTGTCGTCGACTCGTGCCCATTCGTGGTCGTTCGAATAACGAAGGTCACTAGGTGTCTGCATGCGAGCCAACTTACACAATCCGGCGGGCTTGCCGCCCGGCACGAAGGGCATTCAGCGCGGGGCGCACGTACCCAAAGAGCACTGCCCACGACAGCGCTAATCCGAGTCCCCCAATGATCCAGCAGGCAATGCGCGCGTCGTGCTGCCACGTTGACAGCGGCGCGTGATGATCATTCGAGGTCAGCAAGAAGAGAGGGAACGTCGTCATCAGGGCGAATGTTGACACTTTGCCCCACCACAGGACGTTGATCCGCGCGGCGCCAAGATCCGCCAATGCAACGGTCAGAAGCGAAAC
>JBAQZL010000108.1:0-1640 GCA_049790955.1 Acidimicrobiales bacterium
GTCGGCTTCGTCATCGGTTTCACCATGTTTGGCTCGATCGTGTACTTGCCCCTCTACCTGCAGATCGTCCACGGGGCCTCGCCGACGTTGTCCGGTCTTGAGCTGCTCCCGATGGTCGCGGGCATGCTCATCACCTTCGTCGTGAGTGGTCAGCTCGTGTCGCGCACGGGCCACTACAGGATCTTCCCGATCGTCGGCCTCGCCGTGGCGAGCGTCGGATTCGTGTTTCTCGCGAGACTCGGCGCGCACTCGTCGTTCGGCTTCGCCGCGATCGGCATGTTCATCGTGGGGCTCGGTCTTGGGCTCGTCATGCAGGTGCTCATCGTCGCCGTGCAGAACTCCGTGCCGCACGCCCAGCTCGGAACGGCAACGGCGAACGCCACGTTCTTTCGCACCATCGGCGGTGCGTTCGGCGTGGCCATACTCGGCGCCGTCTTCAATACGGAGCTGCTCCACCACCTGCGCGCGACGATCCCCGCTTCGCTGCTCAAGCACATCGGGGGTAGCAACATCTCTGACAACCCTGCCCAGATCGCCCGACTGCCCCTCGCTGAGCGGACCTTGATCATCAACGCCTTCAGTCACACGTTGCAGACCGTGTTCGTCGTGGCGATCCCGATCACCCTCGTGGCGTTCATGGCGAGCTGGTTCATGAGGGAGATTCCGCTGCGTCAGACCGCGCACACCGAACTCGGAGAACCGGGCAAGGCGGCGGCGTTGGACGCGCCAGGCGAGTTTCCCGGTCTGTGACGACTAGTCGGTATCTGTCGCGTCGAGCTGGGCGAGCACTTCTGCCTCGCTCCACGCGCCCGGTGGGCGCCGGTCACGAGCGAGCTCGTTGGCGAGACGTTGGAGCAGCTCGTTGACGGGCGTGGCCACGCCGACCAGCCGACCCTGGAGGACGATCTCGCCCGTCAGGTAGTCGGTCTCGACAGAGCCAAGGCCACGCACCAGGCTCTGCCACGTCGAGCCGCCCCCGCGCTCCTTGCCATCGATCGGCGGCATGGTGAGCAGGTCACCTCGTCGTTCGAGGTCTTCCTCCTGGCTGACGAAGGAGATGCCCGCGGTATCGAGCACCTTGATCCCTTCGTGCACCACGCGGCGGTGCAGCTCTGGTGCCGGATCGTCCGGCCCACAGACCGCCTGCACAGCGTTGCCAAGGTTCATCAGCAACTTGCCCCACTTCCACCGAGCGATGTCGCTGCGCGCCACCGAATCGAAGGTCGAATTGGTCAGGGCGTCAGCCACTGTGGCTGCTCGTTCGTCGACTCCCTCGGGCCAGCGTCCGAGGTCGAGCAGACCCGTGATGGGCGACGACGACGCTTGCACCACACCAGGGCTCAGGTGCGTCGCGGGACACATCACGCACATGCCGTAGAGGTGGGGAAACAAGCGCAACGCGACCCGTTCGTTCTCGACGCCGTTCTGTGCGCACACGATGGCGACGTCGGAAGGAATCGAGGCGGCCAGATCGGCGAGCGCGCCGCGGCTGTCTTGACTCTTCACCGTCAAGAGGACAACGTCGTTGGCCTCGAGTGAGAGCGACGACGCGTGCTCGACGACCGGCACCGGCAACGTCACCGTCTCGGTGGGCGTCTCCAGGCGAATGCCATTCTTCGACAGCGCTTCGTAGTTGTCGC
>JBAQZL010000109.1:0-3452 GCA_049790955.1 Acidimicrobiales bacterium
AGAGCTCATGAGTTGGACTCCGCGCCGAGGATGCCGCCCGGTTCGCGTAAGTCGCGCCGACGAATCTTTCCCGTCAGTGTCTTCGGCAGCGCGTCGATGATGTGAATCTCCCGCGGATATTTGTACGCGGCTAATCGCTCCTTTGCGAAACCGACCAGTTCCTGCTCATCGGCGAAGGTGCCATTCTTCAGCGACACGTATGCGACCACATTTTCGCCACGATACTCATCGGGTACGCCCACAACCGCAGCCTCCAGTACAGAAGGGTGCTCGTATAGCACGTCCTCGACCTCCCGCGGCCAGACCTTGAAACCAGAGACGTTGATGACGTCCTTCAGGCGGTCGACGAGATACACCCATCCTTGTTCATCGATGATTGCCACGTCACCTGTGCGAAGTCGACCTCCGGACACGGTCTGTTGGGTCGCTTCTTCATTACGCCAGTAGCCGGTAATCACCTGCGGGCCCGACAGCTCCAGCTCTCCTTCGCCTCCTGCTTCCACCGTTTCGCCGTTCGCGTCCATGACTCGTGCCATGAGGTTGGGAAGCGGAACTCCTATCGACAAGGTTCCGCTCGCAGCGTGCACCGGAGCATCTTTACCGAGTGGCACGGCAATCACGCCTGACGACGTCTCGGTCATGCCGTAGGCATTGTGGATATATACACCAAAACGACGCCTAAATCGATCGACGGTCGCCGGCGGGATCGGCGCACCTCCCGAGTACAACGCTTTTACTGAGGAGAAGTGCCGAGGTTCCGCGTGCGGCAGCTCGAGAATGGCATTGAACACGGTGATGGAGCTGATCGTGTAGGTCACTCGGTGTTCCGCGAATGCCTCGAGGGCTACGTCGGGATTGAATCGTCCAGTGAACACCAACGTCGTGTCGGTAATGAGCGATACGACCGCGTTGATGACGGCGCCGGTGATGTGAAACAGCGGCGCGAGTGCGAACACGACGTCGCCAGTACTCAAGTGCGCCCACTCCCCAAAATTGACGGCAACATTCAGAACGTTTCCGTGCGTGTTCTGCGCCCCCTTGGGCCGACCGGTGGTGCCCGAGGTATAGACCAGCAGGGCGATATCGTCGCTGGCGATCTCGAGTGCGCTCGGCGCTGCACCGTCATATTCGCGAACAAGCGCCATAACGTCCCCGTCAGGTGCGGGGGCGAGGCGTTCGACATCCGAGAAGATTCTTGGATCATCTCGGCTTTGAAGATCCAAAATTGAGGTGCTGATATACCAGCGCACTGGGCTGTCTCGAAGCGTCTCCAGAGTCTCAGGGACTGTTGTGTCGGCACAGATGATCCCAATCGCGCCAGCGTCGTCTATGAGACGGCGTAGCTCCGCGCGTCGATACATCGGATTCACCGGCACCGCGATCGCTCCTAACTTCCAGATCGCCAAGAGAATCAACACATACTGAGGGATATTTTGTAGATAGATGGCTAGGCGATCGCCTCGCTGAGTGCCGCGACTCGCGAACGCAATAGCGAGCGCGTCTGACGCTCGTTCGACTTCGGCCGCGGTCAAGACGCCGTCGAAATATCGCAGTGCAGCGCGCTCGGGATTCTTCCTCACACGAGACTTCCAGGCGTCCAGGAGTGAGGCGTGATCCATCGCTCTCGTCGCGCCAATCTCTGGGGGGTACAGCTGCACCCATGCAGGAATGAACTCGCCAGACAAGTGAGTTACGCCTTCCGTGATCTGGTCGTCAACGATCGCTAGTCATCAAAGACTTCGGGATACACCTCTTGGATGACGTGGTAGCCAGTCCTACCCCACGTGGCAATCCCAACGGTCATGAAGGTCAGTACGAGAGCCTCTAAGTACGCCTTCGACTCCAGTCCGTTGCGACGCGCCGCCTTTCCATGGTTGACGGCGCCTTCCGCATTTCCCGCTGCCACGTCCAGAATCGAGAAGATCAAGTGCTTCGTCTTCTTGTCGAGTCCATCCGAGCGGCTGGTGAGCACCCACTGGCGCCACTGGGTGTAAGCCTCGAGTGCTGACGGGTCGATTTTACGCAACACTTCCATGGGCGCCGGGAGCGATTCCATTGTTGACTCCCAATGCGAGACCGCCGCTGTTACTGAATCCTCTGACATTTCTATCCTTTCATAGGTTTACCAAAACAGATTTTCTTGCTCCTCGAGGTCATCGAGACGATCGCGTGAGTAGTCGAGCCATTCCTCGAGTACTCCATGCGTGTGCTGTCCGAACTGAGGAGCCACTCGTGCGAGACGCGGCTCGTCATTCCAGCGAATGACTGAGCCGTAGCTCTGGAGCTCGTAGCCTCCGGGCAGCTTCTGAACGACGTAGGAGTCTCGCGATGTGAGTTCGAGGTCATTGAGCAGATCGGGCGCCGCGTTGACCGGCACCGCCTCGTATCCCGCGAGCTGCAGGGCTCGAGCCACGTCGCTCTTGTCGAGGTCACTCGTCAGCAGGGACAGTGCTTCCGTCGCGGCCTGGACGCTCACGATTGACGCGACGTCGAGCGAGCGATGAACGTCCGAGTCCGGCGACATGTGAAGAACGACCTGCACCGCGCCCACCCAACGCTCGTCAAAGAGTGCGGGAAGTCGAAGAGCCACCCACTCGTCTTCACCCCTAGACGGCAGTACATGGCAAATGTCGCCGCCGGGATAGCCATTGCTTCTTACCAAGTCATCGGACCCGCTGCCGCTCTGGACTTCGGCCTGCTCCGGTAGGAGCGCGAGCGTTGAAGCAAGTTCGTTGATGTCGAACCATCTGCCCTCGGAGCTCGGGCTGTCCAGGGCAGAGGCGATGGCGACGGCGGCAAATAGTGAGGCGCTGACGTCGGGCAGCCAACCATTCACGGCTTGTGGTCGACCGAGTGGGTCAGCTGTCGCGGCGGACAGTCCGGCGATTGCGTCCATTGTCGGACCGTATGCCGGGTAGTTTCGCCACTTCTCATCAAGTCCGAATCCGCTGATGGAGACACCAATGAGACCTGGGCGCCGTGCAAGCATCGCTTCGTGAGAGAGTCCGAGACCACTCAACACGCCCGGTCGAAAGTTATCAATCACCACGTCGGCGGCAGACACGAGTTCCAAGGCGATAGCCAATCCCTGACGATCCTTCAAGTTCAGAGCAATGCTGCGCTTGCCCCGATTTTGCGCGTTCCACACGCCGCTGGCATTGATGTCAGGCGTGCCTTCGGCGTAGGGACCCGCCCTTCGATGAACGTCGAGGTGTCCGTGACTTTCGATCTTTACAACGTCAGCTCCCGCGTCAGCAAGCAGCTGTCCGCACAGGGGGCCCGCCCAGACGTGGGTGAACTCGAGCACACGCAGGCCGCTGTATGGCCTCCCCTCCTTTGCGACAGTCGCTCGGCCGAGTGATTCAGTGATGTCATTCGAACTTGACGTTCGCGACGAGTCAAGGCTTGCCAGGTCCGACTCTCCGAGCCAACGAGGTTCTTCACCCTCACAC
>JBAQZL010000110.1:0-1527 GCA_049790955.1 Acidimicrobiales bacterium
GCGCAGGCTCCAGGGATCCGCAACATCTACGCAGCGGGCCACGCCATTCACCACCAGCTCCTTGCCCACGCCGCCGCCTTTCAAGTGCTCAAGGCCTCGTACCCCTCGTCCCAGGTCGGCATCGCGCTGCACAACGCGGCCGTCTATCCGGCGACGGAGTCACCGGCGGACGTCGAGGCGACCGAGCGCGCCAACGCGTGGCACAGCTACCCGCTCTTTCTCGAGCCGCTTATCAATGGCCGCTATCCGGCGTCGATCGAAGATCGACTCGCGCCCTACCTGCCGAAGAACTACGAAAGCGACATGGAGGGTTTGCGTCTCAAGCCCGACTTCGCCGGCATGAACTACTACTCGGGCTATCTCGTTCGCAACGACCCGACAACCTGGCTCGGCTTCGACTCGGTCGATGAACCGAACGCTGCACGCACGTCAATGGGTTGGATCATTCGCCCCGACGGACTGCGCGACATCCTGGTCGAGGCCGATCGCCGTTACCAGCTGGAGGCGCTCTATGTCACCGAAAGCGGGGCGGCCTTCCAGGACCAGGTGGTCGACGGCGAAGTCGACGACACCGAACGGTTGACCTACATTCAAGAACACGTCGCGGCGACACTGACGGCGCGCGCCGAGGGCGTGCCGGTTCGCGGCTACTTCGTCTGGTCGCTCTTCGACAACTTCGAGTGGGCGTGGGGCTACTCCCAGCGCTTCGGCATTGTGCACATCGACTTCGCGACCCAGGAGCGCCTGGTGAAGGCGAGCGGGCGATGGTACTCAGAGCTCGCCCGTTCCGCGATCAGCGTGGTCTAGCGAGCAGCCCCGGACGACTTCGCACGACGCTCTTCGGTACGACCCCGCCATTCTCCAGCATCTCGTCGACAACGAGGCTTGACGCGCCCAGAACCACCGCGTCGTCGCGAAAGCGCCCGAGTTCGATGCGCACGCTCTTTGCCGTGTAGTCGAGCGCCTGTTCGCTCACGACTTCGCGAATTCTCTCGAGAATCGTGGGTCCCAGGGCCAACCCGAGCCAACCGCTGATGACGATGATCTCGGGATTGAAGAGGTTCGCCAGATTGGCTGCGGCGATGCCGAAGTAGTTCGCCGCCAGGTCCAGCGTCTTGGCGGTCGCCCCTCCGTCAGCGGCGGCCTCGACCAGTCGGGCGGCCCACGTCTCGTCGTCGGCGTCAAGGTCGGGGACGGCGAGAGGATCGTTGCGCCGCCACTCCTCCAGCAGCGACTCGGCACCGATGTACGCCTCGAGGCAGCCGCTGCTGCCGCAGCGGCACCTGTGCCCTCCGGCCACGACGCAGGTGTGACCCCACTCTCCTGCACTCGACGTTGCTCCGCGATACAGCGTCCCGTCGGTGAAGATGGCCGCCCCTACGCCGGTTCCCCACAGGGTCACGATGGCGTGTCGCGCGCCTCGACCGGCGCCGAGCCACATCTCCGCCTGCCCAAGTGCCTTCGCTCCGTTTTCAACGAAGATGGATCCACCCACGCGCTCGTGGAGTTGACGTTCGAGCGGGACGC